>JBNJFV010000142.1:1513-6239 GCA_051747145.1 Halobacteriota archaeon
TACGGTCCCGTCGACGTCGACGAATCGCCGAACGATCGGTGGGAACGAACCGTACTCGCCGATCGCGCCCTCCTGAGCCTTCGATTCATCTTCGCCCATGGATCGAAGCTCCATCCAGTTTTGCAGCGCCTCCGCTAGGGCCGAACAGGCTGCTGCGACCGGGTCGAGGTCGGCGTCCGAACCGATCGCAAACGCGGGCCACCCAGCCTCGCGATGGAGCGCGACGGCGACGACCGGCACGTCGACGTCCTGTGTGAGAAGCATCGGCGTGACCGAAAGCGACTCGGCGCGCGCTCGCTTTCGGAGGTCCTCGAACCGTTCGTCGTCGATCTCTATCCCGAGCGGTTCGAACGTCGAATACCACCCCAACATCGTCGCGTCCCGTTCGAGCACCTCGTAGAGCCCCGAAAGAACCGCCTCGATCGTAGAGTTTCCAAGGCCCAACCCGGTCGTTATGGCCGGCTTGAATCGCCGTTCCGGCGGCGGATACTGCACGAACTCCGCCGGTATCCAGACGGACGTTTTCGACCGTAGATCGACACCCTCAACCCACGGGATCGGCGTCTCCGGATCCGGATTTTCGTAGCCGTCCGGGCGGACGAACCGCGACGGGGAAACCGCGTTCGAGAGGTTCGACTCGGGCGCACGCGTGAATCGTGTAGATCGATACACGCCCGCACAATACCGTTCGAGCCCTTCGCCGAGCGCCTTCATGTACGCACGGTCCCAGTCGACGTCCACGCCGGCGGCGTACTCTGCGGCCGTCACGTCGCTGAACCGGCTGGTGTCGCCGGTGACGGCGAGGTAGTAGGGGACGGGAAACGATTCCCGTTCGCCCACGTCGACAATCAGACCCAGCCGATCGTCGACCGCCCGTTCGGCCCGCGCTATCGATTCGGTGACGGCAGCGCGTTCATACTCCAATTCGAGCGTGCTCGCCGGATCCACACCACAACGACACCCCGGTACCGGGAGGAACGATCGCGACCCACCGTCGATTTCGGTCACCTCACCGCCGGCGACCGCCCCGGTGAGTAAACCGATGAGTTTCCGCCCCGCCGTGGCCCCGGCGTACCTGACTGCCGATCGATCACCGCGCGGCCGCTTCTCGACGGTGTCGTCTGCGCCATCGCAACCGGAACGGGCTCGCGTACGGAGACAGCGATAACAGCCGGATTCAGCGTCGAACGTACTCACGGCCGCATCGAGTTCCTCCCGGGGGACCCCGCCGAGTCCGCCGATCTCGACTGCGACCCAGCGATCGAACCGATCGGAGGCCGCCTCGAACACCGAGGCTCCCGTCGGTGCAACGACTGCAGCAAATCGGGGTGCGTCGTCGATCGACCCGAGGGCAGCCGGCTCGATCGTCGAGACGGTAGCGTCGAGATCTGCGAACGCGGCGTCGATCGCCGCAGTCGCGGGGCCGCTGCCGACGAGTCCGAGTTCCATGTCACACCCACAACGAGCCGGGAGAAAAACACCACGAAGTCCGATCGGTCCGCTCAGAAATACCCGTTACAGCGTTTCGCTGGCTGCAGCTACGAGTTCCGCCGGTTCCATGTCACGGTACGGCTCACCCAGTCGCAGTCGAAGTCGAGGCCGACCGACGTCGATCGGGACCTTTTCGGTGTCGATCAATCCGGTGTCTTCGAGTCGGGTCTTCGTCCGTGAGAACGTCGCTTTGCTCGCCACGCCTACGTCTTCGCCCCACTTCGAGATGTCGTATAAAAGCACCTGATTTCTCGCAGCGATCAAAAGCGACACGGCCACTTCGTCGATCGGATCCTCGCCCATCGTCTCGATGGCGTCGACCATTGCGTCAAAGTCCGCACGGCACGCCTCGCTGATGCGTTCTTCGAGGCTCTCTCGAATCTCGCTCAACGGCGGGGTCCGCAGTCCGAACGACTCCGCGTCGGCCCACTGCGTTTGATAGCTGCTTCGGACGTTTTCGACGAACGAATCGTCGGTCGATCCGAGTGCAGCGACTTGATCGCCCGCGGTGACGATGGCGAGGACGGACGTTTCCGAGAGCAAAAGCGAGTTTTCCGCGTCCGTCTCGAGCAAGCCGAGTTCGACGTGTCCTGCGGCGACCAGATCCGCCAGCCGACTCGCCGTCAGGAAGTCGTCCGTGACCGCCTTCAAAACCGACTCCCTGGCGAGAACCGACAGCGTCGGGACCGATCGGTCGAACGAGGTGGCGACCTCCACGAGCGATTCGAGTGTTCTAAAGGAGGGATCGACGACGAGAAGCTCCGAGTCAGACTCCGAAAGCGCCGTTCGGAGGATATCATCAACCGTCGTTTCGAGTAAATTCGACTGCATTACGAGTTAGGATAACACCGATGACCCTATTTAATATTACTGCACAGTCGGCCAATAAGTACGTGGATGGCCGCGTACTGATCTCCGTCAGGAAACCGTTCGGAAACCAGTGTGTAACGATCGAGTGAATCGGCGATACGGCACGGAACGACTGACAAGGAACACACTTATTGGGTGCAGTTACGCCAACTCAGGTATGGAATACGCGCAGGTACGCGAGGTGGATCCCGCGGTCGCCGCCGCCCTCGAATCCGAAGTCGAACGCCAACGTGATACGCTTTCGATGATCGCAAGCGAGAACCACGCCAGCGCGGCGGTACTGCAGGCGCAGGGAAGTGCGCTCACGAACAAGTACGCCGAGGGGTACCCCGGAGAGCGGTACTACGCCGGATGTGAGTATGCTGACGACGTCGAGACGCTCGCCATCGATCGGGCGAAACAACTGTGGGGTGCAGCCCACGTCAACGTGCAGCCACACTCGGGAACGCAGGCGAACATGGGCGTGTATCTGGCGACGCTGGACCCCGGAGACACGATCCTCTCTTTGAAACTGGATCACGGCGGCCACCTGAGTCACGGCCACCCGGCGAACTTCGCTGGGAAACTTTATGACATCGAACAGTACGAGGTCGACGCCGAATCGGGCTATCTCGACTACGACTCGATCGAACGAACGGCCGAGTCGGTCGATCCCGACATGATCGTGTCGGGGTTTTCGGCCTATCCCCGCGAGGTCGATTTCGAGCGCGTCCAACAGATCGCCGACGCCGTCGACGCCTACCACCTCGCCGACATCGCACACATCACCGGGCTGGTCGCGGCCGGCGTCCACCAATCGCCCGTCGGCGTCGCCGACTTCGTCACCGGATCGACGCACAAGACGATCCGATCGGGGCGCGGGGGAATCATCATGACGAGCGACGAACACGCGAGCGCGATCGACGCCGCCGTCTTCCCCGGGGCGCAGGGAGGGCCGCTCATGCACAACATCGCCGGTAAAGCAGTCGGGTTCAAGGAGGCGTTACAGCCGGAGTTCGAAACGTACGCGAGACAGGTGGTCGACAACGCCAAAGTACTCGGGGAAACGTTCGCGGACCTCGGTTTCGACCTCGTCTCCGGCGGCACGGACACGCACCTCGTACTCGTCGACCTCCGCGAGTCCCACCCGGACCTTCCGGGGGGTGACGCCGAAGACGCGCTCGCGGCGGCCAACATCGTACTCAACGCCAACACCGTCCCCGGCGAAACCCGATCGCCGTTTAACCCCTCGGGAATCCGGGCCGGAACCGCCGGATTGACAACTCGCGGGTTCGACGAGGAGGAGATCGCTGAGGTCGGCGAACTCATCTATCGCGTGGTGGACAACCACGATTCTGACGACGTGATTTTCGAGGTCGGCGAGCGCGTGCAGGAACTCTGTGACGCGAACCCGCTGTACGAGTGAGGCAAGCCACGTTCGATCGATCGGTGGTGAACGTGATCGATTCGCCGGTCGATCGGTCTTGACCCTGATCGATGCCCCGGTCGATCAATGCCGAAACATGTAGATCGTTCCCTCCTGGCGGAGAATGCAGAACCGTGCGCCGTCGTTTTCCGGGAACGTCGTAGTCCGTTGGGACGTCACGAAGAGCCGATCGAACCGGTCGTCGCAGACCGGACAGGCCAATTCGGTGCGATTTTCGAAAAGCTTCGTCGTCCCGGCGTCCCGAAGCTGTTTGAGCTGATGTCGGTGGTCGTGGATGTCGAAGGAGTCGCTCATAGCTTGATCGACGTGTCAGTTCTCGAAACAGCCACCGAGTCCTTGACCGTTGCGGATCTCTCGCGGCGATCGGTGCGGATCACTCCATAGACGTCGGGCACTCGACGTCACGCCAGCCGACGAAGCTTCTTCCGCGCAGATTCTAACCGATCGGTGTCGTCAGTTGGATGATGTTCTTCGTCGACAGTGCGAGGACGTGCTTCGTCGTCAGTGCGAGCGCGTGCTTTTTCATCGCCGGTGAGATACGCGTAGAGATCGTCTACGATCGAAACGAGCGTCTCGGCGGTGGCGATCGAAATCGCACCGTCCAGTGCCTCCGCACGGTTCAGATGGTCCCGGAGGGATTCGAGTACCGCCGCGGTTTCCGAATCGCCAGAATCGTCGTACCACGTCGAAAGATCCCGACGGTACGCCACGAGCGCGTCGGTGTATCCCGCCCCACGAGCCAGTTTCATCCCTGGTGGGACCTCGTCGGCCGGGAGCCGTTCGCCGTCGATCGTCGCATCGAGAAGGTCGTACAGGTACAGCCGTTCCACGTCGGTGGGTTCGCGACGCCGCACGAACAGATCCAGCGCGTAGCGCAGTTCCCGAGCGTTCAGATACCGCCGATCGAGGGGTCGTAACGCCCCGCCGTTGATGAATCCA
>JBNJFV010000143.1:0-6239 GCA_051747145.1 Halobacteriota archaeon
CGACCCCGACCGGGTCGACGATCCGATGATGGTCAACCCGGCACCGTTCGCCGAGCGACCTGACGCCGTGGCGTACGTCGAGGCGGTCGACTACCTCTCAGAGGACGACATCGTACAACTTGCCGAGATCGATCGCGACACTGCAACGTTCTACCGGGAACGGTTCTTCGAGGACGACGCGGACGAGACCGGTGACGACGAAAGCTAGTCCGCAAGGGGCGATTTGACGATCGTCACCGTCTGGGGGGCCATTCGCGAGACCCGTTCGGTCACGCTTCCGAGGAGGCGGCGATACTCGCCCGTGCGATTGCGCGATCCAAGTACGATGAGGTCGACGTCCTCCCGATCGGCGTATCGGAGGATCTGTTCGTGGGGGTCGCCGTTTTCGATCGCCGATTCGGTGGGGATTCCGTTTGTCGCCGCCCGGGTCGTTATCGTTTCGATCGCGTCCTCGCCCAGCTGTCGCAGCCCCTGTTCGAGACCTTCGCGTTCGTGCACGTACTCGTCACCGGAGTACGCCTCGTACGTCGTCGAATCGACGACGTACAGTACGTGGAGGGTTGCGTCGTACCGTTCCGCCGCATCGATCGCGTGTTCGATCGCGGTATCGACACCGGCCGATCCATCCGTCGGCAGCAGAATGCGATCGTACATCACCGTCGAATTCGCGTTCCGGCTCGATAAATTCGATGCCGCCCCGTGTGATATGTCACGTACGCTGTTCGATCGCTCCTACGTTTCAGCCAGTCACTCACAACCGTGCGTCCTCTCGCTTTCGAGCCGGTCGACCGATGAGATAGACCGCAGCCAAGAGCGTGACCGCTATCAGAAAATCGAACGTGTGCTCGACGAGGTGATGGACGTACATCGGAACGAATCCGGCGATGGTTCCGATACCGACGATCGATCTGAGCACGAGCGCCCCTATCGAACACGTCACGAGCAGATACGGCGTCGACCGTCGCTGGCGATACGCCGAGACGCTGAGGACGAACAGGATGCCGGTCCCGATCGCGGCGATCACCGCGAAGGGGTACAGCGTCGGCGAGAGCGTCGCAGCCGCCAGCAAAGTGGTGTCGTATATGGACATCGAACCGTGTTCCTCGTTGCGACTTCAGTACTGCGTATCGGGATATCGTACTGTAGTATTCAAAAACGCTCGGGTACGAACGTCGAACGTGATCGGTTGCGGCGGCTCTCACAAACCGAGAGGAGGCGGGGTATTTATTCGAGGCGGTCGCCTACTGCGGGTATCGACTCTCAGTAGATAAGACATGAGCGAGACACGCACACGGATACGATCGCACGTCGAATCAACCCCCGGCGTCCACTTCAACGAACTCGTTCGAGACCTAGACATCGCGACCGGTCAGGCGCAGTATCACCTCCGCCGGTTGGTCCGGAACGGTGCGGTGACGCGCCGATCGATACTCGGCAAGACGCATTATTATCCTCCTCGATACGATCCGTTCGACGAGAAAGCCCTCGCGCTTCTTCGTCGAGAGACCGCCCGCGACATTCTGACGGTCGCGCTCGGCGACGAACCGGTTCGCGCACCGACGATCGCCTCGGAGATCGACATCGCTCGGAGTACCGTCTCTTGGCACCTGGAGAACCTCGAATCCGCGGGGATCGTCGAAACGACGTACACGACGAACGGCACTGTTGTCGTCGAGGTCGTGCGCCCCGATCGCGTCCGCACGCTGCTGAAAGCGGTTTCTCCGAGTATGTACGATCGACTCGTCGATCGGTTCGGCCGGCTCGTCGACGAAGCGTTGGAACCGCCCGAATGACGCGGTGTGCCCGGTGAATCCTCCGTAGAACGTTCTCGTCTGCTGAGATTTCGACCAAGCGTTAAGAATCGGTGGACCGACCGACACGTATGAGTCGAATTCTGGTTCCGATCGACGGATCGCCCCAGTCGAAAACCGCGTTCGAACACGCTTGCGAGACGATTTCGCCGGACGAAATCGTACTTTTGCACGTGATCACGCCGTCGACGCTGTATGCGCACGACGGTGGCGCTGGGATGTACACCGAACAGCTGTTGGAATCACAGCGCGAGTGGGCACAAACGCAGTTCGAGGAGCTGATTTCGCACGCCGAAGCACTCGACGTCGACGCGACGATCGAAACGGAGACGGACGTCGGCCGGCCCGCACGGATAATCGTCGAGTACGCGGCCGACAACGACGTCGATCACATCGTCATGGGAAGCAGTGGACGCGACGGGGCTGCACGAATTCTCCTGGGAAGCGTCGCCGAGACGGTCGTTCGGCGTGCACCCGTGCCGGTTACAGTCGTGCGATGAACATCCGTTGATGATCGGAGCGTGTAATCGAAGGGTTTGAGCGTGGAGTCGGTGGATCGATACGTAGAATCATTCCACCGATTCTCGACGGTACGAGTCGGGACTCACTTCGGCAGTCTCGAACGGACGAGGAAGGTCTCGGGCCGCTCGCTCGCTCGTTCGACGTCGAATCCGCCGGCTTCGATCTCAGCTACGGCTTCGGAGACGGTGTATCGCTCGTCGATCGGCGGCCCCGCTTCGCCGGCCCCGTTTGCAGACCAGTCGACGATGACGAACGGCGATCCGGGCTCCAGCACCCGTCGTAGTTCTTCGATCGTCCCCTCGAGTGGGAGCTCGTGGAACGTCATCGTCGAGACGGCTGCGTCGGCACCTTCGTCTGCCAGCGGAATATCGTCTGTGCTTCGTTCGAAAAGCTCGACGTTTTCGGGAACGCCCTTCTCGCGGTAGTACGCGTGCATCTCCGGTTGGATGTCGATTGCCGACACGCGATCGACGACCGCCGCCAAGTCGTCGGTGTAAAACCCGGTGCCACTGCCGAGATCGACGACGTGCGACCTCGTCGCTGCGTCGATCGCTGCGAGGAGTTCCTCGCGCGAGCAGTACCGATATCGACCGGGATCTTCGAGCCCGTCGGCCTTCTCGTGGTCGAAGGTGTGAAATCCCATCGTGATCGTACGTCGTATGAGCCCGAAGAAATACGTTTGGATCTCCGGTACAATATCGGCGCGCTGGCCGGTCAATCCGAACTACCGCACCGATCGTCGGAGACGTCCTCAATCAGACGCAGACACCACGTTCGTGCCGCGGTTTCGGACGGCCTGGATCGCGCTGAAGACGATCGCGCCCACGACGAGAACCGCCGAACCGACGATCAAGATCACGCTCACCGTGTCCAGCGATTCGATGTCGATGTACGAGGAGAGTTCCCCGAGTGCGACAGCAACGCTCGAGACGAGCAGCAACAGCCCGAAATAGATCCGGGTTTCGTCCTCGTCGACGATCACGGTCGATGCAGACCCGATTCGGGCACCGAGGGCGCTACCGAGCAACAACGGTGCGACGATCGAGAGGTCGACCACCCCGCTTTGCCCGTAGGTGAACGTCCCAACCGCGCCGGAGATAAGCCCCCCGAAGAGATTCGTCCCGACGGCGACCGGAAGCGGTACGCCGATCAAATAGTAGATGGCCGGCAGTCGGATGAACCCGCCGCCGATTCCGAGAAAGCCCGAGACGATCCCGACGATCAACGCGACGAACGTGATCGTCCAAAGCGAGACCCTGATACCTCCGGTGAGCGTCACCATTGGCGGAATGTTGTACGTCTGGATCTTCTTTGCGAGGTCCGGAATGTCGTCGGGGTCAACGTCGGCGTCTTCGAGGTGGGATTCGGCCTCGTCTTGGTCGTCTTCGTCGTCTTCCAGCGCGTTTTTGGTAAACAGGATACCGATCCCCGCGAGGATGACCACGTAGGTTACACCGACGATCGCGTCGGCGAAACCGAGATCGTCGAGGTAGAAGACGAGCACCCGTCCGCCTTCGATCCCCACGCTCAACCCAACGAACATCAGTGCGCCGAGTTTGTAATCCACCTGTCCGATGTCGTGATGTTTCACCGTCGCGATGACGGCGGTCCCGAAGACGAACGCCATGGCGCTCCCGATCGCAACGGGTGCCGGATATCCTAACAACAATAACACGGGCGTTACGAGAAACGATCCGCCCATGCCGAAGAAGCCATACAGCAGGCCGACGACGAATCCGAAGCTGACGAACAACGCGAGAAACGTTGCGCTTAATCCGAGTAGTTCCATGTATTTACTGGCGGGTGATCGGTTCGATCGGGTGTGATTTCGGACTCCCGATGACCATCTGGGTGTCGGCAAGGGAGCTGTCCGTCGATCCTGCTGACCGGTGCGATGAAGCCAACGTAGAGACGTCGGTGCGTGGGGGTGTGAGTTCGTTCATTGGTGTCGTAGTGGGCTGAATCATCCGTGATGTCTCGCTCGAGTTCGTAGTGGTCTGTAGTCGGGACCCGTTAATAACGGTTTTGGGATGGGCGTACAATACTATTGATGAGGATGGGACCGATATCCGATGGAAATATCTCTATACGTTATGCAGATATACAGTGTTTGGGGATGTGTACCGATGACGTGGGGCAGTTTCACTACTCAAGGGATATCGTTTTGTATCTCGTCGTCGGGGGCGTTGGGACGTGATGACTTATTACAGTTGTGGTAGTGCTCAGAAACCACAATATTAAGTCGGCACACGTCCTACACCGCCCCATGAGAATCCTGTACGCTACGGATCTGTCGGAAGCATCGGACGCGGCCGTTCGGACCCAACCGTGTCTCGACTGTTTGACCCGAATCGGGACGACTGAGGTTCATTTGGTCACGGTAATTAGCTCGGATATGCACTACGGCATGCCGGGGATCGACTACCGAAAGACGAAGCAGAACCTGTTGAAAGGACAAAAGCGGATCTTCACTGAAGCCGGGTTCGACGTCGAGACCCACATTGTCCGTGGCACCCCGCATCGGCGGATAAACGGTGTTGCGGAGGCCGTCAACGCCGACATAATCGTCATCGGATCGCGCGGGGAGAGCCCGCTCAAAGATCGGTTCATCGGCAGTACGGCGCGTAACATGGCCCGAACGGCGGTTCGACCGCTCGTGTTACAACGGATATCTCGATCCGACGGCCACTACAGGGTCGCGCGACAACATCTGTTCAACGATCTCCTGTATGCGACTGATTTCTCTTCGAACGCAGAACGCGCCTTCCAGCAGTTCGAGACGATTCAGAACGCCACCCAGCACGTGACCTTGCTTCACGTGATCGAACGGAGCAAACACGACGAGGACGAGATCGAGTCGCTTCGAGGCGACGCTCGCGAAAAACTCGCCGCACACGCGGACACACTGGCCGGGTACGACATCGACACCGACATCGAAATTCGCGTCGGCGATCCGCTCACTGAGATCCTCGATACCGAATCGACGGTCAGCCCGACGATGACGCTACTGGGCAGTCGCGGGAAGGGTCGGCTTCGCCGACTCCTACTCGGAAGCGTATCCGAACGTGTCGTCGCGAGAGCGGAAGGTAATGTATTGCTCGTGCCGCCACAGTCCCGATAACCGTTCCGTCGAAATTTTACTCTTCGTTTGGCCCCAAAACTCAGCGTCCGTATTCGGCACGGACCGTGCAAACTCGACAGCTATCGCTACGTGCGTTCGATCGACGATAGATTCGAATAGTGGATCCGATCAACGAATGGAAGTAGATCGAGTGGGGGGGTACGCGATCGGATCAGCGTCGCTGAAGCGGGCCGAAACGCCGTCGCCGACTGGGTTCGAGATCGCCTATCGGTTTCGAGATCACCGACTGGGTTCGAGATCGCCTATCGGTTTCGAGATCACGCATCTGAAACTGTCGAACGATCAGTGATCCGTTTGCATCGGCTCCGGATCGGTTTCGCCGTACTTCTGCTCGAATTCCTGGAGCAGTTGGCCCATTTTCGCGTACCACGCATTCAGCATGTTCTGCATCTCGTCGGTGACGGCGTCGGATTCCGTCGCATGGTAGACGTGGTAGTACCCGCCTTGTTCGTAGTTCAACTGGTCTTTTTCGACGAGTCCCGCCTTGAGTAGCCGCTGGATCGAGCGGTACGTCGTCGACCGTTCCCGATCGACCTCCTCTGCGATCTCGTCGACCGTAAGCGGCTCGTCGTATCTGACCAGGACCTGAAAGCACTCTTTGTCGAGTAGCTTCAACCCATGGAAGCACTCGAGTAACCCCTCGCACTCCATGTCGTTGTTGAGCATTTCAGTGACTGATTTGGCCATCTCTACGTGGAGTATCGGTCCGCACCGATAATAATGTTTGTGTTGCACAATACCTGTTCAGTCGGTACGCTGGGAGG
>JBNJFV010000144.1:0-6221 GCA_051747145.1 Halobacteriota archaeon
CCTCGCCATTCGTCGGAGGGTTCGGCGCCGAAGAGGTCCGCCACCGTGGGCGGGATCGAATCCAGCGCCACCTGTTGTTCGATGCGGCGACTGGCCGTTCCCGGAACGTCCACGATAAGCGGGACTCGAATCAGTTCGTCGTAGAGCTTCGGATAGTGTGCGAGGTGGCCGTGTTCTTGGAACTCCTCGCCGTGATCGCCGGCCAAAACGACGGCGGTCTCGTCGTGGATACCGTTGTCGGAGAGCGTTTCCAAGAGGCGACCGACGCTCGCATCGACCTGTCGAACGGCGGCCCGATAGAGCGTCTGAAGGTCCTGAAGCGTCCGTTCGCCGACGTCCCACCCCAACCCCGTTCGGGTGTGTGCGTGTATCATCCGGTGGGTCCCGAGTATGTTAGAAGACACTTCGCGGATGTACCGGGGAGCCGGCACGTACGGGGTGTGCGTGTCCATGTAGTGGACCCAGAGGAAAAACGGCGAGGACGAGTCCTCGATGAACGATGTCGCCGCGTGTTCGACGTCGAACATGCGGGAGGTATCGAGAAACGGTCGATCGTCCGTCTCACCGCGAATCCGAGAGCGAAGACGTCGAATCGGCGACGTCGCCAACTGGAGCCACGCCTCGACCGTCGGATGAGTTGCGAGATACCGGCTGTAGATGCTCGATCCGATGCTGGCGACGAACGGCTCGAACTCGTCGAAGCCGTCGTCGTACCCCCAATGGGAGGTGAGAAACCCGTTCGCGGCGTTGAATCCGCCGGTGGATATGTCCGCGTCGGAAAGCGTCTCGGCGAGCGTCTGCGCGCCGTCGACGCCGATCCGTCCAGTGTCGGCGAACACCGGCTTCGATGCCAACATCGAGGGAAACGAGAAAGGTGTCCAGTTACCGTTCGCGAACGCTCGTTCGAACGTCGTTCCGCGCGCTGCGAGATCGTCGATTACGGGTGTATGTCCTGCATCGTCGTAGGCCCCGATCGCGTCGGCCCGGAGTGAATCGATAGTGATGAGTACGACATTCGATATCTCGGTGTCAGTCATAATTCAAAAATGGCACGGTGATCATCGTCCGATCAAACGACCGCAACCCATCGTTTAATGAGAACGGATCTCGGTATGGTTCGACGTTATATCGTCGTCTCCCGCCGAGGACTCCGGTCAAGAGATCCACCACGTTAATTACTGAACAGTCAGTTATGTGCTTTACTGTTTCGGTTCCAGAGAACGGTTCGGTCATCGGTCAGCATACTTCACCAGCGCTCACCGAAAGCGACAAAATATATAACTGACTATCCAGTTATTTTTAATATGGGTCAGTCCGCTTCGCAAAAGCGGCCGTGGATTGCCGCGTTGCTCGCAGCGATCGCGACGGGACTCGGCCACATCTACCTCCGACGGTGGCGGCGCGCGTTCGGATGGCTCGCGGTCCTGCTCGCTGCGACCGTACTGTTTGCGGAACCCGCATCCCTCGGTACGCTCGATGGGTTACGCTCGACCGACCCTCAAGCGATCGCCCCGACCCTCATCGTCGGCGGGTTCAGCGTCATCGACGCGTACGTTCTCGCACGCGCACACAACGCCGGCGTCGGCAAAGTCGACGGTGACACGGGCTCGATCGACGGCGAATCCGAAATCCCCTGTCCGAACTGTGGAAAAGCGTTGGACCAAGAGTTGGAGTTCTGTCACTGGTGTACGACGAGAGTGGCCGACTCGGCGTCGCAACGTCGAAGCGATTCGGATACCTGAGCGGACTCCTCACCCGGTTTCGAAGAGGACGGCATCGACGTACTCTTGGGCGGTCCGTCGGGCCGTTCGAAGCGCGTCCGCTTCGTTTAAAACCACTGCCCGGGTCCGAGCGCCGTCGGCGATGGTCATGAGCGCGTTCGCCGCGTGCTCGGCATCGACCTCGGTGAACACGCCGGCTTTGATCCCGCGATCGATCACCGTGCTCAGCAGGTATCGAACGTATTCGTTGTTCTGGCGGAATCGCTCGATGAACGTCTCCTTGTAGGGGGCCTGACTTCGCATCTCCAACATCACGAGCAACAGTTCCCTTCCGGCGCTGATCTCGACGGAGAGTAAGAGGCAGTCAGTCGGACGGCTCGTCGATCGCCGCCGTGAGATCGTCGGCGACGTCGATATCGAACTCGTCGACGGAGAGGACCGGGAGGAGCTTTTGCAGCTGTCGTCGGACCTGTTCGACGCCGGGATGCGGCGGTTCGACGACGAACGTGATTCGAGAGCGCGTACCGTCGCCTATCGGCTCACCCACGATCCGCTCGATGTTGATCTGTCGTCGGGCGAACAGTCCGGTCACCTTGGCGGTCACGCCGGGTTCGTTGATCACGAACGCGGACAGCACCACCCGTTCGTCGGTTCGTTGAGAGTCGTCCTGGGGCATGTCCACGCGCGTTCCGTCCGGATTCCGGCGACCGGTCGGCTGGGAACGGTCGTGCGGGCCGGGGCTTTCAGTTTCGCCGCTCATAGTTCCTCCAACTGTTTTTCGTTCATCGCAAATTTCGTGTTGTCGCCGCCGCTCGGAACGATCGGATAGACGTCTTCCTCGGGATCGACGTGCGCGTCGACGACGCTCGGCCCGTCGTACTCGTAGGCTTCCCGGAGCGTCTCGTCGACCTCGTCGTACGTCTCGATCCGGAACCCGCGCGCGCCGAACCCCTCGGCGATGACGTCGAACCCGGGAACCCACGGATACTCGGAGGCCATTCGTCGACCCTCGAAGAACGCGTCTTGCCACTGCCGAACCATTCCGACCGCGGCGTTGTTGAGCACGATGACGGTGATATCGAGTTCTTCGCGGACGGCGACCGCGAGTTCCTGCAGCGTCATCAAAAACGAACCGTCGCCGTCGAAACAGACGACCGATTGGTCGTCATCGGCCGCGAATCGCGCACCGATGGCCGCCGGGAGTCCGTATCCCATCGTCCCCAGTCCATGCGAGGAGACCCACGTTCGTGGATGGCGGTAGGTCCAGTACTGCATCGCCCACATCTGGTGTTGTCCGACCCCCGTCGTTACGACCGTATCGTCGGGCGTGAGTTCGTCCATAGCCTCGACGAGGAACTGCGGTTTGACCGGTTCGTTCTCCGAGACCGAGTACTCTAACGGGTACTCCTCGCGCCACAGTCGACACTGCTCGCGCCACTCGCCGGCGTCGGGTGCGTGAGACATGGCGTCGTACAGTTGATCCAACACCGTCCCGGCGTCGCCCACGAGGGGATGATCCGCGTGGATGATCTTCGAGATCTCTGCGGGGTCGATGTCGACGTGGATGATCTCGGCGTCGGGGGCGAACGTCTCGACGCCGCCGGTCAGCCGGTCGTCGAATCGGGTACCGACTGCGAGCATCACGTCGCAGTGTTGCAGCGTCATGTTCGCGTAGCCAGTGCCGTGCATGCCGGCGGTCTCCATCGCGAGGTCGTGATCTTCGGGGAAGGAGCCGATGCCCGGCATCGTCGTCACGACCGGAACTCCGTACTCGGTCGCGAACGCCCGAAGCTGGTCCCACGCCTCGGCTTTGATCACGCCGCCGCCCGAGAGGATCGCAGGACGTTCGGCGTTCGCGAGCGCCTCGGCCGCCTCGGAAACCCGATCGACGTCGGCCGCATCGGGCACCTCGAACTCGTCCGGAAGTTTCGGCGAACCCGGCTCGCGGTCGGTGTCAGCGTTCGTGACGCTTTTCGGCAGATCGACCAGCGTCGGCCCGGGTCGTCCCTCACCGGCGAGCGCGAACGCCTCACCGACCGTGTCACCGACCGTATCCGGATCGGTGCTCACGTAATTCGTCTTCGTCACCGGCATCGTGATACCGGTGGTATCCGCCTCTTGGAAGGCGTCCCGCCCGAGAAACTCCGTCGGGACCTGTCCGGTCAACGCGACGACCGGATCCGAATCCATGTCCGCGTCGGCCAGCCCGGTTACCAGGTTCGTCGCGCCGGGACCCGACGTGGCCAGACAGACGCCCGGCTCACCCGAGACGATTCCGTAGGCGTCGGCGGCGTGGGAGGCGCCCTGCTCGTGTGCCATCGTGACGTGCTGCATATCGGAGTGATACAGCGAGTCGTAGACGGGCATGATCGCGCCGCCCTGGAGGCCGAAGACGTGCTCGACGTTCGCGGCTTCCAGCGCCGCGACGGCGGCGTCAGCCCCGGTCGCGACGGGTCGGTCTGACGGTTCATCGGTCGTTTCTTCGGTCGCTGTCTTGGGTGTGGGTTTCGACATCCGTGGTTCGTGTGTGTTCTTCGGCGTCGCCGACTGGGCGACGACAGTGTTCGTTAGTTAGCGTTTCGGACCGGTCGAGGAATAGTGTGGTGGTGGGGCTACTGGGGGGCCCCAATAATACCGATAATGCCGATAATTCCGGTGGCGGAGACGCCGCTGTCGGAGAGCGCAGGTGCTGAAACGGTACTCCGCGTCATATACCGGGAATACGGTGATCCGCGCATATTAAACTTTCTGTCGCCCGCGGCGTCGTGAGAATCCGGCGCGTAAGACGTTTCGAAGCCCTTAACCGCGATTATTGTGAAGAGACGGTAACTCGCTGGACGACGGGCACCAGTGGGCACCTGTCTACGCAGGTCGGGATGTGATTCCCACCGCCGCGCGCGGCTCCGGGAATTGAACCACGCAACGCCCGTGGTGAAACTATGGCAGGAAGCTTCTACTCACACATCAGAGAGGCGTGGAAAACGCCGAAGGAAGGAAAGCTCGCGGAACTGCAGTGGCAGCGCCAACAGGAGTGGCGCAAGCAGGGATCGATCGAGCGCATCGACCGACCCACGCGACTCGACAAAGCGCGCGCGCTCGGATACAAAGCCAAGCAGGGCGTCGTCGTCGGCCGCGTTTCGGTCCGAAAGGGCAGCGCCCGCAAACAGCGATTCAAAGCGGGTCGCCGATCGAAACGACAGGGTGTCAACAAGATCACGCGTCGAAAGAACCTCCAGCGCATCGCCGAGGAGCGCGCCGGGCGCAAGTTCCGGAACCTCCGCGTGTTGAACAGCTACTGGGTCGGCGAGGACGGCTCCCAGAAGTGGTTCGAAGTCATCCTGATCGACCCCGAACACGGTGCGATCGAGAACGACGACGATCTGAACTGGATCTGCGACGACAGCCAGCGCGGTCGCGCCTACCGAGGTCGCACCTCCGCAGGCCAGCGTGGCCGGGGAATGCAACAGCGCGGTAAGGGAACCGAACACACCCGCCCGAGCATCCGCTCGAACGACGACCGCGGCAAATAACCCCAGAACTTCGTTCTTTTTGCAGGATCGGCGACGGCGTCGCATTCGAATATTCAACTCGGAGCTACAGGCCGGTGGGATGTGGTAGTCCCTTACTCGCAGAGCAGGGCTAACCGGACATATTATGTCCCATACATATCAAATGAGTGTCGAACCGGATCTGGCGCAATTCAGACTAATAGAGTGTTATTCGAGAAGTAAGGAGTTCATATGACACGTAAGGTGAATGTTTATGATCTCAGAAATGGAATATGATATCATGGCACAAGGCTCGACAGAGAAGAATACGTTGGTATCGTTCTACAGCGATCGGATCACGGAGCCGTCGACGGACGATGAGATATACGGCTACTGGTTATTCGCTCTCGGACTCCTCGCCAGCGTGGTCGGCGTCGCGCTGTTTTTGTACAGTTCGACGCTCGTAACACAGCGGCCGTCGGTGCAAGAGCCGCACGCGTTCTGGACGGTCCGACAGGCGGCCATCGTGTTGGCGGCGGGCGGCGTCCCGCTCGTGCTCGGCGGAGTCGCCATTCGGCTACCGCTTCGATCGCTCGCGACGAAGTTGGCGTATCTCGGGGTCGGAATCTGTCTACTCGCGTTGGTGTGGTTCCTGACCGTCTATCCCGCCGGTTGGACGTTCGCGACCGGCAACACGGGCGTTATCGGACTCTACACCGTCGGCTTGGCGCTCATCGGGCTCGCCTCGGTCCTCGTTCCGATGCTCTCGCGCGCGGAGACGGAGACCGAAAGCGAGCGGGCGGCGCGCGAACAGTCCGAACGGGATCGATCCGAACTCGAGTCCGATCTCGAAACCGCTCGCGAGGAACGCGAAGAGACGCGATCGGAGGTCGACGCCGTCAGGGCAGAACTCGAATCCCTCCAACAGTCGAAGGCTCGATTCGAGATCTATCAGGACAAAGGCGGCGGCCATCGCTGGCGGCTCAGACACCGCAACGGCAACATCATCGCC
>JBNJFV010000145.1:0-6164 GCA_051747145.1 Halobacteriota archaeon
GACGATCACCATGGGATTTTTCGAGGACCTCGCCGTCCGAATCGACTCGACCGACAGCGTGGTTTCGGTCGGACTCGATCCGGATCTCGACCGACTCCCGTCGTTTCTCGACGCCGATCTGCCGCGGTGGGCGTTCAATCGGCGGATCATCGACACGACGCACGAACACGCCGCCTGCTACAAGCCGAACGCCGCCTTCTACGAGGACGCTGACGGCTGGCGCGCTCTGCAGGAAACGATCGCCTACGCCCACGGAAAGGGTGTCCCCGTCTTGCTCGATGCGAAACGCGGCGACATCGGCAACACGGCGAGACAGTACGCGACGGCACTCGATGACGACGGCCTCGGCGCGGACGCGATCACCGTCAACCCGTACATGGGCCGCGACAGCCTCGAGCCGTTTCTCTCGAAGCCACAGAAGGGTGTGTTCGTCCTCTGTCGAACCTCTAACAGCGGCGGCGCGGACTTTCAGAACCTCGACGTCGGCAACGGGAAACCGCTCTATCAGTACGTCGCCCAGCGCTGTGCGGCGTGGAACGAGAACGGCAACGTCGGGATCGTGGTGGGGGCGACCGCCACCGAGGAGCTGGAAGCGCTCAGAGAACTCGTCGACGAGCCGTTTCTCGTCCCCGGCGTCGGTGCGCAGGGTGGCGATGCCGAGGCGGCTGTCGAGTACGGTCTCGCGGACGGCGTGGGGCTCGTGAACTCCTCGCGAGGGATCATCTTCGCGGGCGAAGGGGCCGACGAGGAGTCGGCGTACTTTCGGGCGGCCGGCGAGGCTGCAAAGCGACTCAAGCGGCGATTGAACGAACATCGATGAGAGAGGTCGAAGTCTCCTACGCGTTCTCCGTGCCGCGCGAGGAGATCGAATCGCGCCTCGACCCGCGCTCGATCGTCGAGTATCAAGCGACGTTCGAGGTCGAAGCGATCGAGGAGACGCCCGACGGCTGGCGACTCGTCGCGGTGAACGAGGATATCGAACCCGATAGCCGATCGGTACTCGAGTTCGAAGCGACCGAGCGCGGCTACGTTTACGAACAGGTCGAACGGGGTGTCTTCGAGGCGCTCCACACGGAGATCACAGTCGAGGAGACCGACGCCGACGAGGGGTCGGACGAGGACGAGAGAGGCGGCGAACGAACCCGGGTGACCGCACGATCGTCCTTCACGTTCGGCGGACCGCTCGCGTTTCTCAAAGACTGGTTCGCCGCCGCCTCGCGACGCCAAGAACTCGAACGGTTTATGCGAAGCTTAGCTCACGACCTCGAACCGGACGGCGAGGCGGACGAGGGGAGTGTACGTCGAGACGGGTGATCGAGACGGAACGGATCGCGAGTCACCCGCCGTTCACTTGGACGTGGATCGAACGCCCACGGGAGCGGTCGAGTCAAAAGCGGTACTCGTCAACGCCGTCGGGGAGATCCTCGTCCGTCCGTCGGTCGTTTTCATCTCGATCAGGATCGCCGAATTCAGCGAGACACGCCGTACAGAGGCCAGTCTGTTTGTCGTAGTGATCGACACAGACGATCCGACCGCAACGCTCGCAGCTGTCCTCGACGGGTTTCGACTCGCAGATCTGACAGAGACCGGCGACGCTCATAGGGTCTGTTGGACCTCGATCGGCCTAAAGCTACGCCCGGAGTTCCAGTTCCGAACGGCGTCCAGTCGGCGCCGAAAGCCGCTGCGTTGATACCCGAAGCGACGCAAGCGAGCGTATGATCCCGCCGCTGGCCGTCGATATCGACGGCACGCTCACGCGCCCCGACAAGTCGATCGATCCGCGGATCTTCGATGCGATCCGCGGCTGGGAGGCTCCGGTCGTCATCGCGACGGGGAAGTCGTTCCCGTACCCGGTCGGGCTGTGTGAGTTTATCGGCGTCCCGATCGCCGTCGTGGCCGAAAACGGCGGCGTCGTCTTCGTCGAGGCCGCCGATGAAGTCGTCTACAACGGCGATCCGGAGGGATCGGCAGCCGTCGCCAAAGAGTATCGCGCCGCGGGGTACGAACTGGGGTGGGGATCGGTCGACGCGATCAACCGCTGGCGCGAGACCGAACTGGCCGTCGCCCGCGAGCAGCCGCTCGAACCGCTCGTCGAGATCGCCGAGCGCCACGGGCAGGTCGTGGTCGACACCGGTTACGCGTATCACGTCAAATCGCCCGACGTCGACAAGGGAAGCGGGCTCGCGACCGCCGCCGAATTGCTCGGACTCGATCCGGCGGCGTTCGTCGCGATCGGCGATTCGGAGAACGACGCCGAGCTGTTCGAACTCGTGGGACGATCGTTCGCGGTCGCGAACGCCGACGAGACGGCGATTGCGGCTGCCGATGTGGTGACGGAGGGACGATTCGCGGACGGCTTCTTGGAGGCGCTCGATCGGATCCGAGCGTCCGCGTGAGACGATAGCGATACGTATGAGGATTTAACCCGCTCGCAGACGAGAGGACGGTATGTCGCTGAACGAACTTCCGGATCTCACGCCGGACGCCGGATCGGTCGAAACCGCGGAGTTGGTCGTCGAAGACGACGTGTTGGTGAAGCTGTTCGCGCTCGGCCCCGGTGGGGCGTTCGAGCCGCACGTCCACGACGACTGCGAGAACGTCTTTCACCTGCTGGAGGGAGAGGTCGTCGTCACCCAAGACGGCGAAGAAGAGACGATCGAAGCGCCCGCGGTCGTCCACAACACCCGCGGAGTGAAACACGGCGCGAGAAACGAGAGCGGCGAGCGGGCGCTTTTGACCGCGAGCCTCTGTCCGCTACCGTAGGATAGTCGAGACGTCGAACGCGGTATCAGCCGTCCCGATCACCCTCCGTCGCGTCGTCGGACTCGCCCTCATCGCGCCGCGCTAGCCCAGCCAGATGCGGCGCTTCCTCGACGATGATGGATTCGGTACCGAGTCTGACGGCGTTTTCGCTGCCGGGCAGACAAAATACGGGCGCGCCGTCGACGATCCCCGCAGTCGCACGCGTGCCGACCACCTTCGTGCCGATCTCCTCTCGCGAGAGACTCCGAAACAGCTCGCCGAAGCCCGGGAGCCGCTTATCGAAGAGCGGTTCGGCCGCCTCGACGGTCACGTCATCCGGGGTGACGCCGGTCCCACCGGTCGTGACGACACAATCCGTGTCGCCGCGGTTCGCGAACCGGTCGATGGCGTCCTGGACGCCGTCGTACTCGTCGTTGACGAGCTCTCGGACGGCGACGGCGTGGCCCGCGCTTTCGAGGAGTTCGACGATCGCGTCACCGGCCGAGTCTGCGTCGATGTCGCGGCTCGAAGAGACCGTCAACACGCCGAATTCGAGTTCGTCGATGTCGTGGTGGTGATGCCCGTGGTCGTGGCGATGGCCGTCGTGTGCGTCGTCATCGTCACCTGCTTCGTGGGCGTGGCCGTCCGTGTCGTGTCCCTTGTGGGCATCGTGACCGCCTCCATCCCGGCTGTCGTCGTGGTTTTCGGGAGATCCGTTCTCGTCGTGATCGTCGCTCATACCGCCACCTAGTCGGCAGTATCGAAAAAAGGAGGGGACCTAGACGCACCGAATCCGCTAGTGTTTTGCACCCGCCGTGTGCAACGGACGGGTATGAAGGCCATCTTTTATGATGAGCATGGCTCGACCGACGTACTGCAGTACGACGACTTCGAGGACCCCGAGATCGGCTCCGAGGACGTGCTCGTCGAGATGAAGGCCGGCGGACTGAATCACCTCGACGTCTGGACCCGAAAGGGGATGCCGAGCCCCGAAGAGTTGCCGCACATCCCCGGCTGTGACGGCGCCGGTATCGTCAGCGAGGTCGGCGAGGACGTCAGCCGGTTCGAACCCGGCGACCGCGTCGTCGTCGATCCCGGCCGATACTGCGGTGAGTGCGAGTTCTGCAGGAAGGGCGAACAGTCACTGTGTATCGATTACAAGATCATCGGCGAACACATCCGCGGCATCCACAGCGAACTCGCGTCGATTCCCCAACAGTACCTGATGACGCTCCCCGAGGGGGTCGATTTCGTCACGGCGGCCGCCGCGCCGTTGGTCTTTCAGACCGCTTGGCGTATGCTGATGACGCGCGCAGAGATCGATCAATCGGACAGCGTGCTCGTGTTGGGCGCATCCGGCGGCGTCGGTCACGCCGCCGTCCAGATCGCCGCCAACGAGGGCTGTGAAGTCTTCGCAACGGCCTCCACCGAAGAAAAGCTCGATCTCGCGAGAGAGTGCGGGGCCGATCACCTCATCAACTACGAGGAGGAGGACTTCGCGGCGGCCATCAAAGAACAGACCGACGGCCGCGGCGTCGATGTCGTCGTCGATCACATCGGCGAGGCGACGTGGGACGACTCCCTGAGCGCGGCGGCGCGCGGCGGCACCGTCGTCACGTGCGGTGCGACCTCCGGCGTCACCCCGGAGACGAACATCCCGAAGGTGTTCTGGAAACAGCTCAACATCCTCGGTTCGACGATGGGAACCCCCGGCGAGATGGACGACGTGATGGCGAAGGTGTTCGACGGGACGTTCGAACCCTACGTCCGCGAGGTGCTCCCGATGAGCGAGATCGCCCGCGCCCACGAGATGCTCGAATCCCGAGAGGGGTTCGGTTCGGTCGTCGTGGTTCCGGACGACGACTACGAAGCCGGCGACTACGAGTGATGTTCGCCCCTCGAGTGCGAGTGCGTCCCGGACGGGGCCGATGAGCGACCGCGATGGCCGAAGCGATGAATCGGCCATCGGTTCGAGCGAGGGAACCGGTGTCGTCCACCCCGACGCGGTCGAGCGGTCGTTCGACTGGCGAGGCTGGGCGCTCGTCGGCGCAATCTTCGTCGCCTTTCTGCTCATCCCCGGGCTAATTTACCTCTATCCCCGCGTACCTTCAGACATCGGCCTCTCGTTTTGGGACACGTACCTCGTGCTTCCGATGATTCCGGCAGTCGTATTGGGACTGCTCGCGGTATGGGCGACGACTCGGCCGTAACGTGCCGAACTACTCTTTCCGATCGACCGAAGAACCCGGATCTTCGGGGGGTGAGGCGATGATTCCACAGGTTCGAGCGTACTCCCGCAGCCGCGCACGTGGGATCCCTGCCCGTTTGGCGGCCTCCGCCTCGGTGAGTGTCCCGTCCAGATACAGCGCCACAGCGCGTCGAACGTCGGGATCTTTCATCGGTTCTCGTATCCGATACAATATGCACGCACGTAAAGGTTTCTTCGGATATATTACGTATATGAGGGAAAAAGTGAAAAATATCGAGAATATAAAACATTACGATTCACTGAGTCGTTCACATACCGTATATAAATTTCCCCAGTATCAATCTGGATATTTCTATAGAAACCAGTCCGCTGCGTTATATTGGGTCCTTCCTTTTTCAACGCTATGCCGGAGAATAGCAGGCCGCTCCTCCGACTCTCGAGCGGTGTTCGTGGCCTCGATTCACTCTTACACGGCGGACTCGTCGGCCATCAGCTCTATCTCGTCACGGGGGAACCGGGCACCGGTAAAACGATACTCGGGATGCAGTTTCTCCGTGCAGGCCTCGACAACGGTGAAAACGTTCTATTCATTCACGGCGAGGAATCGATAGACGATCTTTTTCTCAGTGCGGGTGAGTTGGGGATCGATCTTTCGGAGGCAGATTTCCTCGATATCGGTCCCGAATCGGAGTTTTTCACCCAATCGCAGTCGTACGATATCGTCGATCCACAGGATCTCGAGGACGATCGCTTGATAGCGGATATCCGCGGGAAAATAGAGCATCACGATCCCGACCGCGTCCTTCTCGATCCGATCAATCAACTTCAGTATCTCGAACCCAGCGAATATCAGTTCCGCAAGCGCATCATCGCCTTCACGCGCTTCCTCAAAGACCGCGAGACGACCGTACTCGCAACCAAAACGCCCTCTGTCGAAGTCGACGAACAGCTCAAATCGCTCAGTGACGGGGTAATCCGCCTCAAATACGAGGAGGAAGGACGCCGTATCAGCGTTCCGAAACACCGCGTCGTCGGTCAAGAGGCGGGGACACACGGCTTCGAGGTCCAGGACACCGGGATCGAAGTCTATCCGGCGATACATCTGACAGACCACGACCGGACGTTCGATCCGATCCAGCTTTCGGCCGGGGTTGCGGGACTCGATACGTTGCTCGGAGGTGGACTAGAACGGGGAACGGTCACCGTTATGAGC
>JBNJFV010000146.1:0-6156 GCA_051747145.1 Halobacteriota archaeon
CTTGCTCACCGAGTCGTTGACCCGCCTCGAAACGATGGACGTCCGTGGACGGGCGCTCAACGCGAAATTGGCTATTGCCCACCTGGAGACGCTGACCGAATCCCCGGCGAAGGGACTCGATCGATGGGACGAGATCGGTGATGACCTCGAGGTTTTGGATCCGTCCTACAGCGTCGAGCCGTTCGAGCGACTCGTCGAGGCGTGTCTGTCACAGAACGAGGCGGCGGCGGCGATCGAGTGGTGCGAACGCGCACTCGCGGCACTCGATGCGATCGAGGCGGATGGTCTCGACAGGCTCCGGGAGTATCTCCACGACACGGTGGGCGAACTCGAAGATAGTATCAATTGAGCGCGCCATCAGTACGTTTCCACGGCACGGTTTCCGGTGCCGACGCGGTTTTCGGTGCCGATACCGTCTCACATTTCGGCACGGTCGAGAGTTACGGCGATACGCGTGCCCCCGGGTCCTGTCTCTTCTACGTCGAGGTGTCCGCCGTACTGTTCGATTACCGTCCCGACGATGTAGAGTCCGAACCCGCTCGGCCCGCTCTCGGGAGGGGTGGGGGTGGCCGATCGGAGCGCCCGTCTCTGCGCTTTGGGTAACCCCGGTCCGTTGTCGGCGATGCGTACGGTAACCGACGCCTCCGCCATCGAAACTGCTACGCGCACCCGTGGCACGTCCGCGTCGGTGTGCTCGATGGCGTTCGCCAGGAGGTTTCGAAACACGGAGCCGAGCATCTCGTTCGCTCGAACGACAACCGCCGGTATGTCGCCGTCCACATCGATGACGGCGTCCTCCGAAAGGGTCGATGCAGCGGCGATCTCGCGTTTGAGCACCGGAGCCAGCGCGATCGGTTTGCACTCTTCCTCCAGTTCGGCGATCGTCCGCGTCAGGTTGCGAGCCGTCTCCGTGAGTTCGGCGATCCGGTGGCCGCTTTCGGCAATCCGATCGAGGGAGTGGCGCTCTCGGGGCCCGAGGACGATGGGTTCGTCGGGTGGCGGGCTGTCCTTCCGAATCGCTCGAATCTGTGCTAATACGAGGTCGACGTCGTTTCGGATGTCGTGTCGGACGAGTACGTTCAACAGTTCGAGTTGCTCGGCTTTGCGCTGCCGGTGCCGTTCTCTTTCGATGCGGTCGCTGACGTCTTTGGCGACGCAGACGAACCCGCCGATCCCGTCGGCATCCTCGATGACCGACGTCGAGAGGCTCATCGGGACGACGGTACCCTCGGCGGTCGAAAACGCGACCTCCAGGTCCGGAACCTGGCCGTCGCGGACCAACACCGTACCGAACTCGCCTGCGGTCAGCACCTCCCGATCGCCCGCCGCCCCTTCACTGGAAAGCAACACGTCGATCGGCTTGCCGACGATCGACTCCGGATCGTACCCGAGCGTCGATTCGACCGCCGCGTTTGCAAGTTCGATGCGGCCGGTCGGATCGAGTTTCAGCAACACGTCCACCATCGTGTCCAGGACGGTTTCCAGCGCCTCCGAGCGGGCGCGGACGAGTGTCTCCAGTTCGTCGCGAGAGAGCAAGGCGAGCTCGCTGTCTGCCCACGGTCGATCCGGCTGCTCGTCCATACGACGTGGTCACGAACGCCACCGGTATAACACCCGGCGATTCGGTCACTCGCCGATGGGTGTCCCTCACGGCGTTCGAGTACGGTCTCTATTTCGACAGATCACCGGCAGTACAACCCACGTGAATCGAATGGAGAATGGCCGGGGCGGGCTCCGAACCCGCGATCTCCGCATGGCCCAGGTACGAGGCTCGGCAGGCCCCAACGGGTCACGGAGGCTTCCAAGGCGAGATAACCGCACCGAATCTCGAAACCCTATGAGTGCGGCGCTATGTCCAGCTAAGCCACCCGGCCTCACCGCTACCTACTTCGATGGCGTTCTTTAAGCTTCTCATCTCGATCGGCTTCGGGCCGTGCCAGCACAGTTCGATCGACCCGTACGATCGCGGCCGTGAAACGTGTCTCGCATCCAGACCCCCCGGATTTATGCTACGTGCGGGGAACACCCACACAATGTCTCTCCCCGAGCTTCTTGCGACCACCCTCGATGGTGAGGACGTGCGAGAGCGCGTCTCGCTGGGTGGCGAAGACGAACTCGTGGTAACGCCGACGCGGACGCTCGTCTATCGAGGTGACGGTCTCCTCTCCGATGAGTCCGTGGAAACGTACGGTCACGACGCCGAACACGTCGGCGTCTCAGTCGGGCGACGAAAAGCGAAAATAACGCTCAACTACGGCCTCGACGGGGAGGAAACGCTCGCGCTGCCGTCGAAACGACTCGAGGAGACGCTACAGCCGCTTCTGGCTGGGGTCCTCGAAGCCGCCGAAACGATCGCGGATGACGAATCCGTCCTCGAGCTGTTCAGATTTAGCGACCTGACGCTCGTCGTGACGAGCGCCCGTCTCGTAAAGCACATCGGCAGTGCCGTCTGGGACCTCGAAGCCGAAGAGTACCACTACGACGACGTGACGGACCTCACGTTCGAGGAAGGCAGCGTGGCGACTGCGATCGTGCTCAGGCTCGGAGACCGTCAAGAGCGATTCAAAGCGCCGAACGATCAGGCCAGAGCCGTTCGGGAAAGCCTCGCGGCGGCTATCTGTGCGCACCACGACGTCGACTCCATCGAGGAGCTTCGGCTCCGCACGGCGGCCGAATCGGATCCCGAAGACCAATCGACCGACGAGCAGTCCGGATCCCTAGAGTTCGGCGACGGGCTCGACCCGCTCAACGCCGATCCGAACGAACCGGACGAGATGCCGGCGAACGCGACAACGTCGTTCGACGAACCGGAACTCGAACGGAAAGCCTCCGCGACGGAGGACCCCTCCTCGGAACCTGTGGCCGCTGCCGAATCGACAACTGGAGGATCGTCAGTCGTCGAAGCGGAACCGACTGCGTCGGACGCGTTCGAGGGATCCCCATTCGAGTCTGCCGGGCCGATCGACGATGACGACGTCGCAGAACACCTCGCACAACTGACCGAGACCGTCGAACGGCAAGCCGCCCAGATCGACCACCAAGCCGAACTGCTCGAACAGCTGATCGAGGAACTTCGGCGTGGCCGGTGACCGACGAGTTTCGAGCCGGTATCGTTGCGGTCCTGTGCGGTTTCACTCTCGCCCGGTCACTTTGCGTATACACGAGGAGCCGAACGGACCGAGTTCGCCCGCCTCGAACTGGATGACGTACCCGGTCGTGATCGACGCCCCGCAGCGCCTGCAGTCGAAGGACCCCTCCCGGGTAGTGACCTGACTTTCGAACCGAACGAACGTCCCGCCGCGTCGGGTTCGTATCCGTGCGCCGTCACGATCGATGACGCCCCGGGTCTCGGCCGTGTCGAGGATCTCCCGCGTGAGCTGTGGGCTCGTCGTGATCGTTTCGATCCGATCGATCGCCGCCGCGAGGTCGAGTTCGTCGGCTTCCAGGTGCGCGAGCAATTCGACGCCGAGCTCGCGCTTCCGATCGCGCTCGGAGTCGCCGCCTGCCGGTCTCTCGCCCGATTCCGTCACACGATCGGATTCGAGCCGCGCCGTGAAAACCGTTACCGACGTGCCGCACCTTCGAGTTCGTCGATCGGTTCGGCCGGCAGTTTGAGACGACGGATCCGCGCGAACGGAAGGCGTATCCCCGTGGCTACCGATCGCACGGACATGCTCGATTCGGGTGGGTGGGCCGTCGACCGCTGTCGTCGACATCCTCGGTTCGTCCTCGGTGCGGTCGTCTTCGCGATCGTCGCGGTGGCAGCGGTGCTCGTGGACGTTCGCGTGGCCTTCCTAGCGCTCGATCGGCTCGTCGATCGGCCGCTTTTGTTCGGTGGATTCTTGGTCGGGTTCGCACTCGTTCGCCCCTTGATGGCGTGGCCGACGTCGCTCATCCCGATCGCCGCAGGGTACGCGTTCGGCGTGGCGGGGATCGTCCCGTCGGTGATTCTGTTGACGGTGACGGGGGTGCCGCCGTACTGGTTCGCTCGACGCACCAGCGGGGGTGGCCGCGTCTCACGGGCCGGGCGGCGGCTCCTCGCCGCAACGGGCGGATTCCGGGGCGTCGCGGCGAGCCGGCTGTTTCCGGCACCCTCGGACGTGGTCTCGATCGGTGCGGGAATCGCAGGCGTCCGGCTTCGTCCGTACGTTCTGGGTACCGCGGTCGGTGAAATCCCGTGGGCGGTACTCGGCGTTTCCGTCGGCGTGTCGATCGATCGGCTGGTCGCGGGGGCGGCCGCCGGCGCGTTCGATCCGTGGGTGGTGGTCGGGATGGCGGCGATCGGCCTTCTCGTTCTTTCGGGTCCCCTTTACCGACATTTCGGTCCGGGGCCGGTTGCTGGTCCCTCCGAGTCCTGAAGTGGTCGATCGAGAGTGGACGGTCACGCAAACAGCGATCGGCCAGTCATCGCAGCTGGCTGTTCGACGCCGATCAGTTCCAACAGCGTCGGCGCGAGGTCACACAGGGACCCGCCCGCCCTGACGACCCGCCCGCCGTCGGTGCCATCGGCGGCCAGATAGATCACCGGAACGGGGTTGTATGTGTGGGCGGTGTGGGGGTTCTCCGGCGTCCCCATGTCGTCGGCGTTGCCGTGATCGGCCGTGATCAGGACGTCACCGCCCGCGGCTGTCACCGCCTCGACGAGCCGCCCCAGTTGCTCGTCTACCGCCTCGACCGCGGTGATCGCCGCCTCGTAATCGCCCGTGTGTCCGACCATGTCCGCGTTCGCGTAGTTGAGGACGAGCACGTCCGGATCGTCAGATTCGATGACGTCGATCGCCGTGTCGGTTACCGCCGGCGCGCTCATCTCCGGTTGCAAATCGTACGTCGGAACGTCAGGACTGTTGACGATCCGACGGATCTCCCGGTCGAACGTCACCTCCCGACCGCCGTTGAGGAAGTATGTGACGTGGGCGTACTTTTCGGATTCGGCGATCCGCAGCTGCGTTTTCCCCGCCTTCGAGAGGACCGCACCGAGCGTGTCTTTCGGGCGGTTCGGTGGAAACGCGACCGGGAAGTCGAACGTCCTGTCGTACTGCGTCATGGTCACGAGGTGCGTCTTCGGCGGGTCGGTCTCGAACGGCCAGACGGGGTCGATGTCCGCGAGTAGGCGAACGAGCTGGCGGGCGCGATCGGCCCGGAAGTTGAACCAGACGATCGAATCGCCCGCGGCGAGTTCCGCCCCACCCCGAATCGTCGTCGGTTCGACGAACTCGTCGGTCACGCCGCGATCGTACGCTGACTGCACCGCTCGGACTGCCGAGGCCGCCTCGTGGGGTGCCTTCCGGTTGACGATCGCGTCGTAGGCTCGCTTCGTTCGCTCCCAGTTTCGGTCGCGATCCATCGCGTAATACCGCCCCGAGACGGTCGCGACTTCGCCGGTACCCGCGGCGTCGATCGTCGCTTCGAGTGCCGCGAGGTAGTCGACGCCGCCGGTGGGGGAGGTGTCTCGACCGTCTGTGAACGCGTGGGTGACCGCGTCGACGCCGTACTCGGCGGCCATTTCGATGAGCGCCTGCAGGTGTTCGACGTCTGAGTGGACCCCGCCGTCGCTTACGAGACCCATCACGTGGACGCGACCGTCACGTTCGTCGGCGTGTTCGAACGCCGAAGCGATCGCCTCGTTCTCGTAGAACCGTCCGTCGTCGATCGCGTCGTTGATGCGGGTGTAGGACTGTTTGACGACCCGGCCGGCCCCGATGTTGAGGTGGCCGACCTCGCTGTTTCCCATCTGGCCGTCCGGCAGGCCCACCGCCCGCCCGTCGGCAGTCAACGTCCCGTACGCGCCGACCTCGGTCAATCGATCGACGGTGGGCGTCTCGGCGGCCTTGACGGCGTCACGTCGGTCGTGATCGCCGAGCCCCCAGCCGTCGAGAACGACGAGTGCTGCGTCCATACGTACGTTCAGCCAGCCCGGATGTAACTACGCTTCGTTTCGCGCGTCGGAACCGATCGATCCACACGACGTTTCTGCGTCGGAACTGATCGAGCCACACGACGTTGCTGCGTCGGAACGGGTCGATCTCAACGTCGGATCTTTGTAGGGACAGATCGATTGTGACGGGAAGGGGTATAGGGGACGCGTGCGAAGCGGACCTGAATGCCGTCGCTCCGTCGACCGATCCCCGAACGGTACGCCGACTACTACCTCTCGAA
>JBNJFV010000147.1:0-6106 GCA_051747145.1 Halobacteriota archaeon
CGATCGAGGCGGCGATCGACGAGCACGACCTGTGGACGACCAGCGTCCTGAGCGGTAATCGCAACTTCGAGGCGCGCATCCACCCGAAGATTCGCGGTAACTACCTCGCCAGCCCACCCCTCGTGGTTGCGTTCGGACTCGCCGGCCGGACTGACATCGATCTGGAAACCGAGCCGCTCGGCACCGACGAGGACGGCGAACCGGTCTACCTCGAAGACATCTGGCCGGGAACCGACGAGATTCGCGAGGCGATCCACGGGAGCGTCTCCCCGGAGCTGTTCGAGGCGAAGTACGCGAACGTGTTCGAGGGCGACGACCGGTGGCAGTCGCTCGATGCGCCCGCCGGTGACAGCTACGAGTGGGACGACGACTCCACCTACATCCGCGAACCGCCGTTCTTCACGGACTTCCCGCTTGAGACGCCCGGCGTTGCCGACATCGAGGGAGCCAGATGCATGATGCTTCTGGGGGACACGGTGACCACAGACCACATCAGCCCGGCCGGGCCGTTCGGCCCCGACCTTCCGGCCGGCCAGTGGCTCGAAGACCACGGCGTCGAACCGCACGAGTTCAATACGTACGGCTCCCGGCGCGGAAACCACGAGGTCATGATGCGCGGGACGTTCGCCAACGTCCGGATCGAAAACGAGATGCTAGAGGACGTGGAGGGCGGCTACACCATCCATCACCCGACGGGCGAGGAGACGACTGTCTTCGAGGCCAGCCGTCGCTACCGCGAGGCGGGAACGCCGCTGGTCGTGATGGCCGGCGTGGAGTTCGGAACCGGATCGAGCCGCGACTGGGCGGCGAAAGGAACGGACCTGCTCGGCGTCCGCGCGACGATCGCAGAAAGCTACGAGCGGATCTATCGGGACAACCTCGTCGGCATGGGCGTCCTCCCGCTACAGTTCGCGGACGGAGACTCGTGGGAGTCGCTGGGACTCGACGGATCGGAGACGTTCTCGATCCACGGCCTCGATGACGGCCTCGACGTGATGGACGACCTCACCGTCGTCGCGGAACGGGCGGACGGCTCGACCGTCGAGTTCGACGTGACCGCACAGGTTGGCACCCCCGCCGCGGTGAAGTACGTCGAACACGGCGGGATCCTTCATTACGTACTCCGGCGGCTGCTCACCGAAAACTGACGTCAGTAGTGGGGGAAACTTCCCCGCACAGTTCCTCACAGTCGGCGATCCGACGTCGATCGATCAGCTATCGTCGTCTTCTTCCTCGTCGAAGAACGTCGGCACGTCAGCGACCGGCGACTCGTCGCCTTTCTTGATCCCCTGTATCTCCTGTCTCGCCTCGTGGAACGCCTTCTTTGCCCGAAGGAACGCCGTTCGGGTCTTGGTCGTAGCGACGTCGTTCGGGCCTGCGAACGTCTTTTCGTCCTGCTCGAGGGAATCGTCCCCCTCGTCGATGCAGTAGTCACACGGTTCCGTCTCCAGCGATTCGTCCTCCGTTGCGGCGATCGGGACGGCGATCACGCTCACGAAAAGAAGCGTTACGAGCGCGATGGCCGCCGCCGATCGAACGATGTCTTGTGACATGTCAACACTCGGTATCACATAATACTAGATAAACTAGTACTATTCCGCGGCAGTCGATCGGGCCATTCGTGCGGCGTACCGATCGACCAGTTTCCCCTCCGCCCGATGAAGGACGTTGCTACACGTGGCTTTCGAGATGTCCATCGATTCGGCGACCTCGGTGAGCGTCGTCTCTCGAGGAGTGTCGTAGTAGCCTGCGTCCGCCGCAGCGAGGAGGAGTTCCCGTTGCCGATCAGTCAACAGGGAATCGTCCTCCCGAGGATCCAATTCACGGACCCGTGTGATCCGATACTGGATCCCCATCGTCTCCAGGTGCGATCGGAGGTGCGAGAGCTTCGATCGGGACGTCGAAAACTCCCAGAAGGCGACCCCGTCGGCGATCTCGAACGGCGTGGTGAGCGGGACGCCGGCTCGTTTGACTGGTCGCAAAAGCAACGGCGCTGTCGTTTCGATCTGTACGAGCGCTTCGCCAGCGCGTGTCCAAAGGAGGTCGAGGTCGACGACGTCGTCCTGTCGTTCGATCGCAGCGATGACGGTCGACAGCTCGTCGGCGTCGATCTCGACCAGTCCGATCGCGGTCTCCCCGCCGTGTTGGGTCGAAACGACGCGAAAGACCGCTTCCGGGTTGGCCTTCGTGAGCGCGCACAGCCAGACGGAGTCGGGAATCGTGACCGCAAGGGCAGCGAATGGCATCCTACGTGTAGATTACCAGCGGACGACGATACCAGTACGCGCGAACATGTTAGGGTCGGGCTGACACGTTCGCGAGAACCATTAGCAGCCTCGAGTCCGGTAATTCGGTACGGTACACGATAGTCATGATAGCACCACCAGTCACACGCGACGAGGAAGCTACTCACCGCGACGCATCGAGTCGGATCGATCGGAACGAAGCGGCTCGATACGGACGGAGCGACGATCGATCGACGTCGACGGCCCGATCGGCGGCCGGTGTGCCGTCGAATATCCATCGACGAAATCGGAGGTGCCGATGACGACCACTGGTGGCCGATCGAAACCGTACCCCTCGATTCGGGCCACCCCCTTCCACTCGACGGCGGGTTTGTTCCTCACAGTGGGGCTGTTTTTGGGTGCGTATCAGGGCGCGGCGGCGTTCGGACTCGTCGCCACCGTTTCGTGGATCACCTGGACGCACATTCACTTCGTCACGATCGGCGCGTTCACGCAGTTGGTTGTTGGAACGTTGCCACGGCTTACTGCCCGAAAGCTCGATCGCCCCGCCCCATCGAAGGCGTACACGTGGGCGACCTATCTCGGGCTCAACGGGGGATTGCTGGCTGCGTGGTACGGCCGCGCCTTCGGGTATCCGCTGGTGTACGATCTGGGACTCTTCAGCATCTGGGCGATCGTGTTCGGACTCGTCGTGGTCGTCCTCGCGCAACTGGTTCGAAGCGATCGTCGTGACGCTCTCGACGCGACAGTGGGACTGTATCTGCTGTCTCCAGTTGTCTTTCTGTACGGCGTGACGATCGCGTTCGGCCTGTACAGCCACGTCGGAGTGTTCGGCTTCGACGGTGGCTGGTGGGGGCTTCGAGAAGCGCACGTACACGCCAACGCGTGGGGTTTCCTCGGATTCGCAGTGATCGGGACGTTGTTCGATCTCTATCCATCGCTGGTGAATGCGAGGCTGTACAGCGACCGATTGAAGCGCTACTCGGGGTGGCTTCTGGGCGTCGGCATCTGGCCGTTAGTGCTCGGACCGGCAATCGACATGGGACGGACGGTGACAGCCACAGGGTTGGTGTTGTTTGCGATCGGATACGTGTTATTCGTGTACAACCTGGTCCAGACGACGAGACAGGGGTCCTCCTCAGGGCTCTCGCGTTCGGTACTGCTCGCGCAGGCGTGGATTCTCGCACCCGCGGGCTTCGCTCCGTTCATCCTCTTTGGCGTCCCGATCGGGATCCCCGAATCGGTGATCGAAACCGGGGCGCTGCACTTTTTCTTCATGGGGTGGGCGCTTCCGGTCGTTCTGGCAGGGATGGCGCTGTATTCGCGTGCCCGCTGGAGCGCATTCGAACGGACCGAACAGCGTGGCGAGCCAGCGTTCGACGCGGGGGGGTTGCAGATCAATGCAACCACACCGACCACAATCGTTCGTCCGTGGATGGTCGGCGCGTGGAACGTCTCGGTGCTCGGCGTCGGGATCGGGTTCTTCTACCCGGACGTATCGTGGATGGCGATCGTTCAGGGGCTCGGGTTCGCCGTCATCGTACTTCTCTGGGCACGGTATCTGGCGGTAATCGGTCGCCCCCGCTGGTCGGCGTTGACCGGGTCGGCGTCGACGTGACCGCTCGTCCGTACGCGGCGATGGCGTTTCGATCGATGCCGTTCCCTCGACGGACGCCAACTGGCTGTCGGCTACGTTCGCTCACCGAACGTGGTTCATCACTCCTCGGGACGGGCAAGTAGGTCGTCCTCGTAGGCAGCGATGACGTCGACTACCGCCTGCGCGTCGGATTCTGGAACGTCGAACGCAGCGAGACTCGCCTGGAGATGTTCGATCGCCCGGTGGACGTGTTCGGGTTCGAACGGGACGTGGAGATGCGCCTCCCGCACCGGTGCGGCGTCGTACGTTTCCGGTCCGCCGGCCTTCTCACAGAGGAACGCCGTTTGCGTTCGTCGCAACGATTCAACGTCGGCGTCCTCGAAAAAGGGAGCGAGGCTCTCGTCGTCGAGCAGTCGATCGTAAAAGTCGTCGACGACGGCGGCGATCCCCGCTCTTCCGCCGAGTCGACCGTACAACGTCGTGTCACCCATAAATCGACGATTACGGCGACGAAACATATTCGTACTGAATTTCGATCCAACTGACGTCGCTCACTCGTCGGGAAGCGTCAGGTAGTCCATGTTCAGGTACTGCGCCATGTTCTGGTTTCTGTCGGTGACGAGCAGATAATCGACCGATTGCACGCAGTCGGCTTCCGAGACGGTGGTGACGAGCTCGTCGGCCTTTAGGATCGAAGGGACACTTCCGACAGCGAAGTGATCGAAGGTACCGATTCCCTGTGAGACGTGCCAGAAGGGAAGATCGCACAGCAGTTCGAACGATTTCCGTTTCGCATCTTCGGTTCCTTCCGACGTGACCGCGATCCGAATGATCTCCCAGGAGAGATCCTGTGGATCCAACAGGAAGAAGACGGTCGTCAGGTCGATGATCTTGTCGACGCGGTATCGAACGCCTTCTGGGCTCATTTCGTGGCCAGTTTCGGCCAGTATTTCAGTGATTTCCGAATACGGCGTTCGGGGATTTTCCGCCAGTACGCGGAGAATCTCTCCGTCTATCTCGTCGAAGGATTCGAAATCAGAGTTTGGCATGGGTGCTACAACTGCGATTACCGGGACCTAAACCTTACCGTTGAGTCAATTTCTTTCACCCAATATTTGCGAAAAGTAGTAACAGAGTAACACATCCGATACCGAGATATTGAAAATAGATATTGTAAAACGTGATTAAATAATGATCTGATTACTATTTCAGTGTATGAGATTACCTCAAGAGTAATATGATTGTTATATTACCAAAATTGTTAAGTAGAGATTTACTGATGACAACGTATGGGTCATGAGAAACACTCACGAAGGGACGTCCTGAAGAAATCCACCGGCGCGGCTGGTGCAGGATTGGCACTTACTGTCGCCGGGTGCCTCGGAGACGACGACGACGGGGAAACGGGCGGCGCTGGCCAACCCGTCGAGACGATCGAACTCATCGTCACGACCGCAGACTACGATCCGGTCCGGTACGAATTCGGTCAACTCATCGCCGACCAGTGGCGAGAGCTGGGCTTCGAGGTCGAGGTTAATCCGCTCGCGTGGAACCAGATCGTCGATCAGGCGATGACACAGCAAGATTACGACGCGTTCACGCTCAACTGGGCCGGCCGCGCAGAGCGGATCGATCCCGACGTGTTCTGTTACGACCTCCATCACTCCTCGCAGACGGATGAGGGTGCGCGCAACTTCGTCAACTACGAGAACAGCGAATACGACGAGGCGGCAGAGGAACAACGACGATTGTACGATCCCGACGACCGACAGGACGCCGTGTATCGTTGCCAGGAGATCTTCGCGGAGGACCAACCGCGGACGCCGATCGCAAACCAGCTTCAGGCGATGCCGTACAACTCGGATCGACTAGACGAGGTAGTCACGATGATGGGCGAGGGGCTCATGTCCTTCTGGACGGCGATCGAAAGCGTTCCCGCAGACGGCGTCGAACAGGTTCGACTCGGCTACCCCTCGGACGTGAACAACCTCAATCCCGCCGACGGGGCGGCGACGCACGACACCCAAACGATGCGGCTCATCTACGATCGGCTTGTCCGAATCAACAAAGAGGGGCTTCCGGAACCGTGGCTCGCGACGGACGTCACCGAGGTGGACCAAACCACCATCAGCGTGACAATTCGAGACGACCAGCAGTGGCACGACGGCGAGGACCTCACGGTAGAGGACGTGAAGTTCTCCTTCGAATACATGGACGAGTACTCGGCTGTGCTTGGAGCGGCGACGGATCCGATCGAGAACAT
>JBNJFV010000148.1:0-6006 GCA_051747145.1 Halobacteriota archaeon
TGTCTCACCCGCGCTGTACATGATGTTTGTGGTCATCATCATACATGATGAGCGATAGATGAACGTAGTTAAACATATAGACCAAATTATCAATAATGGTATTCTGACGTTCCCTGGGAGTAGCGCATCGTTTGTGACTGGTTAACAATCGCACACCGATAGGTGGAACGAGCGAGGATTATCGGGAAATAAATATCATATGTACGTCACGTGAGCGTGTATTCGTTTTCTCCCGACCGATATACACCACCGCGTTGTCCGAGCTGGCGAATACCTCGATCAACCTGTTCGCGGCGATAGCCTCCCCGTAGACAGGCGTTATATATCTCCTCGATGGGCGCAGTTTCGGTACCCGGATCGTAGGATCGAATCGCGTGTTGTACAGCACGTTTGGGATCGATCCCCCGTTCGTTCGCGATGCTCGTATGATCGAGCCAGTAGTCGTGCTCGGAGATATCGATCGAACAGAAACTGCGAGTCGTCTGGATACGATCGATCGCCATGTGGAGATGCTCGACGGTGACGGTTTCGCGATCGGCCGCGCGTGCGATCGCGATCGACAGCGGCTTGATGGCGTCCCGAACTGAAAGTTCGAGTATCGACATCGTCTTGCTCGAGAGCGATTTTTCGTGGTCCATCGATTGGGTTCGATCGACACTCGGTCCCGTGATCGACGTCCGGTAGGCGGTATACTGGGTGCGTGCAGCCGTCGAAAACCGTGGTGGCTGCGGTGACAGATTCTCGATGTGGGTTCGAATCACCTTCGGGGACGTCGGTTGTACATCGTCGTGTTCTGTCGACGCGTCGTGTGATTCGACCGGGGGAATGACTCGATCGCTCGCAGCGACGGGCTCGACGGCCTGCGTGTCCGTCGAGGAAACCGAAACGAAGAGATCGGCCGCACCCACAAATCCGGACAGCTCTGATTGCAACAGCGCCGCTGGCTCACGGTTTGTATCGACGGCCCGATACAGATAACAGATCTGGGCGGTGATCGGACGACACCGCGTCGCCGACGGTGCGGCCTCGTACACGTGAGTGTTCGTCCGCATCGCCTGTTCGATGACCGTCTCGACGGTCGGATCGATGTTCGATGTGGCCTCGATCACCACAAGCGCCGTCTGGGGATCGACCAGTGGACCGACGTCACCATCCGAATTCGAACCGACGAGCGATTCGATCGCGAGTCGATCGCCCGGCAGATACACGCACCGTCCTGGATGACACCCATCCAGCGTTTCAGCCAGCGAGAGCGGATCGATTCCCTGATCGATGACGCCGACGACGTGTACCGAGCCGACGCGTTTTCGGTCCGGCGACAGTGCGACGAGTTGGCAGGCCAGCACCGAACTCGACGCGTGGTCGACTCCAGTATACACGAGGGTGTCGCCGATTCGATCGAGTAGCGAGACGGATTCGCCGTGGTCGACTTCGTCCATAGTCGATCGATTCGGTGATCGCTATTGTTTGCACCTGGCACAATCATAGACGGTAACACGCAACATTCCTGGATCAACGGGACGGACGTTCGACGACGTGATCGATTGCGAACCGCGTCGGGACTACGAGTGGCCCGCTGTGTGAATCTCGAAGCACGCACCCCCATCCTCGCCTGTCGTGATCGCAAGTTCCCACCCGTGAGCCTCGACGAACTCGCTGACGATCGCAAGCCCAACACCGGTTCCGTCATTTCGGATCGAATAGCCGTACTCCAATACGTCGTCGATCCGATCGGATGGAATCCCGGTCCCGTCATCCGCGACGTAAAAGCCCGGCCGATCGACGAGCGACCCGACGGTGACCGTCACCGGTGATTCGTTGTGGACGACCGCATTCCGAAACAGGTTCTCGAAGACGTGATCGAGCAACCGCAGGTCTGCGGCGTACTCGGTATCCGGATCAAGCAACACGCGGAGCGTACTGTCGGCGGTCTCGGTCGTTTCCCACGCTGCGGTGGCGCGATCGGCGATCGACACCGGAGCCGTGGTGACGGTTCGGTGCTGGCTCATCGTGAGCGTCTGTAGGGTGTCGATCATCTGCGCCATCCGATCGAGTGGCTTCGCCATCGCTTCGAGGTGCTCGTTGTCACACACAGCGCGGGCCAATCTGAGTCGCCCTGCGGCAACGCTGAGCGGATTCAACAGATCGTGAGAGACGACGGAGGCGAATCGATCGAGCCGGCGGTTCTGGCGTCGGAGCTTCTCGTTCGATCGTTCGAGTTTTGCTTTGGTCGCTTCGAGTTCTTCCTCGCGGCGTTTCCGCTCGGTGATGTCGCGGGTCACCGTCACGACGCCTTCGAGATCGTACTCGGAGGGGATCGGCGAACAGCTACTTTCGATCCAGATCCAGTGGCCATCGCCGTGCCGAAATCGAAGTTCGACCGAGGCGGTCGATTCAGCCTCGAGCGCCGATTCGAACGCGGCTATGGCGCGATCTGAGTCGTTCGGGTGGATGTATTCCACCAGTGACGTCTCGAGAAACTCCTTGCGACTCCGACCGAGCATCTCCTCTGTGTCTGTGACGTAGGTCATCTCCCCGTCCGATCTGATGTGGGTGAAGATGTCCGTCGTACTGTCGACGAATGCACAACACCGCTCTGCCACGCTCGCGTCCTCGAGCCAGGCCGCCTGAGGTTGGTCGGTTGTGTCGCCCGTCTCATCCATACGACTACATCTGTGGTGGTCGGTGTATTAATCGATGCCCCTGACTGTCACCCCGATCGGACTGTTGGTAGCCCGCGATCCGGGGCGAACGCGATACCTGGGAGTGCCGAAAAACGGAGAGTTGTCGATCGACGCCGGCGATCTCTGCGATCGCGATGCCGGTGAAGTTCGTCGTAGTCACCGCCAAGAACGGCAAGGTCGAGGGTGGACGGATCAGCTGCAGGTCGTATAGGAAGCCCTGAGAGAGGGCGATTGAGAAGCTGACCGAGATGCGATTTTAGCGTGGACGGGTTCACGACTATGTCGTCAGCGCGACTATACAGGTTCAGGAGGAAATCGTATGACCACAGCTCCGGAGAATGACAACCTGGAATCGGACACCACGGCCTCGACGACGCTGCAGCGGTGGCGGCGACGAATCGGATGGACGGCGGGCGTCGCACTCCTCGTGGGAGCGTACTGGAAGTTCTTTCGTCCGCGGATGCTGAACTGGGGCGCGACGCCGACAGATGTCGCACGACCGTTCCCCGGTGACGATCTGCTCTCAGACCCTGGTGCGGAGTCAACCATGGCGATCGACATCTCCGCGCCGCCCGACGCCGTCTGGCCGTGGCTCGTCCAGCTCGGGCAAGAACAGGCCGGCTTCTACAGCTACGAGTGGGCCGAGAACCTCGTTGGACTCGGCATCCACAACGCCGACGAGATCCGGCCGGAGTGGCAGGACCTCGAGGTCGGCGACACGGTCCGGCTCGGCCGTGCCGATCGGTTCCCCGACGCGACACTCGAGGTGGCCGAGTTCGACCCCGAGGAGTCGCTCGTCCTGCGGACGCCAGACGATCCGACCTGGTGGATCTGGTCGTTCGTGCTCGATCCGGTCGACGAGACGACGACACGGCTACTGGTTCGCTCGCGCATCCGCCAACCCGAGAACTCTGTGGTCCGAATCGCCTCCCTCGCGGCTCTCGACCCCATTTCGTCGCTGATGACGTACGGAATGCTTCAGGGGATACGGAGCCGCGCCGAACGACTCGCGCGGACGGAAACGGCCGCGGCGGGGAGCGATCCGAGCCGGAAGCAGTAACCGCGACGCTCGCGCCCCGGTCTCGATCGTCCGCTACACGGGCTCGTTATCGCACACTCTTTCAATCGTCCGCGGAGATTCCGGTCATCCGGGAAGCGAACCTACAGAATATCCACCCAAGGCGTGATGTAGTGCTCACACAGGCGAACTATCGTGACGTCCCCGACAGTGTTCGGGTTGCTGGCTACCGCTCGTCGTTTCACTGCACGATACTACTCCCGATCGATTCACTCGGTATCGCACGCCGAGAGAACAGAGAGGACGTGCTCGCGGAGCCGATCGGCTCGAAGCCAGCACCGTCGAACCAGTCTTCGGTCTCGCTCGCGTCGATGTCGTTCACCAGTACGTAGTCGTCATCTAACCCGACGCCCGTGCTCTCGTTACCGATACACTGCATTTGGGTGACGTTTTCGACTTCGTAACGACTGTCGGTCAGGCTGAGTTCGACGTCGCTACAGGTCGGTGCCGTCGTCTCGGCTGTAACCGTGCCGGTAATCCCACCGAGCAACAGTAAACTACCGATTCCGATTACAAAAAGCAACACTGTGAGGCTACCACTCGAAGAAGACGCGACCTCTAGACGGTCCATGAAGCTACACCTCCTCATCGATTGATTAATTTATCCATTATGTATCTCGTGAAAATATTCCTGCGCAATTCATGCGTGAAACCAAATTCGTGCGTAGTACCCGGCACACGAGTCGAAATAGTAACGCAGATTTTGGTCCGTCAGCGTGCCCGTCAATCCGAAAACTATTAGCCTTATTGTCATTCTTTAGTTGAGACGAAATCCGAACGGCAGATGTCGCTTGCCGCAACCGTCGTCGCTCACCTCGAATTACTCTCGCTACTTGACAGCAACGGCTGCATACGAGCTAACAACTGGAACGGGGACTCGATTGTTCGCGTTTGACAGCCAACCGACATCTCTCCGAGAAGCGAAGGTAGCCGAACACGACGACGGTTCCTACTCGCTATCCCGGTTCGGTACAACGGCGTTTGATACAGTCGAAGACGCCGTCAGTCGGCTTACTGTCACGTCATAACTCCCCGGACTCGTTACACGCTTGGAGGAATATCCGGTCGAACTCGACGTGGCGACACTCGCAGATGCAACCGTAACGAGGGCGACTCACGAGGACCCCTACGAGATACACGAGCGGTATCTCGAACTCTGGGAGAACGCGACACGTATGCGAGCACAACGAGGGGTCGGTGCAGTTCCACCCAACATCGTCGAGCACATCAAGCCGAGGCTCCAGACCAACTTCGACACAGAGAGCGTCTGGAGTACAGTCGCGGCCGAGCAGTACCTCGATAGTTATCCGGAGGTCGCAGATCTCGTGCGTGAAGAGCCGAAGACGCCGCAGCTGGTCACCGATGATCCGATTTCGGTGGTGTTGGGACTCTTCGGCCACCGATTCAGCATCGTCATCCACGACGACGAAACCGGCTTTCCCCAGACGCTCGTCGATATCTCGAATGCCGAGGCGATGGCGTGGGCCGACGCCGTCTACGAGTACTACCGCGAGCGTGCCCGATCGCTCGAACCGTGACGCTGGCGGTCCAGGAGCTGTCGTCGACTCACCGACAGCACCTCGCGGTAAATCCCTCGTGAGACACGTCGGACGTATCAGGATCGACGTGATGGGCCTCGAGGTGGCACCCTTTTCGAGTTCGCGCGATTGCAACTCGGCGATGCGACCTTTGTTGGTCGCAGTTTTCGCGGCGATCGCGTCGGTCTTCGCCTCGGTTGCGGTGAGCGTGTCCTCGTGGCTCTCGAGGCGATCTTTGAAGGCGATGTTTTTTCGGTGTAGCTGGTCGATCTCGCTGTGTAGGTGATCGATGGTGGCTTCAAGTTCTGCGAGTCTCCGTTCGACAGCGGGGGTTGGGTCGCTCATTGCGAGGCCCCTCCGATCCACGTGGTGTATTCGAGATCGGTGAGGATTGTGACGTCGATCTCGCACCACCAACGGCTGTTCCAGCACGTCTCGACGCGACGCCATCCCTCGGCGGTGGGACGGAATCTGAGTCGGTGGCGGTGGCCAGCCGGCGTGGTGTACTGGAGGACGATCGATCGGCGGACATCGCGTTTTCGATCGTGGTCGGCAGCTGCCGAGGCGGCAGATTACGTGCGAAATATCGGACGGGGAGTGTACGAGCTTGTCGATGAGGAATCCGATCGATCGGCGTAAGGTCGATCGAAGACACGTACCAACGAATCTATATAAGTCGATCGCAGATACAACCGTACGTAGCAAT
>JBNJFV010000149.1:0-5981 GCA_051747145.1 Halobacteriota archaeon
CCCGATCGATCGGTCATACTGGAACGTGTGGACAGACGTCTATTGAGTTTTCTGAACGATCGCGACGGAGGTCGATGCAATGGCCGATAGTTGCGGGCGTCGATCATCCCGAAACTCGATCGGCTTTTCGATCGACAATCCGATCACCACATACTAACTACTCGACGCGCGGCAGTTCCACGAAGAAGACGCTCCCCGACGCGTCGTCGTCGGCCCGATCGACGCTCGGGATCGACTCGGCTTCGGATCGGTCCTCGACCCAGACGCGGCCGCCGAACTGATCGACGAGCGTCTGGACCAGATACAGGCCGATCCCGGTGCCGGGGCTGTCCAGGCCCTTCTCGCCCTTTCCGAAGATCGACTCCTTTTGAGCGTCCGGAATGCCGGGGCCGTTGTCGGCGATCGCGACGGTGACGGTGTCGTCGGTGAGCGTCGTCGAAACGTGGACGGCGGGGATCGCGTTGTCGTTGTGGACGATGGCGTTCTGCAGGACGTTTCTGAAGACGGCCTCGAGGAGGTCGTTGCCCCGGACGACGACGTCCGGAATCGCATCGTCGACGGTGAGGACCGCCTCGTCGTACGTCGATCGGGTGGTTTCGATCGGCTGTTCGAGCGCTCCCGCGAGCCCGACGGGTTCGACGTCGGCCTCCGTGCTGAGCATCGTTTCGGCGAGGTCGCGGGCCAGCGTGGTCAGTTCGATCGCATTCTCGGTCGCCCGCAACAGCGGTTCGAGGTGCTCCTCGCCGGCGGAGTCGACGTGCTCCGAAAGGAGGTTCGCCCGCCCGCGGACGACCGTCATGTCGTTGCGAATGTCGTGTCTGACGACCTGATTGAGTATCTCCAGACTGTCGCGTTGCTCTTCGAGTTGTCGTTCGTACGTCACCCGATCGGTGATGTCGATCGTGCTTTCGGCCATCCGAACGACGGTCCCGTCCGCCTCGCGAATGGGCGCGGCGTACACCATGTGGACGCGTTCCTCGCCCGCCTCGTCGTAGTGGACGTGCTCGACGGTCGACGGCTCTCCCGACTCGACGACCGCAGAAAGAGGACACGCCACGGTCTCTCCATCACCTTCGTCGCACGGTTGGGCTCGCTTGTGAGTAATCTCATAACAGGTGTCGCCCTCGGCGACGCTCGCGTGGTCGTTCGCAAGCTCGATCGAGTAATCCGCAACGTCGAGCACGTAGAACGGGTACGGGAGGCTGTCGATCACTGTCTCGAGGAAGTCGCGCTCCGATTCCAGTGCCCGCTCGTATTCGAGATGGTGGCTCCGATCCCGTCCAATGCCGGCCAGGATCGGCTCGCCGTCGGGACCTTCGAACGCGTTCGCGATGAACTCGTAGGGGATCGGTTCACCGGCTGCGGTCACAATCGGGAGTTCCGCGCGGCTCCGCCCGGTTTCGAACGTCTCCGAAACGACGGTTTCGGCCGTCTCGGCGTCGGCGTCCGAGAAGAAATCGGTCACGTGCATCGACTCGATCGCCGCCTCCTCGTACCCCGATATCGTCGTCAACGCGTCGTTGTACTCCAGTAGCTCCCCGTCCGTGTCCAGCACGTAGACCACGTCCTCGATCGCGTCCAACACGTTGGCGGTGAACTCGGTCTGCCGTTCGAGGGCAATTCGCTGTTCCAGTTGGTCGAGTGCGACCAGCACGTTACGGGCCAGGATCTCCGCGACCCGAATCTGGCGATCCGAAAATTCGACGTCCTCGTCGCTCGCACAGCCGAGGACACCGTGGTCGCCCAGCGGAAGGACGATCACCGACCGCAATGGGACGTCCGCGGAGAGATCCTCCCGTTCGAGCGCGTGTCGGACGACGGTCTCGGAGGTGTCGATCGGCTCCCAGAGCCAACTGTCTCGCGGATGGACCGGACTCGGGGTACCGGCCGAATCGAGCAGCGCTTGATGTTCCTCAGAGTTTGCAACCAATCGCAGCTCCGACCCGTCATCGTCGGAGAACCAGACGGACGGCAACGAAAACTCGAGGAGCTCTTCGGCCGCCTCGACGGCGATCTCGGCGACCTCGACTTTCGATTCGGCGTCGATGAACCGCCGCGTCGCGGTGTGAAGCGCAGAGAGTTGCTGTTCGTGGGCTTTGCGTTCGGTAATATCACGACTGCTCAACAACAGCCCCCCGACTTCGGGATCTTCCAGCAGGTTCCGCGCCGTCGATTCGATCCAGCAGTAGCTTCCGTCTGGCCGCCGGAATCGGTACTCGAAGACGGTGTCGGCACCCGGCGTGTCTGCGAGCGCTTCGACGTCCGCTATGCGAGCGTCGAGATCGTCCGGATGGACGTACTCGAACCCGTTCTGGCCGATCAGCTCGTCTGGATCGTAGCCGAGAATACGCTCGACGGCGGGGCTTACGTACTCGATCGTGCCGTCGGGATCGATCACCGTCAGCATGTCGCTCGTGTTTTCGAGATAGGTACGATGCCGCTCTAGTTCCAGTTCGTATCGCTTGCGCTCGGTCACGTCGGTGCTGTTGACGATAATGCCGCCGATGAGCGGATCCGCAAGCCGGTTGACCGTATGGGACCGAAGCCATCGCCACTGGCCGTCGCGCGCTCGGAACCGAAACTCGATCGACCGGTGTGCGTCCGGAGTACTCACGAGCTCCTCGAACGTCTCGCCGACGGCTGCCGCATCCGCCGGGTGTACGTACTCGAAGACAGATTCGCCGACGAACTCCTCGGGGGGATGTCGCCACTCGACGTCGACGCCGGATTTGTCGAACAGGACCGTTCCGTCCGCATCCAACAGCGTAACCAGTGTCGGCGAGTGCTCGATGAACGCCTCGTACCGACGGAGATCGCGTTCACGCTCCTTTCTGTCGGTGACGTCCTGGACGATTCCCACGGCCCTGACCGGGGTGCCGTCCTCGTCGAACGTTACGTCGGCCTTCTCGCGCATCCACCGCAGGTCGCCGTCGCCGGTGACGATCCGGTGTTCGACGTCGTAGGGGTCGCCCGACATGGCCGCCTCCCAGGCCGATTCGACAGCGTCGACGTCCTCGGGGTGGATGAACGACATGAACGTCTCGTGGTCGATCAGCCCCACGTCCCCGTCGGCACCCCACATGTCGTAGATTCGTTCTGACCAGTAGATCCTATCGGAGGGAATGTCCGTCCGCCACCACCCGATGTCGGCGACCTCCTGGGATTTTTCGAGGTGGACCTCGCGCTGTCGACGCTCGGTGACGTCGCGGACGAACGCGATGAACCGATCGGCGGACGCGCCGACGGGTCGAATCCGACTCACCCGCACTTCGACCGGAACCGTCGAGTCGTCCGCTCGGCGGTGGATGCCCTCGAACGTGTCCTGGTTCGCAGCGCCTCTCGACATCGATCGCCACCGCTCTGTGAGCGTTTCGGCGTCAACACCGACCTCGATGTCCGAAACCGACATCGAACACAGCTGCTCGCGCGAGTACCCGAGCGTCTGGGTGAGCGTCTCGTTGACGTCGACGATCTCCCCCTCGATCGTGTGTACCACGATCCCGTCCGGGGCGTCCTCGAAGAGGACCTCGGCGGCGGCCCCCCGAAGCCAACGCCCCCCGTCCGGATCGTTCGATCCATTCTCATTGGTCATAGTATAGATTGTCACCAAATCCGTAAAGTATCGTGTGGTGATTCCTGCCAGTTGGCGTCGAACCTGTTGGGGATTCGATACGATCGATCGCGACATCGCCTCGACCGCACTCGGTGGGGACGACCAACTGGCGGTTCGAAGACGAGGTGGTGAGTGATTCTCTTTGCGGCTTCCCAGGTGGTATCCGCGCTGGACACTGGGTTCGACGCGACGACGGCCGTCACGGAGACGCCCAAAGAACCCGATCTCGTGTGTCTCGGTGAAGACGGCGAAACGACATACCTGACCAAATCGTGGCTGATCGTCTACGAGATCGACGACGAGGGAACGATAGACGAGTCGTTCTTCCCCAATGAATGAACCGCCTCGGGGTCACGTCGTTCGAGAATCTCCGAATTCCGAACGACCTCGAGGCACTCACCCTGCTTTCTCTGTAGAACGCCGTTCCCGACGCCAGCACCCGAGATCGTGACTCCCCTGCGAGTCTGTTATGTGTCCTCCGCTTGTTGTGTACTCTGATTCATGTGGGACCTGTACCCGATGCTCGCGCTAATTGGTGGCCTGACATTGGCTCTCAGTCTGGCGGCAGGAACTCTACAGAGCCGGGGGTACCTCCCCGCCGAGTCGATCCTCGCGGTTCTCTTTGGAATCGCCATCGGTCCTCATGGGTTCGGCATCCTCCCGCAGTCCGTCCTCAGTAATCCGCTATTCTTCATCGAACAGCTCGCTCTGGTGACCGTTGCGTTTGCAGTGACGAGTATTGCGCTTCGTCTCCCGGCTACGTATTTCAGACGCCATGCCGTGTCTATGGCAGCGCTCCTCGGTCCTGGAATGCTCGTGATGTGGCTGGCGAGCGGTTTCGTGACCTACGCACTGCTCCCCGTCCCGTTCTGGGTTGCGCTGTTAATCGGTGCTGCAATTACACCGACGGATCCGGTTTTGGCGAACTCGATCGTCGTCGGTGAAACCGCAGCGCAGAACATTCCAGAGCGGATACGGTTTCTGCTCTCCGCCGAGGCTGGCGCCAACGATGGCTGGGCCCACCCATTCGTCGTGCTCGCCATCCTTCTTCTCACACAGCCGCTAGATGTCGCCCTCGCGACGTGGACGACGGAGACGATTCTGCTGGAGGTGCTTGGAGCGATCGGTTTCGGGCTGGCCGTCGGTGCCGGTGTCGGTCGACTCGAGGACTGGCTGAGCAACTTAGGTCTCATGGAAGAGACATCCGTGCTTACTGTTACGGTCGCACTCACGTTCACGGTGCTTGGAAGTGCCGAACTTCTCGGGTTCAACGGTATCCTCGCTGTTTTCGCGGCGGGGATTACCTACAACTGGCAGTCTGACCCCCAGGACGAAGTCAAAGAACAACAAGTCGAAGAGGTGTTCAATCGGCTATTCACTATCCCCGTGTTCGTCATCTTTGGTATGGTACTTCCCTGGAGCGAATGGACGGCGCTGGGATTGCAAGGGCTTGCACTCGTCGTCGCAGTTTTGTTGGTTCGGCGACTCCCGATGGTGTTCGCTCTCCGGCCGGCAATCCGGCCCCTGAATCACCCTGCAGATACGCTGTTCGTCGGCTGGTTCGGCCCGATTGGGATAACCGCACTATTTTACGCAACCCTGGCGGTCCGGGAAACGGGCAGCGAGATTGTCTGGACTGTTGCCAGTCTGGTTGTCGCCGGTTCCATCCTCGCTCACGGCGCCACGTCGACGTTGTTTACGTTGCGGTATGGTAAATTGATGGGCGACGCTGAAGCGCTGTGAGCCCCGAGACAGGTGTTGAGATCTACCTGAATGTCAGTGAAAGTGTTATATTACACCTCCCGGTTGACAGCGTCTACGGCGATTAGTCGCCCCAAGACGCCCGCCGTTCAGAAGGCATTCGACTACGCATCGAACACCGGAGTATCTACCCGCCGCCGTACTTACGATGCACAGTGAAAAGGTGACAGCTACAACCTGTAAACAAAACGTGGAACAATCGCCACATGATAAAAACCGTGAGGAGCCGCCGGCTGATCTATCGCCACCGTCACCGAGCGTGTTCCTCTCGGAGGGTCCCCGAAGCTTCGTCGACCTGTCTAGCTATCCAATTGATTAGGTCACGAACGAACGGGCGGGGGTCGTCACGATCGAGGTAGTCGAAGTGGGGCTGTCGGTAGAACGATGCGGCCACGTCGCGGATCGCCGCGGTGACTGGCTGTGGCTCCAGGAAACTGTCGTCGTTGTCGCCGTGGACGGTGCTCAGCAGGTACATAACCTCGCCGCCAATGCGGTGGGTCGCGACTCCCGTCTCGTAGGAGGTCGGCGCGGAGACCGGACTGCCGTTCGCGAGTTGCCAGTAGCAGTTCGGAACGTCGATGCCCGCCAGCACGGGACAGGCGATCGA
>JBNJFV010000150.1:0-1481 GCA_051747145.1 Halobacteriota archaeon
CAAACGAACTCGTCGCAGCGAACCACCCCGCCAGCGAGGACGTGCTTGCTGCCGCGACACTAACGATCGCGCTCGTGCCGAGGACTGCCGCTATGAAGTACCGCGAACTGCCATCCCGATCGGCGTCGACGTTCATCCGTATACGGACCTCATTGTACACACTGGTAGTTAATTGTTGATTGAATGGGTGATACCTGGACTCGACAGGGAGAGAATGACCGTGTCGCTTCACTCGGGGGACACAACGCCGCGGAAATCCCGTGCCTCCACGGGAGCGCCACAGACGACACATCCCTCCTCGAGGATCGTCGCAGCCATGGGATCGTTTACGGTGATCGACTGCCCGCACGTCGAGCAGACGAACACCTGTTCGTGACGCAATGGCATACTTCATGGTTCGTCAGCGACGCCCATCAAATTCTGCGAGGATTCTCACACCCATAGAATGGTAGGTAGTGGCATACGTTTCCCAGGTGGGTTACGCATCCAGTATCGACCGCAGGAGTTTCCGCTGGCCGGCTGCGAGGTGTTCGCTGAACGTGGATCGATCGATGCCGAGAAGTGCTGCAACGTCGCTCGCGTTCGCACCCTTCGGATGGTCGAAATACCCTGCTTCGTGTGCGACACGAAGGACTTCCCGTTGTCGTTCGGTAAGCTCGCTCCGATCGAGGTACACGAGGTCACGTTCGTCCCGCTCGCCGGTCGATTGCAACAGCCGTTGCACGGTGAGATCGGGGTACGCGTCTCTGAGATCGTCCAATACGTCACGCAGAACCTGCAGTTCGGTTACGTGGAACGTGATGTACAAATGTCCCTCCCGCGTGTGGCTTTCTGCGATCGGCGATCCGTGTCGCTCGACCAGTTCGCACGGACAGTCGTCGCCGCGCTCCCGTTGAAACCGGTAGGCCGTCTTCGCGTCGTACTCGAAGACTGGTTCGGCGTCAACGTCGAGGTCCGCAAGTGACGCTTGGCCGTCGGTGACGAACTCCTCTGTCATCACGCCCGAATCGGCGACGTCGACGCTTCTGGAAACCGAATACGTGGGCGGCCCATCGGCTGACAGGGAGGCGATCGGACAGGAATCCGCCGCGGGAATACACACTTCCGCTCGAATTCCCGACGTGCTCATGGCTTCATATCCAACGACTGAATCAAATAAGTATCGACCACGGCGCGTCGAAGTAGCTACTGGCGATCGGACGGGGGACCGCCGAACCCCCCGGCGGCAGAAAGCGTCGGTCCCGCCCCCTCGCGGACGATCTCCATGTCGCTTCCGAACGCGTTGACGACCTCCAGATTCGTCCGGACGTGATCGGAGACGGTCGGTATACGGATCGTCCCGCCAGCGATCGCGAGAAACACCATGAGCTGATCTGCCATGTGGACGTCGACGACGCCCTCTGTCGCGTGAAACGCTGAAAACTCCTCGCAGGCGCGCTCTGCGACCGCTTCGGCCGTCCGTCCCCGTTCGCCGAGCGCGT
>JBNJFV010000150.1:1581-5950 GCA_051747145.1 Halobacteriota archaeon
GTAGCCGTCAGTTCGAACGGCGCTTCGTAGCTCGTTGCGATCGGCAACACGGTGTCGAAAAGCAGAGTGACGCTTCCGGCAGTGCCGATATCGGCTTCCAACCGCGTTCGACGATCGTCCCCCGGTTCGAACGTCAGCGTTTCCGACCCCAGTTTCGCACCCGTGACCGTCGCATCACAGAGTTCGCCGGCGAGCGTCACCGCAGCGAGGTGTTGCGCCCGAAGGCCGGGTACGGGTCGGGAGTTGCGGATGTCGTCGATTCGAAACGGGGTCGCCGTGATCGTCGCAAGGCTCAGTGCCGTCCGAAGGAGTTGTCCGCCACCGACCGTTCCGTCGATCGAAATCATGGTGTCATCCTGTTCCACAGGAGATTTCGGGCCTGCGATACCTGAATCTGTGCACTTCGGTTCGTTTTCGTGTGCACTTCGGTCCGTCTTCGTGTGCACCTCGGTCCGTCTTCGTGTGCACCTCGGTCCGTCTTCGTGTGCACCTCGGTCCGTCTTCGTGTGCACTTCGGTCCGTCTTCGTGTGCACTGTGACTCCGTTTTTGTGTAGACGACGGCCTCATCAGCCGATCCGGTATAAATGCCCCCGCATATGTGGGGTGGCACTTCCCGGTCGTTCGGTCGGTATCTACTTGTGTATGATGCAGATGTCGCTTCAGGTTCGATCGGTGTCGGACGACGGCAGTCGCGAGGCAAACGATGAGATCCAGGAGCTGATGGACGCGTTGTCGGACGCGGACTGTCGGTTGATACTCGGGGCGACCGACGAGCCACTGACGACCGCCGAGATCGCTGCGGCGTGTGAGCTGCCGCTTTCGACGACGTACAGAAAGGTAGACTCCCTCAGCGCTACGCCGTTACTCCGTGAAACGACTCGGTTCGATCCGAACGGCGATCACGCCTCCGAATACGTCTGTACGATCGACGGCCTCGACATCGAGCTGACCCCCCACGGCATCGACGTGGAACTCGATCTAAAGGCCGAACACGCCGCATCCGATCGGTCGATCGCGCCATCGATCGCTTCTGCGGACTGATCGTCCGACACAGCCGGCAGAGTATTCAAGTATCCGTGTTCGAAAGACCACCCATGAACGATGCCGTGTCGGCCGTGGTCCTTGCGGCCGGCGAGGGTCGAAGACTCGATCCGCTCACGAACCGTCGCCCGAAACCGATGGTCCCGGTTGCGAACCGTCCGCTGCTCGAATACGTCGTGGAAGCGATCGCCGACGCGGACGTCGACCGGATTACGCTGGTCGTCGGCTACCACAGGGAACGTATCAGGAACTACTTCGGCGACGGCGACGAGTGGGGCGTGCAGATCGACTACGTCGTACAGGAACGCCAGCTCGGGACGGCCCACGCTGTCCTGCAGGCGGAGGGGGTCGTCGGCGAGCAGTTCCTCGTCCTCAACGGCGATCGGATCGTCGAATCCGCACTCGTCGAGGCTGTCCGTGAGGGGCTCTCGGAGGGAACGGGCCACGTGGTTTCGGTTACCCGCTCGGCGACGCCAAGTGCCTACGGCGTGGTGGAACTGGCCGACGATTCGATCGCGGCGATCGCGGAAAAACCGGACAGACCGGTCCACTCGGAACTGATAAACGCGGGCGTTTACGGATTCGACTCGTCGATCTTCGAGGCGATCCGTCAGACGTCGACCGACGCCGGCGAACTCGCGATTACATCGACGCTCGACGATATCGCCGCAGACGAGTCGATCGACGCCATCCGCTATCGCGGGCGCTGGCTAGACGTTTCGTACCTGTGGGACCTCGTCGACGTGAACGCGGCGATGGTCGAAAGCGTCGATCGATCGGCCCAAAACGACGAGGGTGCAACGGTAGCTGACGATGCGGCGATCGATTCGGACGTCCAACTCGGGGCGAACGCGACCGTCAGCGGCGGCACGGCGATCGGCGAAAACGCGACGATCGAGGCCAACGCCGTCCTCTCGAATTCGATCGTCTTTCCGGACGCCGTCGTCGAGTCTGGTGCTGTCGTCCGAAACGCGATCGTCTCGGAGAACGCCCGGATCGGCGCGAACGTGACGATCGCAGGCGGCAGGGGGACGGTCGTCGTCGACGGCGAGCTCCACGAAGACGTCGAATTCGGCGGGGTCGTCGGGGACAACGCGGTCGTCGGCGGTGGCGCGACGATCGAACCGGGAACCCTCCTCGGTGACGGTTCGACCGTCGATCACGGGGCGACGGTCGGCGGTCGAATTGAGCCGGACGCGATCGTGAGGAGGGGATAACATGTGTGGCATTGTCGGTTACGTCGGCGACGAACCGGCCGGTCCGATCGTCCACCGGGGGTTGAAAAACCTCGAATACCGCGGGTACGATTCGGCGGGGGTTGCGCTCGTCGGCAACTCGTTGACGATCGAAAAGCGATCGGGGGAGGTGGACGAGTTGATCGTTCCGGAGCAACCGGACTCGGTCTGTGGGATCGGTCACACCCGCTGGTCGACCCACGGCCCGCCGACTGACGAAAACGCACACCCACACACCGGTCTCGACGGCCAGGTCGCAGTCGTACACAACGGGATCATCGAAAATCACGAGGCGCTCAGGGCCGAACTCGGCGACCGGGAGTTCACGAGCGACACGGACACGGAAGTCGTACCGCACCTCCTCGAAGCCGCGTTGGCCGACGGACACGACCTCGTCTCGGCGATGGAGCAGGTCGTCGATCGGCTGGAGGGCAGTTACGCGATCGCGGCGGTCCACGCGGAGACCGATCGGATCGTGGCGACGCGCCATAAAAGTCCCCTCGTCGTCGGACACGGCGACGGCGCGTCGTTCGTAGCAAGCGACGTCACGGCGTTTCTCGAACACACGCGGGACGTGACGTACCTGGAGGACGGCGACCTGGCCGTGCTGGAGGCCGGTGCCGTGACGGTCTATCGGGACGGCGAACAGATCGATCGGAGCGTCGAGACCGTCGAGTGGGAAGCTGACGCCGCAGAGAAGGGTGGGTACGAACACTACATGCGCAAGGAGATCCACGAACAGCCGACCGCGCTCCGACAGACGCTCTCTGGTCGGATCGACGCCGAAGGCGGCAACGTCGATCTCGACGTCGAATTCCCGAAAGGATACCTGGATTCGATCGAAGAGGTGCAGCTACTCGCGTGCGGGACGTCCTACTACGCGAGTCGGTATGCGGCCCGACTGTTCGAGGAGTTCGCCGACGTCCGCGCGACAGTCGAGATCGCAAGCGAGTACTCCTTCGAGGGGGGTCGCGACCCGTGGCGAACGCTCGCGATCGCGGTGACCCAAAGTGGCGAAACGGCCGACACGCTGGGAGCGATTCGCAGGGCGAGCGCTGCCGGCACCCGAACCGTCGCGGTGACGAACACGCTGGGAAGTACGGTGACCAGGGTGGTGGACACGCCGCTGTACATCCGCGCAGGCCCGGAGATCGGCGTCGCGGCGACGAAGACGTTCGCCTCGCAGGTGACGACGCTCGCGATGCTTGCCATCGACGTGGGGCGCAAACGGGGCGTCCTGTCCGCCTCGGATGCGCGTGACCTGCTGGCGGATTTGCGCAGCCTCCCCGGGGCGGTCCAGCAGGTCCTCGATCGGGAAACGGCAGTGCAAACGGCCGCCGAGGCGTATCGAGATTCGTCGGCGTTTTTCTTCGTCGGGCGGCAGTACGGCTATCCGGTCGCGCTCGAAGGCGCGTTGAAGCTCAAGGAGATCTCATACGATCACGCGGAGGGCTTTGCGGCCGGCGAGTTGAAACACGGTCCGCTCGCGCTCGTGACGTCGGAGACGCCAGTGCTCGCCGTGTTAACTGACGGTGGACGACCCAGCGAGACGATGAACAACGTCGTCGAGGCGCAAACGCGCGGCGCGCCGGCGATCGGGGCACTCGGCGAGGGAGTCGACGACGGTGCGCTGGACGTCGTCTTCGACGTTCCTGACGTCGCGATCTTCGAACCGCTCGTGGCGAACGTCTACTTCCAGCTGTTCGCCTATCACGTCGCGAACCTGAAGGGCCGATCGATCGACAAGCCGCGAAACCTCGCAAAGAGCGTCACTGTCGAATAAATCGGCGGTCGATCGCCGCCGACGGTCGTACTCGTCGCTCCCGGATGGAGGATCCCACGTTAGACGCCCGTTTATACGACCCCAAGCGCATCCGTCACCCGGTGGGCGCAACTGACCGGCGGTCCACAATTCCGGCGCGCACCCGTTCGTGGAATCGAACGGACCGTCGCCGATCTCAACGTTTAATATCCGAGGGCCGATCCACAGACCCATGGGACGAACTGACATTCCAGCGAGCCGCACGCTCGCCTTCGTTGCGATACCGTCGGTGAAAACGCGTTGCAGCGGTGAGACAGATGACTGAGTCGA
>JBNJFV010000151.1:0-5909 GCA_051747145.1 Halobacteriota archaeon
GGCGTCGGAACCGGGTTTCACGGCCGGTCAACTCCAAAATCAGGCCATGAACGAGGCGCCGGTCGGCATCACTATCGCAGATGTAACCGTGCCGCACGAACCGCTCGTATACATTAACGACGCCTTCGGAGTGATCACCGGCTACGACCGCTCGGAGGCGCTCGGACGAAACTGCCGGTTTCTCCAGGGCGAAGACACTGATCCATACACGGTTGCCCGGATGCGCGAAGCGGTCGACAGACGCCAGCCCATTACCGTCGAACTCCTCAACTACCGCAAGGACGGCGACCCGTTCTGGAACCGCGTCGAGATCGCACCACTCAGCGAGGGGGAGTCCGGAGTGATCACGCACCTCGTGGGATTTCAGTCGGACGTCACCGAGCGGAAGGAGGCCGAACTCAGAGCCGAGCGGCAGGCCACTGAGCTTCGCTCACAGCGCCGGGATCTTCAGCGACTCCTCTCGCGAATCAAAGGGCTGATGGGCGACATCACCGAAATCGCGATCGAGGCGACGGATCGGAGGGATCTCGAGAGAGCGGTCTGTGAGCGATTCATCGAGGCACGGTATCGGTCGGCCTGGATCGGGCGCCGCCAACTCACCGACAAGCGGCTGGTCGCGAGCACCGCTGCCGGCCACACCCCGACCGACGGGATCCAGGTCAAACTTCCCGACGAGACAGCGTCCCCGTTCCCATCGCCCGATCCGACGGTACAGGCGTTTCACTCCGGCGAGGCCGTCGTCGTCGATGCCGAATCCCTGCCGACCGACTCGGTCCATAGTCGGTTGCTCCCGATTGGTGGATCTATCGCGGCGGTCCCACTCCAGTATCGGGATGCAACCTACGGCATTCTGACGGTCTACACCGACCGCTCGCTGGCGTTCGACGACTACGAACGAACCGTTCTGGACAGTATCGGTCGCATCGTCGGCGGCGCGATCGACTCCCTTCGAAACCGTCAGCTGCTCACCGACGACGAGGTTCGGCGGCTGGTTTTCGAATCCACGAGTGAGTCGTTCCCTCTGATCGAACTCTCTCGGCGTTGTGGATGCCGACTCGAATACGCCGACCGGATTCCGAGCGGGAACGACGGGCGAGGGCGGATCGTGTTCACCGTCTCGGAAGCGGATCCGGAGGCCCTTGAGGCTGCCGCAGAGGACCCCGACACAACCATCATCGCGAAGGAGGACGCGGGGGCACTCGTCGAGTACAGTACCTCGGACGAGGGGTTCTTGGAGACAGTCATCGACCACAACGGTATCGTCCTAGACATGACTATGTCGGATGGGACGGTCGAACTCGTCGTCGACGTTCCCGGTCGAACGGATCCGCGACCGATCGTCGAGGCGATTCGCCAGCGATATCCAGGAACCGAACTCGTCTCCCAGCGCCAAGAAGAGACGCTGCGCCAAACGGACGACAGTCTGGTCGAGCAGCTCCGCGAGCAACTCACCGATCGGCAGTACGCCGCCTTGCGTCGGGCCCACCTCAGCGGGTATTTCGAGTGGTCTCGACCAGTTAAGGGAGAGGCCCTCGCCGAGTCGATGGAGATCACCCGTTCGACCTTCCACGAGCATCTCCGGACGGCCCAGCGAAAGGTGTTTGACTCGATTTTTGACTCCCAACGGGACTCTCCCTGACTCGTTGGGGTCGAACCTTTTTTTCTGCAGTTCGTATCTACACGTGCTCGGACGCGCTCCGACTTCGATCAGATCGCGTGTCGGCATCCCCTCTATGTTCACCCCAACCACGTATCTCGAGTTCCACCTCGTGTTCACGCTGCCGCCGATCGTTCTGCTCGGCGTCGTAGCCTGGCGCCGCGAGGACGCGCTGACCGGGCGCGTTCCGGGCATTGGCCTCTTTGTTATCGTGGCGCTGGCCGTCGCCTACACGACGCCGTGGGACAACTACCTCATCGACCGCGGCGTCTGGTGGTACGGTGCCGACGTGACATGGCGATATGTCGGCTCCGCGCCGGTCGGCGAGTATCTGTTTTTCGTCCTCCAGCCCCTGCTCACGATGCTTTTTCTAACCCACCTTTCGATTCCGACGGACACCGATCTGCGGCTCAGGAGGCGTGAACGTTCCATCGGCGTCTTCGGCGGGCTTTCGGTCGGCATTTTTGGTGCCGTGCTCGTGGTTTGGGCACCTTCGACGCTGTATCTGGGTGCGATTCTTCTGTGGGCGGGACCCGTTCTCGCTATCCAGTGGGGCTTCGGTTGGACGCACCTCTGGCGGATACGCCGAACCGTCGCCGTCGCCGTCGTTGTTCCCACGGTCTATTTGTGGGTCGCAGATCGAACCGCCATCTCGCTCGGACTGTGGGTCATCTCCGAGACGTACACCGTCGGAGTCGCCCCGTTCGGCCTTCCTCTCGAGGAGGCGACGTTCTTTTTGTTGACGAACCTCTTTGTCGTTCAGGGGTTCGTCCTCTACGTGTGGCTACTCGATCGATGGCCTTCGGTTGCGGACTCGTCACTCGCCGTTCGCTATCGACGGTATGTTGCTACTTGGGGCCAAAATCTCCGAGAGTGATATGCGCGGTTCCACTGATCACACCGCGTCGGGTTCCGTCGAACGCCGACTGCGACGAGCGACGATCTATCCCGGATGGATCGCCCTGTCCGGTACGACTCTGCTCTTTGCGCTCGGCGCCTCCATCCCGCTTCGGTATCAGTTCCTCCCGCTCGCCGCTAGCGTCTTGTTGTTCGGGCTGCCGCACGGAGCCCTCGATCACCTGACGCTACCGCGGGCACGCGGCCGCCCGGCGACAGTTCGCTCGCTCGCCGCCATCGGTGGACTCTACGGGCTCTTCGGCGGGCTGTATGCGATCGGATGGTTTTTTGCCCCCGTCGCAGCGTTCGCCGTTTTCATCCTCTTGACCTGGGTTCACTGGGGGCAGGGTGAACTGCACGCGCTGCTTGCCATCGTCGGCGTCGAACACCTCGAGACTGCACGAAAGCGTGTGTTGACCGCGCTTGCCCGCGGCACGCTACCGATGCTCGTTCCACTCGTCGCCTTCCCCGATCAGTACCGGCTGATCGCCACGACGCTGGTCGGCCTCTTCGGAACCACGGATCTCGGGCGACTAGCCGTCGCGTTCACACCGAGGGGACGTGTGGTGGTGGCAGCGGCCGTCGTCGCCTTGGTCTCCGGGACGCTCGTCGTCGGCTACCGTCGCGCGGACGGTCGCAGCGGGTGGGCGTTCGACGCGGGCGAGACGGCGCTTTTGGTCGTGTTTTTCGCGACCGTGCCGCCGATCCTGGCCGTCGGGCTCTATTTTACGCTGTGGCATTCGCTACGGCACATAGGTCGGCTGCTCGCGCTCGATCCGACCGCCCGGACGGCGCTCGTCGACGGCAGCTACGGACGGGCGTTTGGGCGGTTCGCTCACGACGCTGCCCCCCTCACCGCCGCCGCGATACTGATGTTCGGTGGACTCTACGCGCTCGTCCCATCGACGCCGGCGGGAACGGTCGACCTCGTCGGCCTGTATCTCGTTTTCATCGCCGTTCTGACGCTACCGCACGTAGCGGTCGTCTTCTGGCTCGACCGCGAGCAGTGCGTCTGGACCGACCGAACACCGCGGTTGCTCGAATGACTGCGTTCCTGACTAGTTTGGTGTTAAATTGAGGTTTCTGGAAGTTCATCTAGAATACGTATGTCGACCAGCACAGGTCTCCCAGACTCGATCGCACAGATCGGCGTGGCGCTTCAGGCCGAAGCCGAGATGACACAATCGGATATCTTCCAGCGAGTCATGGAAGATACGGCGCTGGCGGCTTCTTTCTGGGTGAACATCGCTCTGGCCGGCCTCTCTATCCTCCTGTTCGCTTATATGGCTAAAAACGTCGAGGATCCGCGGGCAAAGCTCATCGTCGTCGCGACGATGATCGTTCCCGTGGTATCCATTTCGAGTTATACGGGACTCGCCTCGGGACTGACGATCAGCCTCGTCGAAATGCCGCCCGGACACGCACTCGCCGGTGAGGAGGTCCTCACGATGTGGGGCCGCTATCTGACCTGGGCGTTCTCGACACCGGCGATCCTGCTGGCACTGGGACTGCTCGCCGGCTCGAACGTGACGAAGATCTTCACCGCAATCACCTTCGATATCGCCATGTGCGTGACCGGTCTGGCCGCCGCGCTCACTACGTCGAGTCACCTCCTGCGGTGGTTCTGGTACTTCATCAGCTGTACGTTCTTCCTCGTGGTGCTGTATGTCCTCCTCGTGGAGTGGCCGAAGGATGCAGAGGCCGCCGGGACGGCAGGCATCTTCAACACGCTGAAGATTCTGACAGTCGTCATGTGGCTTGGCTATCCGATCTTCTGGGCGCTCGGCGTCGAGGGGATCGCGGTTCTCGACGTCGCTATCACCTCCTGGGCATACAGCGGCCTCGACATCGTCGCGAAGTACGTCTTCGCATACCTGCTGATCAGCTACGTCATAGAGGAGCCCGACAGCGTCACGGCCGGCACCGATTACGGCATCACATCCCCGGGCGCAATCGCCCGGGCTGACGACTGATACCGGTCCTCGACTGTTTATTCGGGTGTTCGTCGCACCGACGAGTCGATTGTCACCGCGAGCAGTGAAACTGGCGTGTCACCGATCGCTGTGATCCACCCGACAGGAGTCAAGCGCGTGTTCTACCGCCGATCCGACTAGCCCGGCGTCGGAACTGTAGACGACGAAGTCCATTTCCGCTCGATACGCTCGCAACTCTTCGATCGAACTCGCGAAAATACCGACGCCGCAATCTGCCCCGCGAGCGGCTTCGACGACGCGGTCGATCGCATCTCGAAGTTCGCCGTCGCCCTTCGGGACTCCGAACGACAGCGAAAGATCTGTCGGGCCGATCATTAACGCCGTAACCCCCGATATTTCGGCGATTTCGCCTGCCCTCTCGACAGCGGATTCGCTTTCGATCTGCGGAACGATGCCCAATCGCTGATGAATCCACTCGAAGTACTCCTCGCGATCGCGTGCCCCGAAGCCGCCGGCCCGAGTCCCCATCGAGAGACTACGCTTCTCGTCGTATCGCGCTGCCTCTACGACCGTCCGAACGCTGTCAGGTTCTTCGACCTGCGGAACCATCAGAGCACGCGCGCCGGCATCCAGAATGCTGTTCACGAAGTCGAACTCCGTGGTAGCCATCCTGACCACGACCGGAAGATCGACCACGTCCGCTGCGCGAACGATCTCTTCGACGGTTTCGATATCGGCTGACGTGTGTTGGCGATCCACAACCAAGAAATCGAGCGGTGATGTCCCCAGGGATTCGGCCAGTGACGGCGATTTGCTCTTAAAGAACGTTCCGATCGAAGACGGTCGTTCGGTCAGTTGTACGTCCATCGACTGCCGTTCGTTCATGCCGCGGAAATGTGCGCATGACGATATAAATTCGCCGAGGATTGCACCTCACAGTTACCACATATGTTCAACCTTTCCGCGAATCGCATCGGCGAGGTGTTCGGGGCCGAATTCCTCCTCGTCCGGGTCGGCCTCGGTCTCAAATCCGGGGGGCTCCGCAGGCGGACCGCCTCGCTCTTCCGGCGCTGCGTGGGCGTAGACGCTTTCGGAATGTGAATACACCCAGACGTGCATCATCCACGGCGTTCGGCAGGGGAACGTCGCGTTGTGTCCGTACGCTTTCTGATACTTCCACCACGAATACCGTCCCGGGAATCCGACGTGGGCGTGCCACGGCGTACACGCGTCGTCGTTTTCGTCCGTATAGGTCGACGGCGGTGGATCGACGCGTTTGCCGTTTTTAGTGGCAATAAACATCACACCGATCGGTCGCCACCACGTGTGATCGACGAGGACCGACTCGGGACGCTCCGGGTCCACTATCGACCCATCGCTGATGAACTCGGGGTTGATCCAGTGAGACCAATCCCCGTCGG
>JBNJFV010000152.1:0-5882 GCA_051747145.1 Halobacteriota archaeon
TCCTCGATACGGTGGAGCGTCGCCTCGAGAAACTATCGCAGTATCGAGATTCCTCCCTGGGGTCGCCTCGAAATCGGCGGCTCCTCCAGTAACGATCGCCAGCCGCCGATCGCCTCTGACCGCACTCACACGAATCTGAGCGCGTACGCCAACAGCACGATGAGGACGAGGACGGGCGTGACGCGGACGGCCACGTTCCGGGCGGGGAGCAACTTCGCTTTGTTCGTCCAGTTGGCAACGGCGTTACCGACCTGCACGATCGGGACCACGTCCCGTCGTCGCAAGGAGGTCGCCTGCGTGCGCAACGTCTCGGCCCACTCGATGAACGGTTCAACCTCGGGCGCCTCGCGGCTGTCGGCTGTGACCTGCATCCCCAGTTCGACGTTGTACTCGAAGGCGACGCGGGTGATGTTCGCCGACCCGAGGATGAATCGTGGGTTCGGACCGTCACGAAGGTACAACTTCGCGTGGAGGCCGCGGGGATATTTGTAGAGGTGGACCTGTCCGTCGGCGTCGAGCCTCCACAGGTCGCGTGCGATCCGCGCGGAGAACTGGTCGGACGCCGGCCCGATGATAACCACGAGTTCGTTCTCGCGCGATCGATCCAGAAACGAGACGACGTCCTCGCGTATCGATCGATACCCGTGATACGTGAAGTAGCCGCTGACGACGTAGACGATCCCGTCGCCGGCCAGCAGATCAGCCAACGCCTGCTGCGCCGATCGGTCGGTGACGAGCGTCCCCAGCAGGTCGATCGTCGATCCGGTCTCCACCATATGTCATCGTTCGAACAATCATTGCGCTGGCTAATTACAGTTCCCGGGAGGCGGGTTACGCTTGCTGTCCGTGTCGGAGCTGCTGGTGAACGTATCTCCCGTCGATCGCTCCTCAAGCGCCCGTCCGCTCGGGTCGTCGGATCGATCGTCAGTCGGGCGTCAGTCCGCTCGGGTCGTCGGATCGATCGTCCGTCGGGCGTCAGTCCGCTCGCGTCGCCGGGTCGACCACCGCCGGCTGTCGCGGCAGATCCAGCGCCTCGGTGAGGTCGTGTTCCTCGCCGGTGATGAGATACAGGACGTCTTCGGCGACGACGAGCAGTTCCGGCAGTTCGCGCACGACGAGGTAGGCGATTGCCATCAGCACGAGCACCGCACCCGCCTGGCTCAGGATGCGATCTGAGATCAGAAACGAGACGCGATAGGGGTTGTTCTCGCCGAACAGGAACATGACGACCTCGGGGGCCCAGTGCATCGACTGGGTACCCGTGACGACCGTGATGAAGATCGTCCGCAGGACGTTGAGGACGAATATCACGGGTATCGAGACGGCAAGCGCCCGCAGTTTGCGGTCGATCGGCGCTTTGACCGCGGCGATCAACCCCGAAAAGATCGCCATGCTCCCGATCCCCGTGCACGCGAGCACGACCGAGATGCGATAGGTGTGGCCATCGTCGATCGTCCACAGAAAGCCCGCCCGGTAGCCTTCGTAGCTCTCGGTGAAGGCGGGCTCGTAGCCGAGCCCAAAGATACCCGTCGCCGTCAACCCGGCGACGAACTCGATGAGCACCTGCCGGGGTTCTGGGATCGCAACGCCAGCGATCGTCATCGCGGGGATCGTCTCGAACGGGAGGTAGATGAGCCCCATGACGCCGATCGCCCGCGAGAGGATCAACAGCGTCGTCCGGCCGCGATACACCGATCGGGCGGCGTACACCGACAGCGGCAGCGCCGCGAGGGCGAGTATTCCCTCCACGTAACTTTGGTGTTCGATCAGGAAAAACGGGACGCTGTTGGCCCAAAAAAGGCCGAAGACGACGAACGCGGCCGCGGCGACCGACCGGGCCGCGGTGGTGTCTCCGTGGGTTCGGTACGCGCGCCATTCGAGTGCTCCGGCGGCCAAAAACAGCCCCATCGACAGCCAGATGACGCTGTAGGCGAGCGAGCCGATCGCGAAGAACTCGCCGGACGCCGACGTGAGCGGTGACATCGTGTGACTCTCTGGAATCTGTGGATAAATCCCTTGTCGTTCAGTGCGCTCGTGGCGCGCGATCGATCGACCGGCACGGAATCGAACCGATTGCGTTTCAGTTTAGGCCGATCGGCGGCCGAGCAGGCCGAGAAGTGACAACAGCGCACTCAGCGCGATGACGACGCCGAAGCCGGCAGTTGAATCGTCGCTCGGCGTCGACTGCCCAACCTCCGATGCAGCACTGTCTTCGACCGTGCGGTCCGAATCCGCTGCTGTACGGTCCGAATCCGATGCCGTGTCGATCGGTTTCGGCTCGGGTGTCGATTCCTCCGGTTCTTGGGGGGCCGGCGTGTCACCGATCGGAGTCGGCGTCGGTTCGTCAGTCTCCGGTGGTACAGGTGACGGTGTGGGCGTCGGCTCGTCGGTCGTTGGTGGCGTTGGGGACGGCGAGGGCGTCGGTTCGTCGGTCGTTGGTGGCGCTGGGGACGGTGACGACGGGGCTGCGGCAGCGACGTCAAAATTCGTCGCGTACGCGGCCTCGTTTCCGGCCTCATCGCTGAGGTCGATCGTCGCCGTGTACGCCGTTCCGCTCTCGACCGAGAAGGTGTGTTCGGCGATCGTCGAGGTGATCGACGTGTTCTCGGCGTCGGTGACGTCGGTGCCATCGATCGCGATCGCAGCCGAGCCAACGTCGATACCCGACAGGTCGTCGGCGTACTCGAATCGAACGGTCACCGCGTCGGTATCGGCGTCAAACGTCGTTTCGACGTCCGGAGAGACGTCCAGTAGTTCCGGCGGTTCCTCGTCGACGAGCATCGCACCGTAGGTCGAAAAGCCGGAAATCTCGGCGGTGATGAACGGATCGCCGTCGACGTTTGTGAGACTCGAGTCGATCGGCGTCCACTCGTCGCCGTCTCCGGGGCGGTGGTATAAGACGACGTCCGAGGCGTCGAAACCGTCGAGCGCCTCCTCGTCGATCGGCATCGTGATCGTCGCGCCCTCGATCGTCCCCTGCTCGAACTGATGGTGGAGAAACCCATCCAGCTTGCCGGTCAGAAAGCCGACGCCGACGTGGCCGTCATCGAGTCCCGTTTTGACGCCGTTTTCGGAGAACGCGAGGAACAACTCCTGCGTGAGGAGCGCTTCGTCAGCGTCGTCGATCAGGTCGAAGTCGATCGTCGTTCCGGTTCGTTCGATCGTGACGTGGCCGTCGCCGAGTGTGAACCCGGTGTGAACGGCCGCCGTCGCGGTGTCTGTCCCCTCGTTACCAGCCCGATCGGTGCCGACCACCGTGACGACGTACTCGCCGGAGCCCTCGAAATCGATCGTGCCCGTGAATTCGGTCTTCGCGGCGTTCGAGTCGGTCAGTTCGACGGGTGCCTCGGTCGTGGCTCCCTCGCCGTCGGAAACCGTTGCGGACACCTCCGGAACAGCAGAGAGTGGCTCGTCGCTTTCGACGACGAGCGTTGCGCCGTCGTCGGTGACGTCCTCGATCGTCGCGGACATCGACGGCCGGTCACGGTCGATCACGAAGACGACGTCCGTGGCGTCGAAGCCGGCGGTGCCGTGTTCGTCCGTTGCGATCGCCGACAGTTCGTACTTGCCGTCATCGGGTAGGATGTCGAACGGGATCGCCGCACTCCACCGATCGTCGCCGGCGTGCGTTGCGGACGCGCTGACGGCGTAGGTCGTCTCCAGCGAACTGACAAGCAGGGTCACCGCCTCGACGTCGAAGTCAGATTCGATGTTGACGTCGACTGTCGCCGCATCGCTCGCAAAGACGAGATCGGCACCCGTGTCGGGATCGACGTCGGTCGAATGACCGTTCACGGCGGCGATCGACGGCTCGACCACCGGTTCCTCGACGAGGACGGTTCCGGCGTTCCGATCGCCCAGTTCGAGCGTGTACGTCCCCGCGTCATCCAGTGCGGTGGTGACGTTGAGCGCGCCGAGGTGGTAGTACCCCGGTGTGAGGGACACTTCTTGGCTGCCGACGACGGTCGTCTCGCCCGTCTCGTGTTGGGTTGCGGTGAGTTCGATCGTCTCGGGGTCGTCGATGGTGCCATTCTGGTAGATGCTCCCGGTCACGTGGAACTGCTTTTCGACGACAGTGTCGACCACGGACGCCGACGCGGCGATCACGTGGATGTCGCTGACAGCAGGTTCAACTTCGATCGCCCCGGCGTCCCTGTCCCCGAATTGGAGATCGTAGGTGCCAGCCTGTTGGGGCGTGAACGAGACGTTGAGCGCGCCGAGATGGTAGAAGCCGGGTGTCAGTGTCACCTCCTGTGAACCGACGACGGTCGTCTCGTTGGTCTGTTGGTGCGTGGCGGTGAGTTCGATCGCTTCGGGGCCCTCAATGGTGCCATTCTGGTATATGCTGCCGGTCACGTGTGTCGTCTCGCCTTCGACCAATTCGATCGTAGATGCCCCCGCCGAGATCACTTGGATGTCGGATTTGGCGGCTTCGACTTCGATCGTTCCGGCGTCTCTGTCGCCGAGCCGAAGATCGTAGGTGCCAGCCTGTTCGGGCGTGAACGAGACGTTGAGCGCGCCGAGGTGGTAGAATCCGGGTGTCAGTGTCACTTCCTGGGAACCGGCAACTGTCGTCTCGTTGGTCGCCCGGTGTGTCGCGGTGAGATCGATCGTCTCGGGGCCCTCGATAGTGCCATTCTGGTAGACGCTGCCCGTCACGTGTGTCGTCTCACCTTCGATCAGTTCGATCGCGGACGGTCCCGCCGCGATCACCTGAATGTCGCTGACTGCCGCTTCGACTTCGATCGTCCCGGCGTTTCGCTCTCCGAGCCGGAGATCGTACGTGCCAGCTTGTTCGGGCGTGAACGAGACGTTGAGCGCGCCGAGGTGGTAGAATCCGGGTTCGAGCGTCACCTCCTGACTGCCGACAACCGTTGTTTCGTCCGTCTGTTGGTGCGTGGCGGTGAGTTCGATCGTCTCGGGGCCCTCGATAGTGCCATTCTGGTAGATGCTGCCGGTCACGTGTGTCGTCTCACCTTCGATCAGTTCGACGTCGGAGGGTGCCGCCTCGATCACTTGGATGTCGCTGACGGCGGCGGCGACCTCTATCGTCCCGGCGTCCAGCGCACCGAGTGTGAGATCGTAGGTACCTGCTTGCTCGGGCGTGAACGAGATGTTGAGCGCGTCGAGGTGGTAGACTCCCGGTGCGAGCGTTACCGCTTGTGTGCCGACAACCGTCGTGTCGTTGGTCTGTTGGTGTGTGGCGGTGAGATCGATCGTCTCGGTCGCCGTGTCGCTCCCGTTTTGGTAGACGCTGCCGGTGACGTGGATCGTCTCACCCTCGATCAGTTCGGTCTCGGAGACCGACGCACCGATCACGCTGATATCGGTGACGATCTCGTCGACGGTGAGCGTCCCCACCTGGCGATCGCCCAGTTGTAGCTCGTACTCGCCCGGTTCGGCGATCGTCGCCGAGAGGTTGATCGCGTCGAGGTGGTAGAATCCCGGCGAGAGACTCACAGTGGTGTTGTTGAGTACACTCTCCTCACCCGTGTCGAGGTTGGTTGCGGTGAGTTCGATCGCCTGGGGCCCGTCGATGTTCCCGGCTTGGTAGATGCTGCCGACGACAAAGAACTCCTCGTCTTGGAGGATTTCCACGGCGGACGGCGACGTGGCGATCACGTGGATGTCGGATTCGGCCGCCTCGACCTCGATCGTCCCGGCGTCCCGCTCTCCGAGTTGGAGATCGTAGGTGCCCGCTTGCTCGGGGGTGAACGAGACGTTGAGCGCGCCGAGGTGGTAGACTCCAGGTTGGAGGGTCACGTTTTGACTGCCGACGACTTCGGTTTCGTTCGTTTCCTGGTTCGTGGCGGTGAGTTCGATCGTCTCGGGGCCCTCGATGTTTCCGGCCTGGTAGATGCTGCCGGTCACGTGTGTCGTCT
>JBNJFV010000153.1:0-4511 GCA_051747145.1 Halobacteriota archaeon
CGGTGGCAGACGCGCGCGATCGCGACGGCCTGCGACCTCGAATCGGTTCGGATCTACTCGCCGAGCGATTCGAAACGCGAGTGTGCGAACGATCTCCGGGAGGAGGGGATCGACGCGACGGCGGTCGACTCGCCCGCGGCCGCCGTCTCGGAGGCGACAGTCGTCGTGACCGCGACGACGAGTACCGAACCGACCTTCGCGGGAGGCGATCTCCGATCGGACGCGCTCGTCGTCGCGATCGGCGCGTTCACCCCGGAAATGAGAGAACTCGACGTCGAAACGCTCGAACGGGCCGCGGCGATCTACGCTGACGTTCCCGAGGAGGCGATCGAGACCGGGGACGTTCCCGACTCGTTCGCACGGGACGTACAACCGCTCGGCGGTGCACTGGAAAACAGCTCGATCGAGGGGGAACGCGATGGGATCGTCGTCGTCAAATCCGTCGGTAGCGCGACGCTCGACGCAGCTGCCGCCGGGGGAGTGTACGATGCTGCCCGAGAGCGAGACGTCGGTCGGACCATCGACCTGGACTGCTGATCGAGCACCGATCTGACGCTCACTAGAAGCGGACGTGCTGATCAGGTTCGACGCTGCTGGCGGTTTCAGGTCGTAGCGGGCGATTGCGACGTGAGTCGTTACTCAGTTTGGGTGCCGCCGAACGGATCGGTCTCCTCGTCAATCTCGTCCGTACCGTTTTCGGGGACCTCAGTCTCGAAAGAACGGAACATGTTCACGTAGTCGTCGTGGGCGGTAAGCTGGTCGATCGACTCGTCGAGTTCGGCTCGAAGCTCCGAAAGTCGGTCGTTCAGCTCCAGGTACTCCTCGTTGGATTCGAGTACGGATCTGCTCTTTTCGGCCTCCAACAAGGCCTTCTTCGATGCGAGCGAGAACAACTCCTGTACGCCTTCGTCGTAGGAGTCTCTGAAGATGAGTTCCGATACGGTCTCTTTCAACGCGTCTTTGGTTACTGGTTTGACGAGGTAGTCGTCGAATCCCATCGAGATGATGTCGAAATCGGGTTCGACGGCCGTCACCATCGCGACGCGACAGTCGATACCGCGTTCGCGGAGGGCAACGAGGACTTCGTCGCCGGAGAGGCCGGGCATTCGACGATCGAGTAGCACGACGCTGAGGTCATCGTCGATCGCGTCCAACGCTTCGCGTCCACCGTAGGCCGTCTTGACTCGATAGTCACTACTGAGCCACGCGGCGTACAGGTCCGCCAGATCCGGCTCATCCTCGACGATGAGCACGAGTGGGGCTTTTTCAGTCATTCTCCCTCACAATTCACATGTTCCTGTGATATTCCCGAATATAAGAAAATACCCCTTCCCTCGCGCTCGATCGGCCGGCAGGTACCACCTGCGGTTCCATCGCCGATCGCGAACACGGCGAGATGTCGGCGGGACCGTCGAAGCTTACTCGTTCGGGCTGTAGTTCGGCGCTTCGTCGGTGATCATCACGTCGTGTGGATGCCCTTCCGTCTGCCCTGCGGTCGACACGCGGACGAATCTGGCGTTTGCTTTGACCTCCGGAATCGTCCCGGCACCGACGTACCCCATGCCCGATTTCATCCCGCCGACGAGCTGGTGGACTTCCGAGGCCAACGTCCCTTTGTACGGGGTCGCGGCTTCGACGCCCTCGGGGACGAACTCTTCTTCCTCGTCGGTGTCTTTCAGATACCGATCGCCGCCCCCGGACTTCATCGCCCCGACCGAACCCATCCCGCGATACTGTTTGTAGCGCTTCCCGTTCATCGTGATGACGCGCCCGGGCGCTTCGTCCGTCCCGGCGAAGTACGACCCGAGCATCACCGCGTCTGCCCCGGCGGCGATCGCTTTGATCGCGTCGCCGGAGTAGCGGACCCCCCCGTCCGCGATGACGGGAACGTCGTACTGGCTGGCGACGTCTGCGACCTCCGAGACGGCCGTTATCTGTGGCATCCCCGCGCCGGAGACGACACGAGTCGTACAGATCGATCCGGGGCCGATACCCACTTTGAGGCCGTCGGCGAAGTCCGCCAGCTCTTCGGCGGCTTCCCGGGTGCCGATGTTGCCGACGACGACGTCGGCGTCGACGGTGGCTTTGATCTCCCGCGCGGAGTCGATCACGTTGAGGTTGTGCGCGTGAGCACAGTCGATGAACAACACGTCCGCACCGGCCTCGTCCGCGGCGATCGCCCGATCGGCCTCGAACGGTCCAACGGCGACGGCTGCCCGGAGGCGGCCCTCCTCGTCGCGGGAGGCGTGTTCGTGTTCGCGGCGCTGCAGGATCCCTTGCATCGTGACGAGCCCGACGAGTCTGTCGCTCTCGTCGACGATCGGAACGCGCTCGATCTTGTACTCGTACATGAGTTCGAGCGCCTCGCGGGCGGTGACGTCCTCGGCTGCGGTGATGACTTCGTCGGTCATCGCCTCGCGGACGGCGTCAGATTCGCCGACTTCGAGATACGGTCGAATGTCGGTCGCTGAAATGATCCCGAGGACGGTGTCGTTCTCGTCGACGACGGGAGCACCCGAGACGCCCGCTCGACCCATCATGTCGTCGACGTCACTGATCGTTTGCTCGGGACTGGCCGTAACGACGTGTTCGCGTCGGATGACGAGTTCGTGTGCGCGCTTGATTCGTTCGACTTCCTCGACGGTTTCCGAAACCGGCATGTTTCGGTGGAGGACGCCGAGTCCGCCCTCTCGGGCCATCGCGATCGCCAGGTCGCTTTCGGTGACCGTATCCATCGCCGCCGAGAGTATCGGCACTTCGATCGACACGTTCTTCGAAACCCGCGTCGACACGTCGGCTTCGTCCGGTTCGACGCGGCTCTCCATCGGACGCAACAGTACGTCGTCGAACGTCAGCGCCTCAGGAACGCGGAGTTTCTCCGAAAAAGGTTCTCGTTCGGGAACGTCGTTCGCCATGTAAATCGTCGTTGCGGCACGTGGAAAAACGTTCCGAGTTCACACCTCCGTGCGCATGGTGACCACAGCGAGGGTGTGATGTATACAGTTCCGTGAAATCGTTCGAACGGCCCTACCGGCTCGGAGGTTCCCACCTCGGTGGACGCACGTTTGGACCGCCGCCTTCTGAATGATCAAAAATGAACGTTTGTGCAGCGAGATTGAGATACCGCCGGTTTTGTGCCGGCTACGGTACGAAACCATCGGCGTAGTTTTTAAATGAGGTTTGAATATGATGTCGTATGCACCCTTCTCTCACACAAGTTTTAATACTTCAGTGGGATATCGTGTATGTATGAACTCCCAGCAGTTCACCGCATCGTGTATCGTCGGCCAGCCGAACGCCCTGCTCGGCATCCGCTTTACACAGATGGTGACAGCCACAAAACTGGGAGTGAAACAGTTCGCGTGCGAACTGTTCGATGTCCACGGCTCGGCAGGGTCGGGTTCATATCGCCGTTTGGCCGATGGTGACGGCCATCTATAATACGAGATGAGTGTCTCACGACATCCGATCGCGCTTCGATTAGAGAATCGTGTGGGCGGTGCCACCCGACTGCTAGCGACGGTCATGGCGTTGCCGCTACTCGACGGGATATTCGTCGCCCTCGTGCTTGCAGGGACGCTGAACTCGATGTTCGGGATCGTCGAAACCGGCCTGTTGATCTTCGGCGGTTCGGCCACGCTCGCGGTGATCCTCGCGGAGATGGACGGAACCAGAACCGAGCAGGTGACTTCCGTCGCACTGATCGGCGCGGTGATCCTCCCGATCGCGGCGATCGAAGCCGCATTCGCGCCGACGATCGCCAGCGTGTTGAACATGGCAATATTCGAACGGTTTGCGGGACTCGTCATCCTGGCGATCGCCGCGAAGACGGCCAGTTCGAAGGTCGGGGAGGTATTGCCGAGTCCCAGCGTGATCATCAGTCTGGGGTTGATCGCCAGTCTCGAGCCCAACGGGTTCGCCGTCGGGTTCCTCCCGGATCCGGCGCTGATCGCCAGGGCGACGGCCGCCGCTGGCGTCGGCGTCCTCTTCGCGTTGGCCGTGGCGCTTTTCGGCCCGAAGCTCCGCGGCAACGTCGACATCGATCGGTTCCGGTTCGGGAGTTCTGTCGCCCTCGGCGTGCTCGCGTTGCCGATTCTCGGCGTGCTGGAGACCGACGCCCCGATCGCGCTGGCCGTCCTGTTCGTCACCGGTCTATTCGCGTACGATCCCGACTCGGGACCGATCGAGGTTCCCGGGGGCAATCCCGCCGCTGCGACTGACGGTGGTGACGAGCCGCCATCGGACGGCGATTCCTCGAACAGTCAGACGCAAAGCCGCTCGTCGAGGAGCCCGAATCAGGATTCCGAGCGATCCCGCCGACAAGATGCGACGCGATCGATCGACGACCACGCGCCCGAAAGCGAAGAAACCGGATACGGCTATCCCGGCGAAGACGATTCCCGGGCGCCGTGGCTGTAAACCGGTATCCCGCTGACCGACGCCCTCCACACGTACGCCATGCGAGCCCCCCAGGTCGCAGCGTCGCCCGCGCACAGGATCAGGTAATCCGT
>JBNJFV010000153.1:4611-5843 GCA_051747145.1 Halobacteriota archaeon
CACGGACAGTCACAAGACCCGTCCACCCACAGTCACAACTGCTTACTATATCGAACCCCACTGTCTCGTATGCGCAACCGCGTCGTCGAAGGGCGGATGGTGACACCCGAGCGACTCGCCGAACTGATCGAGGGCGAACGCCCGATGGAAGCGACCGCGATCGAAGACGCCGATCGAGACTGCCCGGAGTGTGGCGGTGACGTGATCACGGTCGGCTACATGCCGAGCGTCACAGCGTTCGTCACCGGATACAAATGCCAATCGTGTGCCTGGAGCGATCGCGAGGAGTGATCGCGCTCGGCGGGCACCTCCTCGAGTCGATCCCACCGCGTGCGGAGGATCGAAACCCCTTTAGTACAGATCGGCCAACGTGATGATGGCGGGGACGTGGCCAAGCCAGGCATGGCGACTGACTCCAGAGGCCACGCGCCCGGGACGACGCTCCAGACTGATATACCGAGCGATCGACTGATCATCGATCGCGTTGACGACCCTCTGGAGTACCGAGGCGCACGACCGGAGATATCAGTCGATCGGGGGTTCAAATCCCTCCGTCCCCATTGCGATCTTAACTCTAACCTATCATATCTGATAGGTAATTCCGTAACTCAAATCGCGGGGGATTCGAAATGATGCTGATCGGATCTCGCGCCGATCAGCAGGTCTGTCTTCACTGCGGAGCCCACGTTACCACGGACTTCCGACGTGTCTACGGTGACAGTGACGATCGAGCCCACCGCTGTCGGGAGTGCGATACGCTGGTTCGGCTTCGGCAGGGAAGTGCCGCCGGGATCGACGCACCCACACCGGACCCAGAAACCGCACCTGGTCGTCACGGTGGCGAGCCGTCGAGGTGGTCGCTGTGACCGAGTGCGAAACCGGTCCCGCCCGTGTCCTGCAGTGCCAGCGGTGCGGTCCGACCCTTCACACTCGTCAGTGGAGCGAGGCCTTCGACGCCTGCGTGTGGCGGTGTGAGGGGCGTCTGCTTCTCGCCCCGGCGAGACAGACGACCCTGTTCGGGTCACTTGAGATCGATCGGCTCGGGGAAGGGGTCTACGTCGTTCGCGTCGTCGACGGTGACGTCCCGGATCTCCGCAAATCTGAAGAGATTCCGCGATAGTGGCCGAGGCGCGTAGATCGATTTGGCAACCCGCAGATTGAATGCCAATAGCTCAGCGGAGACTCCTTCGTGGTTGATAGGATACAGAGAGCGTGTTGAATAGAGAGCATGT
>JBNJFV010000154.1:0-5841 GCA_051747145.1 Halobacteriota archaeon
TCTGTACTGCGGCACGCTGACGTCTTCCGGAGGTGTGGCGTGGGGTCCTTTACACTCCCCGCCCTTGCGTTCGACCATCTCTTTGATGTCCGTTACCGTGTTTTCGAGAACGGTTCGATCGCCCGATTGGAAGCTGAGTTTCGTGACGAAGGTCATGGGAACGCCGTAGTACGACTGTGGACCCGAGCGGTAAAAAACGCACCTACACGATCGGTCCCCGTGACTTCGACCCGCGTCATCGATCGTCACGCGGGAGGAAGATATCAGCCGTTCGCAGTCATGGCTGGTGTCAAATCCCCTGTCTCCCTCGGACGAGGTAGATCCTCCGACACGCTCTTAACAGACGATCGCTTACCTGTGGTCAATGACGGTAGAGGCAGTCAGTGCTGGAGCGATCCTCTTCCGCGACACCCGGGGCCGAAGGGAGTATTTACTCCTGAAGAGCCGACCAGGGGACTGGGAGTTCCCGAAAGGCGGGGTCGAAGGAACGGAAGAACTCCAGCAGACCGCGATCAGAGAGGTACAGGAAGAAGCAGGCATCGAGGATTTCCGTCTCATAGACGGGTTCCGAGAGGATTACGACTACGTGTTCGAGGCGAACGGGAACACCATTCACAAGACGGTCCACCTGTTCATCGCCCACTCGCACGAGGCGAGTGCGGAACTGTCGACCGAACACCGCGATCTCCAGTGGCGTGATTACGAGCAGGCGCTCAACACGATCACACAGGACGGACCAAGAGAGATCTTCGAGGAGGCACACGGATACCTCGACGAATTACAACAAGAACAAGGAGCGTACATCTGAACCGCGACAGGCCGCAGAATCTCACGAGTCGTCGATGGGCGGTTGTGACGTCATCGGTAGTGGATCCTGCTGTCGTCGATGGGCGGTTGTGACGTCGTCGGACTCACGATCACGATCGTCACAGCAAATTTGACCGACGGCAACAAGCGACCAGTGCATCGACGCGTCGGTGGTGACTGTTCCAGTGCAGCGACGTGTCGATAGTGACGGTTCCGGGTGGCCGACACCCGATCGTTTTTCCCGTTCGCCGTCAACGAACTCTCGTGAACGGCTGGAACGCCTCTGAGTTCGCCTTCGAAATTCGCGTCTGTCGGTGGGCAGAACTTGCCTGGCCCCCGTCTGGGGAGCGATCGAGCGCACACATCGTGGCGCGACAGCTCGGGACGCGGAGCCGACGGTGGGATACGATCGTCGTCGAGTGCGATCCCGAGGGCCTCACCGAACGGGGCGCGTTCGGGGACTCCGCACTCGACGCGGAGTTGCTCGACATCGTTCGACACGCTCCCGAGACGTGGACGTGGTACAGAGATGTGCTCCCGGAACCGGACTATCCGTGGCGATACGTGCGTGAGGCGGTCCACAGGGCTGCCGATCGGGGCGTCGTGAAGTGTCGGAAACGCGCGAACCGTATCGAGATCAAACAGGTCGCACCGTACCCCGACTGGGTCAAGCGAATCGTCGCCATCGAAAACAAACCTGATCTGGACGCGAGCGCCGCCGACGCCCTGGCAGCGCAACTCGAACACGACGTTCGGGCCGATCTCGCCGACGAAGTGTGGGTTGGGACCGCTCGCACTACCCGGCGCGTCGAACCTGCGCTGCTCGAACGGCTCCCCGTGGAGGCGGGAATCGTCACGTTGTCATTCGACGAGGGGGTCCACGCCGACGCCGGTACGGTCCTGTGGCATCCAAGCGATCTCCGAGCGGGTGTCACTTCGACGACTTCGACCGGCTCGACGCCGACTCGCACCGATCGCCGACTCGTGCTCGCAGAACGTGCGTACGGACGCGGCTGGCGTTCGTACCACCGTACCATGCGACCGGACTGTCGGCACTTCGAACTCGATCGCGACGGTCGTGCGCTGATCCCGTGGTGTGGGGCGAAACGACGAGTGCAGACCGCACGGGAGTGTGCAGGTAGCTGTGGCGCGTTCGAACCGGAGCCGCCGGCGTGGCGATCACGTGGCTACCCGATCGAAGGGGGTCCCGGTCGGTCGATCGTCCGACTGCTGGAGCGGCGGAAGAGACAGGTACGCGAGCGCCACTGCTACGATACGTGATCGTGGGCGTACGACCGCCGCCGGGCGAACTCACTCGTCGATCACGTCGACGTCGACCGCGTCTCGGTCGATCGACAGTTTGAACGTCGGGACCGTTCGGTAGACGACTTCGACGACTCCCTTTCGTTTGAGGCTCTGCAGGGCCCTTCGAACGTCCCCCGCGTCGGGATCGATGTCGTACGTCTCTCGGAGCTTGGTGAGGACGCTGACGACGCTTTCGGATCTGTCCTCCGGCCCGGCGACGACCCGAAACACCTGTTCTTCGAGAGGTGGCACCCGGATCGAATCCGGCTTGCCGTCTCCCTCCCCGTCGTCGACGATCCCCGGTTCGACGTCGACGAGGTCGTTCGCCTCGTTCGTCGCCCTGATCAGGCTGTTTTCGTCGCGATAGTAGTAGTCTTTCAGATTGCCTTCCAGATACTGGTGGACGTCGCTGCCGCTTTCGACCCCCCAACGTTCCTGTAACTCCCGATTTTTCGTCGGCTGGAGCTCCACGATATCCGCCAACCGATCGAGTTCCGTTTCGGTGAGGCTCATAGGGGCGATTCGACGAGCGGTCATATCGGTATTGCGGAACGGTTCGGCGGGAACTGTTATGGTTGCCGGCGAAATACTCTCGCCATGGCGAAGGACTCGATCATCGTCGAAACGACCGACGACGGCATTACGACGCTTACCGTCAATCGTCCCGAGAAACTGAACGCGTTGAACGTCGAAACGCTGGAATCGATCGAAACTGTCCTCGCAGACACCGCCGTCGACACGCGCGTGCTCGTCTTGACGGGTGCCGGCGAGGAGGCGTTCATCGCCGGTGCGGACATCAGTCACATGCAATCGCTGACGACACCGGAGGCGCAAGCGTACGCCGAACTGGGCCATCGTATCGCGAATACGATCGAGACGTATCCAGCGCCGACGATCGCGGCGATAAACGGCTACGCGTTCGGCGGCGGGTGCGAACTCGCTTTGGCGTGTGATTTCAGAGTCGCAAGCGAGCGGGCGGTGATCGGGCAAACCGAAATCGATCTCGGCATCATTCCCGGGTGGGGTGGCAGCCAACGGCTTCCTCGACTCGTCGGCGACGAAGTGGCGCGGCGATTGATATTCTTCGGCGAGCGGATCGACGCGATCGACGCCCGCGAGTTGGGGCTCGTGAGCGAGGTGTTCGCCCACGAAAAGGTAGACGAGCGCGTGCTGGAGATGGCGACAGAACTCGCCGAAAAGCCGCGGTTCGCGCTCGCTGCGGCAAAGGAGGCGATCAACGTCGCCCACGAACAGTCGCCGAGCGCGGGGATGGCCTACGAGAAACGTGCCTGGAGCGGCCTCTTCGGGACGCACGATCAGCGGGAAGGGATGAAAGCGTTCCTCGAAAAGCGCGATCCGGCCTTCGAGTGACGGTGCCGATCGGCGCGTCGATCTTCGAAGTGTTCACCGGCGCGTAGGTCGCCGTGGATGCGGCCACCGAGAGTGCGGCCACCGAGAGTGCGGCCTCCGACATCGAACGTACCGTGTGTCAGTATCGACGGGCGGCGTCGTCAGTCGGGTGAGGTGGGTGCACCCTGTCGAGTGTCGGGTGCGGATTCGAGCGTTTCTTCGACTTGCGTGTAGACGGCGATAAAGCCCAAAAGCGCCAGCAACGCGCCGACCGCGAAGGGTGCTGCGAACCCGAACCCCACGAGAAAGCCCGCGGCGAGCGGACCGATCGCGACGCCGAGACCGAAGCCCATCGTGAGTATCGACAGCGTCGAACCAGATTGGCCGGCTTCTGCGAGGTCACCGGCGAGCGCAAGCGACGGCGCAAACACCAGCGCGACCGAGATCCCCTGTGCCAACCGGACGAGGAGCATGAGCAACGACGAGCTGACCAACCCCTGCAACAGCGTCGACGGGATCAATATCACGAACCCGACGACGAGAAACGGTCGTCGACCGTACCGATCGCACGCCCGTCCGACCGGCACTTGCAGGAGGATGTTCGCGATCGTCACGGCCGAAAACTGCACCGCGAAGTAGACCGATCCCTGATCGAGCAGGGCGTTCACCTCGTTTTGGAGCGTTGCAAAGAGCGCGATGCAGATTCCCATCGTCACCGTCGCCAACCCCAGCGTGAACACGGGATCCAGCAACCGGTCCTCACCAACGATTCGAATCGAAAGGTCCTCTGCGGCGGCTTTTTCGACGTCTGCTGCGTCAGAGACGTAGCGGTATACGAGTGTAAAACTCCCCAGGGCACCGAGAAATGCCGCGATGAAGGCGGCGTCGAACCCGGTGAGTTCGCCACCGGTTAGCGGGAGTCTGTACGGTCCGAACTCGACGACGGCACCGGCAATCAGCGGCCCGAACCCGAATCCGATCAACCGGAACGTGTTGTACATCCCGAAGTTCCCACCCCGATCGGCCGCGGATGCGGCATATTCGTTGACGAGCGCAACGGTCGCCGGGACGATGAACGCCGCCCCCAGTCCCTGCATGGCGCGTAACAGGACGACAGAGCGGTAATCCGGTGCGAACACGAACCCCAGACTACCGGTACCCAAAAGTGCGATGCCACCAAGGACGAACGGTTTTCGCGCGCCGACGCGATCGGACCATCGGCCGGTAAACGGCTGGGATGCGCTGTTGAGAAATCCAAATAGCGACAGAACGACTCCGATCAGTATCGGCTCGGAGACGGCGAGCGTCGAATCGCCGACCGTGAGGGTCAAGCCGACGAGCGAACTGATGTCCACGGAGCCGCTTACGATGTACAGCGGGAGGACGACGATGAGAAACGAGTTGCCCATCGCGCCGACCATCCGCGCGAGCGCCAGAATGATCACCCGCTTGTCTGTCCCACCCCAACGCGATTTGGTCACTACGGAACCACCATTGGACCCGATTCTTCCCACGTCCGCAAGGATGTTGTGAATCCGGTCGTAGTATCTGCTATCCTGGCGGCCAGTATCCGATCAATTCACCTAAGGACGCCTACGCAGACGTCCATGTATGGGAACTAGTGTCAAACTGAGTCGCGTCGAATCACTCCTCGAGACGCTGGAGTACCCGATCGATCGCGAGGGGGCGGTATCGGAGTTTGAAGACGTGACGCTTCTCATGGCGGACGGCGAAACGAATCTCGGCGATCTCGTTTCGGCGGTCGAAAGCGATCGGTTTCGGGATACAGACGACCTCTCCTCGGCGTTGCACAACGTGTTGCCGATCGAGGCCCTCGGCGAACCCGGTCAGTCGGATGGAGATGCTTGATCCACCAGCCGTCACTTCGTCACATTCCACCCAGAACGGGATTCGATGCCATCGACACGACGGCCGATTCCGTTCACGCTGGCGGGAAACCCCCGCGCTTAAGTACGATCGCGGACGTCAAGCCCGCTATGGAGTTCTGCGACGAATGCGGTTCGATGATGCAGACGGAAGGCGACGTATGGGTGTGTCGGAGCTGTGGGTTCGAAAAGTCCAGAGACGCGGCGAAAGAAAAGGAGTTCGAAGCCGCCACGACTGAAGGGCAATCGACTGACGAGGGAGTGGTCGACATGTCGGAGGTGGACAATGCTGAAATCGGTCCGACGACCACCGCCGTCTGCCCGAACTGTGGGCACGATCGCGCCCGCTACGAGATGAAACAGATCCGATCCGCCGACGAGTCAGAAACGAGGTTTTTCACGTGTGTGGAGTGTGACCACAAGTGGCGTGAAGACGATCACTGATTCTGCGTTCCCGGCGAACTTCGACACCTATGGACCGGACACCGCCCGA
>JBNJFV010000155.1:0-5839 GCA_051747145.1 Halobacteriota archaeon
GACCAGCGGGTCGTCGTCGGCCGCTGCTTCGTCCTCCTCGCGGTACTCGTAGCCTGATCCGCCTCGAACCGACTGATCGCCGCCAGAACAGAATGCCCAGCCGCCGTCCTTCGGCGACGGGCCGTTTCCGGTCAAAAGCACACACCCGACGTCCGCCTGCTTGCGAGCGTGATCGAGCGCTGCGTAGAGTTCGTCGACCGTCCCCGGACGAAAGGCGTTGCGAACCCGGGGGCGGTCGAAGGCGATACGCACGGCCGGGACGTCCACCCCGCGATGGTAGGTGATGTCCTCGAACTCGTCTGTGACCGTCTCCCACCGATCGGGATCGAACAGTTCCGAAACCATACCCGATCGACGGGCAGGGACGTAAAAAAGCGTCCGACAGCGCGCGAAGGACGGTGCATACCGATCGACGATTGCCCGTCGACGTGTGCGTTCGACTAATACAACAGTCGCCGAGGACGATTGTGGCTACGGCTGCCGTTGGCGACATTCGAGATGTTCGCCCTCCCGCGGATCGGGTGCCAGGCCCCCTCCATCGGTTGCGGTCCGCAATAGCTGGTTCTCGTCGACGTAGTAGGCGACGCTGTAGGAGAGTTCCTCGTCGGATCCACGCCCGATCGTGACCGAGAGATCGGCGATGTAGCTTTGCCCCCACGAGGTGAGTGTCGTGTCGATCGAGAGCCGATCAGGGTCGACGCCGTTGTCCGATTGTAACGCCCGCTCGTACTGATCGACGAGGTCCTCCACCGCTGGATCTTCGAGGGGTACGGGAAATTCCACCGGAAGGTTCCGCGAGAGCGGACACGCCTCGGGTCGATCCGGCGGCATCGGGTCGAACACGAGCGTTCCCGTCCGCCGGGCGGTCACGCACCCGCTCAACCCCGAAAGGCAGATCGCCGAGACGGAAAGGAGGTGTCGACGGTTCATATCCGATAACTCGCTGGCGCTCGTATAAGCATTCGGCACGGTTCCGTCCCTCGACGATCAGTCGATCCCGACCTCCGCTCCCAATTTTCGATACTCCACTCACGTACCTTCCACCTCGAAGATCGAAGCCAGAGTCAGTGGGGATCACGTACGCGGGTGAAGCCACGGAGACGCACGGATCGATCGACGCGCGCTCGTTGCTCAGCTCACGGCGGCGGCGAGAGCGATACTGTACCTCGCCGGCCACCCTGCTGCGGCGACAGATTAACGCCGGCTGCGACCAACCAGTCGTCCATGTACAGTGCGCGCGATCGCGTCGAAAATCGGGGCTGGCTGGAGCAGCTCGCGACGGCGGCCGACAGGCTCGATCTCACCGACACCGCGCGATCGAACGCCAGGGAGCTGTTTCTCACGAACGTCCCCGAGGCCGATCGCTCGAAGCCGGCAGTGGCGGCGGCGGCGCTGTATGCGGGCGCGCTCATCGCGGGCGAAGAACGCTCACAGCGGGCCGTCGCAGAGGCGATGGGCGTCACCAGGCTGAGCGTGCAGTCGAAGTGGAAACCGCTTCTCAGGAAGGCCGGGTTCAACCCACCGACGTGGTAGCCGGTCACTCCGGTCGGGTCGCCGCCCGCCCCTCCCGATCGGGCGTGCGGTTGCCGTGACGATCGATCTCGCCGTTGACGATCCGCGTCGAGGAGATCCGCTCGCCGTCTTCGGCGAGCACGTGGTCGACGACTTCGATGTCCAGCGGGTCCAGCCCCTTTTCGACGCGAATTTCGTTGATCCGTTCGCCCCCGTCGACCGTCTCGGGAGAAACCACGAGCGCGTCGAACTCCGGTTCGGTCGCGATACCGGTCGGCTCGGTCAGCGTCCGGATCTGGAAGGATCGATCGTGTTTCTCGGCGATCGGTTCCAGCTCCGCCCGGAGGTCGGCTTCGCGCTCCTCGTAGGATCGAACGTACCGCTCGACGTGTCTGGTCTTCGGTGCTAACTCCTCGGAGGTCAGCCCGACCGTCACATCGCCGAGTTCGAACGCTCGTTCGAACAGCGCGAGGTGCCCGTCGTGGACCGGGTCGAATGTCCCTCCCAGCGCGACGTCCATATCACCGGGTTGTCCGCAGTACTCTTAAAGGCCGTCAATCGTCGGTGCGAGCTGACCCGGGGTTGCGATCGGTGTCGGTCGATCAGTAGGTGTCGGTCGTTCAGTAGGTGTCTGTCGATCAGTAGGTGTCGGTCGGTCGATCAGTAGGTGTCGGTCGGTCGATCGGTCGGTGTCGGTCGATCAGTCGCTATTTTCGTCGTCTTCGGTTTAATCGCCGTCGGAATCTCCCTCGGCTGGATCATCGCCGGAATCACCTTCGGCTAGATCATCGCCGGAATCAGCTTCGGCTGGATCATCGCCGTCGGAATCACCGTTGACGGTGATCCGAACGGGATCGGTGTCTTTCGCCTCGTCTTTCCCGCCGAGTCGTCGATCGAGGTTGAACACCGCATTCAGCTCGGATTGGACGTCGCCGACCACGCGACGAACGAGCGTACTCGGGGCAATCGCCTCGTACTCGTAGGGGTTGTTACCCGCACCTTCGCTTTCGCGTTTGTTCCGGGTCACCGTTTCCTCCCCGTGAAGTTCCGCGAGTGCCTCGCGAACGGTGCTCGGGTACAGACCGGTGCCGTTTGCGATCTCGTCGCTCGTCTGTTTGGGATGTTGCCGCAGGTAGACGTAGATGCGCGCACGCGTTTCCGTGTCGAGCACCCACGCGAGGAGGTCGACGATCCCCTCGTCGAACTCGGCGACCGCCTTGTCGGCACCGTCTTCGATCCGCGCTTTCGTCTGTTCGAGTTCGACGCGGCCGACTCGGCCCCGTTTTCCCTCACTCTGTCGCTCGGTTCCGCCCTCGTTCTCTACGGCCTCCCGACCGTCCGGCCCCTCACCATCAGGATCTGACACCATATGCGTATGCTCACCTGTAGGAAGCAACCGATCGCGCAAAAGGGTTTCCGTCGTCGAGCGAAGGACGAAACTGGAGGTCGGACCCTCCCGATCGACGATCCCAGATCGACGCGCGCTGCGATCGAATCCACCCACAGACGCGCGTCTCGATCGATCCTCCCGTACCCACGCTCGTGACGACCCGCGTTACCCGATCAGCAGCTCCGAACAGAGCGCGTCGAGCCCAGATTCGTCGTGAATCCGCCGTTGTCGCCTCGCGCCGCTGTCGCGATCGAGTACCGCTTTGATTCCCGTCACGCCGAGTCGATCGGCCTCCCGTTCGACCACGTCCTCGAGGCTGACCGTCCCGCTTGCGTCCTGATCGACGAACGTCGCGTCGTGACCGTATCGCATCGCGCGCCACTTGTTCTCGTCGAGTAACTCCCGTCTGAGACGGGTGGCCGATTCGCCGTCGTCGTACCGCGCTGCGAGGTCCATCACGAGCGCGTAGACGTATTCGACGAACGCGAAAACGACGTCCGGATCCGATTGGGCATCCGGCGTGCGAACCTCGACGGTTCCGTGTCCGGTGTGCGGGCGGACGTCGTACCACAGCTCGCCGCGATCGTTTATCGACCCGTACTCGACCATCCGACGTTCGAACCGCTCGAACGCCTCATACTCCTCGAAATACGTCGGCATGCCCGTGTTCGGTAACCCCTCGAAGATCTTCGCTCGGGCGGATGCCAACCCAGTGTCGTAGCCGTTCCAGAACGGAGAATTCGCCGACAGCGCGAGGATCGGCGGGAGGTACCACCGGAGTTCGTTGGCGATCCACACCGCTTTGTCTGGATCGTCGACGCCGACGTGGACGTGAAGGCCAGCGGTGGTGTTTCGGTGCTGTGGATACTGGATCCGATCGAGCTGGGACCGATAGCGGGGCTTCTGTGCGTGATCGAGTTCGCGCCACCGCGCGGCGGGATGCAACCCCGCGGTCGCGATACGGTAGCCGTGGGAGTCGGCGTGGTCGACGAGCGCATCGCGGATCGATCGAATCGATTGGTCCGCGTCCGCGATCGTCTCGATGAGCGGCGTCTGGGTTTCGATCGTGCATTTAAACAGCTCGTGATCGATCCGACCGGTGAGCGGAGCTGGCGGATCGTCCCCGTACACGAGGTCGTCGATCCCCGACACCGGACGGCCGGACTCGTCGACGACGAAAAACTCCTCTTCGATCCCGAGCGTCCCCATCCGCGCGAACGCGTCAGCCGAGCCAGTCTCCATCAGACCACTGGTTTGCGGTGCGATAATAAATACCTCGTGAACCCGGAATATGACCGCACGTTCCGCCGATCAACCGGGACCGCAGACAGCCGCTCAGACGTCCAGCGTCTCGGCGTCGGTCGCGTCGGATCGAATCACCCGACTCCCGATCAACACGACCGTCGCGATCGTCATCCCCGCAGCGAACAGCAAAACGAACCCGGTCAACGGATCGATGCCGCCTGCGAGTTCGTCGCGGACGAACGAGCCGGCCAGCACTGACGTCACCGCGAACAGCGCGACTGCACCGAGATTGACCGCAGGCCCCGGCGTTTGCTCGACGATGGCCGCATCGTTCAACAGGAGCACGACGACCGCGATCGCAAACGGCGTCCCGACGAGTCCGAACGCCAACACGAGGACGAGCAGCTGGAGGAACGATCCCTCGATGAAGGCCCCGGCGGCGCTCACCAGTGCAGTCGCCGCAAGGAGCGACCGGTACCGGGTGTCGCTCACGTTCGTCTCCCAGCCGAGCTTGTCTGCGACGAGGAACGGCGGAACGATCGTATTGCCGCCGAGCGTCGAGACGGCCGCCCCGAGCAGCCCGAACAAAAAGAGCCACTGGGCGTACGTGCCGGCGATCGGCTCCAGCGCACCCGCGGCGGCGATGGCGGTCAACCCCGACGGATCGACGACGCCGTAGAGCGCACCCGCCGCGACGAGGAAGATCGCGAGGCTGAAGAGGCCGAACGCCCCGATCATGGAGGCGACGATGTCGAACCGCGCGATGCCGCGATCGGCTTCGTCCCACCCGCGGGCGCGGACGGTGTAGGTCTGCATGGTGATGATCGTGATGTGAACCGCTCCGCCGAGGACGCCGGCGGCGAGCAGCGCACCGCTGACGCCCGCCGGAATCGCGGGCACGAGCCCGGTTGCCGCCGAGCCGATATCGATCGGGACGACGAACAACGACGCGACGAACGCGAGGACGACGACCGAGACGATCACCTTTGCGCCGAGTTCCGCCAGCCGATAGCCGCCACCGGCGAGCCCGATCGCGATGACGATCGCCCAGACGCCGCCCCACAGTCGCGCGTCCACCCCGCTGACGAGCGCGCTCACGTCCGCGAGCGTCTTCATGATGACGAGCTGTGCCAACCCCGCCGCGAGGACGACGTCGGCGACGAGGATCCACGCCCAGACCGATCCGAACCGTCGCTCGACAGTCGAGACGATTCCCTCGCCGGTGACGAGCGCGAGCCGGGTCGCCAGATACTGTGCGAGCGCCCCGAACAGCGCCGAGAGGATCACGACCCAAAGCAGCGCGTAGCCGAAACTCGCACCGGCGACGAGCACGCTCGCCATCGTCGCCGGACCAGCGGCGATCGCCCCCGCGAGCCAGGTCGGCCCGAGACGCGAGAGGTACTGCAGTACGCTGGATCCCGGTCGTTGCGATTCAAATTCCCTAGTCATGACTCACTGGATTGGCTCCATCGAGTAAAGTCTTACCACTATGTAATACCACCCAAGAGTAGTCGGGTTACCGTTTTCTCGCGACGACGCCGAGGTGATCGTCGTGGAACGGATCGAGACGACGGGTTTCGAGGACGTCGTAGACCGCAGACAGCTCCTCGAGCACGCGATCGAACACCGTCTCGGGGGCTTGTGTCACGTCCTCGCTTCGGGCTTTGATCGCCGCGAGCAAGACCCCCTCGT
>JBNJFV010000156.1:0-5814 GCA_051747145.1 Halobacteriota archaeon
GGGTCGACGATCCACCGATGTGGGCTCTCTCGACGCCGACCGATCTCCTCGCCGTGGATCGCGTGTTCCGGATACGCGTCCTCGATCACCGACAACACCCGCGATTCGGCCTCTCGATCGGCGACGGTCTTCACGTCGTCGATCCCGTACTCGCCGTCGACGTCGCCGTCCCTGAACTGCTCGCGGAGGTATTCGCCGCCGGTCCTCGCGGCGGTTTCGGCGACGGCGGCCAGCTCGTCGATCGAAGGGCGCTGCATGAACCGCCTGTGGCGTCGATCGGAAATGAGTCCACCGGTCGCTTGTAACTCCCCCCGGGCCCGATTCAGGGCCCCGCTTTCGGTCCCTGAACGTATTTCACGGACCGTTGTGATGTGTGATCGTGACCGAACTACCGATCGACGCGTACTACGACCTCACGGAGGTGAGCGATCTCGCGGTCTCACCGACCGGCGATCGAGTCGTTTTCGTCGCCACCGAATACGACCAGTCCGAAGACGACCCTGTTACCTCGGTGTTCGTCGCACCAAGCGACGGGAGCCGCGATCCACACCGATTATCCCGACTCCCCGGCGCGTCCGCGCCCCAGTGGTCGCCCGACGGCGATCGGCTCGCGTTCCTCGCGGCTCGCGAACCCGACACCGATCTTCGCGTCGGGTGGCGGGACCGCAAGGAGGACGACACCGGGGAGGCCGAACGCGAAGCCACGTCGGACGACGAGTCCGTCACCGATGCGGAATCCGACGAGTCGGCGGACGACGTCGACTCCGACGACGACACGGAATCCGAGGCCGAATCGAACGACGACGAACCGGAGACGCAGGTGTGGCTCTTCGATCTCGTACGCGGCGGCGACGCCCGACAGGTGACCGATCGCGACGACGGCGTCCGGGAGTTCGACTGGTCGCCAGAGGGCGATCGGATCGTGATCGCTGCTCGCGATCCGACCGACGAGGAGCGCGACTATCTCGACGCGCGAGAGGCGGGCGGACCGATCGAAACCGAGCGCCTCCAGCACAAACTCGACGGCGTGGGATACCTCGACACGGTGACGACCTATCTGTTCGTGGTCGACGTCGAAACCGGCGATGAGCGGCGTCTCGAGGAGGCCTACGGCGGCGGAGCGATGGAGGGGTTGACCGGACTCCAGCCGGCGTGGGGACCGGACGATCGGATCGCGTTCGTCTCCTGTCGGACAGAGCGACCCGACGACACGTTCGTTATGGACGTCTACACGATCGATCCGGACGGCGACGACCTCCGCAAACGGACGGGATCGGATCTGACTGCCACGAAACCGGCGTGGTCGCCGGACGGGCAGCTGGCGTTTCTCTGCGCTGACCCGGAAAACTGGTGCATCCCGACGACGGTCTACGTGTTCGATGGCCACCGTGACGCGGACGGGGCCGAGCACGTTGAGGGCGGGGACGATCGGTACGTATCCGTCACCGACGACCTCGATCGCACCGTCGCCCGATCGGGAGACGTCCAATGGCGGGATCCAGAGACGCTCTACACGCTGATCGGCGACGAAGCGAAGACGCGACCGATTCGGGTCGATCTCGCCGACGGGCCGACCGACGCGACCCCAAAGCGGGTGTTTCCCGGACAGGGCGACGATCGGACTCTCGTGGCGATCGACGTCGCAGGGGGGACCGTCGGCATGGTGCTGTCGCATCCACGCGACGGTCGTGACGTGTACGCGATGGAGGTCGGCGCGTTCGACGACGCTATCGACGACGCGACCGACGACGCGACCGACGACGCACCCGACGACGCGATCGACGACGCGATCGGCGAGGACTCCACCGACGTCGATCGGCCCACGGAGCCGCGTCGGCTTTCGGACGTGAATGCCCGCATTCGCGAGGAATTCAGCATGCCCGAGGTCAAACGAGTCACCTGGTCCGTCGACGGATGGGACATTTCGGGAATCGTCTATCACGATCCCGCGGTCGACCTCGAAGCCGGCCCCCACCCGCTGGTTGTCGCGATTCACGGCGGGCCGATCTCCTACGACGAGCCGGAGTTCAGCTTCGCGCACGCCGTGTTGACGTCTCGCGGGTACGTCGTCCTCCGGCCGAACTACCGGGGCGGCTCCTCGTACGGCCGGGCGTTCGCAGAACAGCTCCGCGGTCGGTGGGGAACCAGAGAAGTCGACGACATCGTCGCGGGGATCGACGCGGCCGTCGATCGCGGCTGGGCCGATCCGGACCGCGTCTTCGGGTACGGCTTCTCCTACGGTGGGATCGCACAGGGATATCTCGTCACCCAGACGGACGTCCTCACCGCCGCCGCGCCCGAACACGGGATCTACGACCTCCGATCGGCGTACGGGACCGACGACAGCCACGTGTGGATGACCCACGAATACGGCCGTCCGTGGGAAACGTCCGAGGCGATCGAGGCCTCCTCGTCGATAACGGACGTCGAGAATCTCTCGACGCCCCTCCTCCTCACGGCCGGGCAGGAGGACTGGCGCTGTCCGCCGGGGCAATCCGAGCAGCTCTACCTCGCGGCGAAAAAACAGGGCGTCGACGCGAAACTCGTCATCTATCCGGACGAACACCACAACGTCGGCACTCCCGATCGGGCGATCCACCGACTCGAAGCGATTCTGGAGTGGTACACCCGACACGATCCCGCACGTGCGGAGTGAGTCGAATCGCAGCCGAGACGTCGGTTCGAAATAGACACTCCGAATCGTAGCCGAGACGTCGCTTCGAGATAGACACGCCGAATCGTAGCCGAGACGTCGCTTCGAGATAGACACGCCGAATCGCAATGGACACGCCGAATCAGAACCGACAGACTGGACCGAAGACAAAACGTATAAGTTCGCCACCGTCGCATACACACGTGTGACTCGCGCCGCTTCGACCCAGGGTACGATCGGTCCGACAGCGGTGCGCCCCGTTTTTCCGAAAAAACGCGTGTGACGATCGCTCGTTGCGGGAGTGGCGATCCCGTTTCGGGTGAGAACCTGACGAAGAACGGAGTGACGACCACACGCACCCGAACACGAAACCCAAACCCATGACAGATACGAACACTGACATCGACTTCAGCGGGGTCTTTCCGGCGATGGTGACCCCCTTCACCGAGGACGATAAGATCGACACGGACACGCTGCGCGCGGACGCAAAGCGGCTCGAAGCAGCCGGCGTCGACGGGCTCGTCCCGGTCGGTTCGACCGGCGAATCCGCGACGCTCACCCACGACGAACACGTCGAGGTTATCGAAGCGGTCGTCGACGCCGTCGAAGACGTCCCCGTCATCGCGGGGACCGGCTCGAACAACACCGCCGAAGCGCTGGAGCTGTCCGAACGCGCCGCACAAGCCGGAGCCGACGCGTTGCTCCTCATTTCGCCGTACTACAACAAGCCCGAGCCGGCGGGGATGTACGATCACTTCGCGGCGATCGCCGACGCGGTCGATCTCCCGCAGATCGTCTACAACGTCCCCGGGAGAACCGGACAGAACATCGAGGTAGACACGACGGTCGCGCTCGCGGCGATCGAGAACGTCCGCGGGTACAAGGCGGCATCGGGCGACCTCAATCAGATTTCAGAGATAATCGAACGGACTCGCGATGAGGATTTCGCCGTCCTCTCGGGCGACGACGGACTCACGCTACCGACGATCGCGGTCGGCGGCCGAGGAACGATTTCGGTCGTCGCGAACGTCGAACCCGAGCGGACCTGCGCGATGGTCGGCGCGGCGCTGGAGGACGATTTTACCTTCGCGCGTGCGATCCACCACGAACTCGGCCCGCTCGTCCGCCAGCTGTTCGTCGAGACGAACCCGATCCCGGTCAACGCGGCCATGGAGATTCGCGGGTACACCGCCGGCAGAATGCGGCCGCCGCTTTCTGAGTTGTCTGCGATCCACCGCGATCGCCTCGAAGCGGTGCTCGAAGAGCTGGACGGCGGGCAGACCCCCGATCCGGACGGCGACGAGGAGCCGGCGGACGATCGGCCCGCGGAGGCGTCGCACTGATGGGCCTCCGGCTGGCCGTCACCGGGGCGAACGGCCGCATGGGGCGGGCGGTCCTCGCAGCGGCAAGCGATCGCGACGCCGTCGAGGTCGTCCTCGCGGTCAACCGCAGTCCCGTCGAAGCGCAGATCGGTGGCGTGGCCGTGGATCCGGCCGACGACCTCGATCGGCTCCTCGCGGATCGAAAGGCGGACGTCCTCGTCGACTTCACCGGACCGGAATCGGCGATCGAGTACGCGACCGCGTGCGCCGACCGGGATGTCGCGTTCGTCACCGGAACCACCGGCTTCGGAGCGGACGAAATCGACGCCCTGGAAGCAATCACAACGGAGATCCCGCTGTTGCGGGCGTCGAACTTTTCGCGGGGCGTCGCGGCCCTCCGGCTTGCGGTCCGGGAAGCGGTCGCCGCACTCGACGGCTACGACATCGAACTGACCGAGACGCACCACAACGGCAAGCGCGACGCGCCGAGTGGCACGGCGAAGACGATACTTGCAGACGTCGAAGCAATCCGATCGGACCTCACCTCGCGCGTCCACGGTCGCGAAGGGGACGCGCCGCGAACGAGCGGGGAGATCGGCGTGCACGCGCGCCGGGCAGGAGACGTCGCCGGCGAGCACGAGGTACTGTTGGCCGGCAACAACGAGACCGTCACGGTGAGCCATCGGGCGGGCGATCGATCGATCTTCGCGATCGGTGCGATCGACGCGGCCGAATGGATCGTCGACAGAGCGCCCGGCCGGTACGACTTCTTTGACGTTATCGACGAAGATTAAGGGCCGCCACCACCACACCAACGCAAGCCATGACGATCGAAACCGACATCGAAACCCTGTGGGACCGATACGAGGACGGCCTCGACGCGGCGGACGCGACGGCCGACGACATCGCGACGCTCGACGCGTTTCTGGAGGCACTGGAAGCCGGAGACGTGCGCGCCGCCGAAAAGACGGGCGAGGACGTCACCACGTGGGTCGCAAACGAGTGGGTCAAACGGGGCATCCTCCTGAACTTCGGCCTCCGCGAGACGCTCGCGCGACGCTACGGTGACGTCACCTACTACGACGTCCTCCCGCTTCGTGAAACCGACGACCTCGGCGATCGGGGGACGCGCAACACCCCGGACGGGACGACCATCCGGCGGGGTGCGTACCTCGGCACTGACTGCATCATGATGAGCCCCTCGTTCGTCAACGTCGGAGCGTACGTCGGCGACGGGACGCTCGTAGACTCCTGTGACACGGTCGGTTCGTGCGCACAGCTCGGCGAGAACGTCAAACTCGGCGCGAACACGCTGATCGGCGGCGTGCTCGAACCCGTCGAGGACGCGCCGGTCGTGATCGAAGACGGCGTCTCGCTCGGTGCGGGCTGTCGGGTGACGTCGGGTTTCAGAGTCGGTGAGAACACCGTTGTCGGCGAAAACACGCTCCTCACCCCTCGCATTCCCGTGTACGACCTCGTCGAGGAGGAAGTCGTCTACGGACACCTCCCGGCGAACCGGCGGGCGTTCACGAGGTTCGTCGAGTCGTCGATCAGCGATCACGACCTGTTCGCAGGCGGCGCGTACAAACCGGCTGTCGTCGCAACCGACGTGGAGACGGAGACGCTCGAGGCGACCCGCCGGGAGGAGGCGCTTCGGGAATGAGCGACCAGGCCGGCGAATCGTCCGGGGGGTCACCCCCCGAAGTACGACGGCTCGACGAATGGGATGCCGCAGCACTGCTCGAGTTGCATTCGGCGTACGGGTCGCCGCTGTACGTGATGGATCTCGATCGAGTCGAGGAGAATTGCAGGCGGCTCCGGTCGGCGTTTCCGGACGCG
>JBNJFV010000157.1:0-5788 GCA_051747145.1 Halobacteriota archaeon
ACGTAGCCGTCGTAGTCGTCGGGCGCGACGGGCTCTTCCACCCAGTAGGCACCGCAATCGCCCGCGTGGGAGACGATATCTTCGACGACCGCTGACGTGTAGGTTCCGGCTTCGAGCTTCCACCACGTGTGCGCGTCGAGCATGATCTCGGTCGTCTCGACGGCGTCTGCCAACAGGTCGATCGTTCGCTTGTCCGCCTCCGGACCGATTCCCGGACGGTACTTGTACCCGAAAAACCCGAGGTCGTCGATGATCCGCGCCTGCTCGGCGTACCCAGCAGGGTCCATGTACATACCCGCGCTCGCGTACATCGGCAACGTCATCGTCGGCTCTGTGTCGAACGACTCACACAGCAGCTCGTAGATCGGCGCGCCGTGTTCCTTGCCGCGGATGTCGTACAGCGCAACGTCGATCGCTGAGATCGCCTCCGTCCGGATCCGTTCGGGAAGGTCCGTGGCGTCGATCAGCTCGTGGGCGTCGGTGATCTCGTCGATCGAGGCCCCTTCGAGCGCGGCGGCGATCGGTCCCTCGACGACTGCTGCGAACGTCGCCTGTGAGTCGCCCTCGAAGTACTCTCGCATCGCCGAACTGCTCGCACCGGCGGGAGCGAACCCACGTTCGCCGTCTGCTGTCTCGACCACGACGATGACGACGTCGCGTTTCAGGAGCCGGCGGTGACCGCCGTGGAACGATCGCGATTGCGGCGGCTCGATCGGCGACGAGAGGGCGTAACCCCGTACCTCAGCAATGTGCATACGTCCGCATCCGAACGCCCACGCATAAATCCTCCCCCCGAGGCGACACGCTCGGAATCTCCGCTGGCCGATCGACGTTCGGACTCGATTCAGACGGTCGGTCGGCCCGGTTCGGGATGTGGGACGTGTCCGTGGACGCGGTATCTGCGTTCGAGACGAGGGTTTAATACGTCCCTTCGACAGGATCACAGTATGGACCACGAGGAAGACGCCAGCCGCGTCGTTTCGGAGGCGACGATACGGGAGGTGTGCGGCGACCGCTCGATCCCCGACCTGGGCGTGATCGAACAGGTCTGGGAAACCGATCCGATTCCGGACTCGAAGATCGAATCGCGAGCCGCCTCCGCCGTCGACGCCCTGTCGTTCGAGGGCGTTCCCGACGGTGGATCGATCGCGATCGGCGTCGGCAGCCGCGGGATCGCAAACCTCGAATCGATCGTTCGCGGCACCGTCGAGCGCGTTCGCGACCGCGGGTACGACCCGTTCATTTTCCCGGCGATGGGGAGCCACGGCGGGGCGACAGCCGAGGGCCAACGCGAAGTGCTCGAATCGTACGGAATCACCGAATCGAACGTCGGCTGTCCGATCAACGCGACGATGGACGTCAAACAGGTCGGCACCACCGCCGATCGGGACGTGCCGGTCTACGTCGACGCAAACGCGTACGCGGCCGATGGGATCCTTCCGATAAACCGGATCAAACCCCACACGATGTTCGCCGGCGACGTCGAAAGCGGCCTCTCGAAGATGCTCGTCATCGGAATGGGAAAACAGAAAGGAGCGAAGATGGCCCACGAGTGGGCGCTCGATTGGAGCTTCCGGAACATGATCCCCGAAATCACGACCGTCCTCATCGATCGGCTGCCGGTCGTCGGCGGCGTGGCGATCGTCGAAGACCAGCTCGACGACACCGCAATCGTCGAGGGAGTTCCGACCTCCGGGTTCCTTGATCGGGAGGCCGAACTGCTCGAGACCGCGTACGAGCTGATGCCCCAGCTGCCCTTCGACGACCTCGACGTCGTCGTATTCGATCGGATGGGCAAGGACATCAGCGGGGCCGGCATGGACACGAACGTGACCGGCCGGTTGCTTCCGTTCAACGAACCCTCCCCGGAGAACCCCTTCATCCGTCGGATCTACACCCGATCGCTCACCGCACCCTCACACGGTAACGGAACGGGCGTCGGACAGGCGGATTTCATACACAAACGCTTGCTGGCGGACATCGAAGTCGAGGAGACGGTCATCAACACCGTGACCTCCGGCAGCGTCGAGAACGCCCGCATCCCTGCGACCGTCGAGACCGACTGGGCGGGGATCGTCGCGTCGTTGTCGACGGTCGGGGTTCGCGAACCCGGCGAGGTACGAATGCTCCGGGCGACCGACACGATGAACCTCAAGCGGCTGTACGCGTCCGAGGCGCTCCTGGCGGAGGCCCGCGATCGGGATGACCTGCGTGTCGTGTCTGCACCCGAACCGGTCGAACTCGACGGGGGCGATCTCGTCGCGCCGTCGCCAGTCTCCCCGCAGTCCCACTAGCGGATCGACCTGTGGCGGCGGGCGAATCGCTCAGACGATACGGTTTTTCAGCGTCTCGCCGGCCTGTCGACTGTCGTAGTTGTGTAGAAACAGGTCCACGAATCGGGGGACGAAGTCCTTCGATCGGCCGCCGACGTGCGGCGTGACGATCACGTTCTCGAACGTCCAAAGCGGCGACGACTCCGGGAGCGGCTCTTCGTCGAACACGTCGAGGCCAGCGCCGGCGATATCGCCGCGTGTGAGCGCCTCGATCAGCGCCTCTTGATCGACGACGGGGCCGCGAGCGACGTTGACGAGGAGGGCCGTCTCTGGGAGCGCCTCGAACGACGCCCGATCGATCAGGTGGTGGGTCTCGTCGGTGAGCGGCACCGTGAGGACGAGCACGTCCGTCTCCGGGAGCGTCCCTCCGAGCGCCTCGGAGGCGAGCACGCGATCGGACGGCAGGACGCCGTCGTAGTCTTCGGGGTCGCGTTTCGTCCCGTAGACGTCCATTCCGAACGCCCGCCCGCGGCGGGCGACCGATTCGCCGATGTCGCCCAGCCCGACGACGGTCATCGTGCGCCCGTCGAGATCGATGAGATCGCCTCCCCGCGACCGATCCCACTCGCGTTCCCGTTGGCTGTCGACGAACGCGGGGAGTGCCCGTGTGAGGCCTAACGTCAGGGCGAACACGTGATCGGCGACCGGTGCGCCGTAGTTGCCGGTCGCGTTGGTGAACGTGATCTGGCGTTCCTCGAACGCGTCGATCGGGAACGCCGAATAGCCCGTGCTCGTCGCCTGCACCCAGTCGCCTCGATCGAGGCCAGAAAGCAGATCGTCCTCCCAGTTCGACGGGTTGATCACCAGCGCGTCGGCGTCAGGAAGCAATCGTCTGACGTCGTCGTTCGTGGCGGCTGCCTTGACGGTGAGTTCGTCCCGTTTCCCTTCAAGTGCCGTGTCGATCGGCATGTCGTGACGGACAATTACGACTGGCATACAGTTCGTCCTCGTCCGGATCAGTTAAAGAGGTGCCGTTGCGGAGTACGGCGATACTGTTGGTGGCTGCCGTCTGCTCACGAACGGTGTCGTCGGGAACGCAGAGTCGCTGTGACTCGCGTCCCGTGCTCTCGGGGGGTGATTACAGCGTCGCCTTGCCGAGACCGCCGTCGATCGTCACGGTCGTCCCGTTGATGAACGCCGAACACGGCGAACTGAGGAACGCGACCGTCTGGCCCAGCCCCATCGGGTCGCCGATCGCCCCGACCGGGACGCTCGCGGCGCGATCGGCCAGCCCCTCTTCGTAGCTGTCGTACTCGCCTGCGGCCACCGACTCCTCGATGAGCGACCTGACGCGGGCGGTCTCGTGGGGACCGGGGAGAACCGCATTCGATCGGACTTCGGGGGCGAACTCCCGCGAAAGCGTCTTTTCGAGGCCGATGACGCCCATGCGGACCGAGTTCGACAGCGTGATCGGCGGGATCGCCTCCTTGACGCTTCGGGACGTGATGTTGACGATCGTGCCGCCGCCATCCGCCCGGAGGGCGTCTTCGCTCGCGCGGACGAGTCGGACGACACTCATGAGGAGCAGTTGGTGTGCGTGATTCCAATCCTCGTCGTCGAGGTCCGTGAACGCCCCGCTCGGGGGCCCACCCGCGGACGTCACGAGGTGGTCTATCCCCCCGAACTCCTCGATCGTCCGATCGACGAGCGCGGTGATGTCCGATTCGTTCGTGATGTCTCCTTGCTGTCCGACTACTTCTCCGGTGGCGACCTCGCGTATCTCGGCTACTGCCGCGTCGAGTTTGTCCTGATCTCGGCCGTTAATCACCACGTTTGCCCCCTCCTGTGCGAGTGCTTTCGCCGAGGCCTTGCCGAGGCCGTCGCTCGAGGCCGTCACTAGCGCTGCATTACCCTGGATTTGTAGATCCATGCCCGTGTAATGCGTACCTGACCGGTTATAGATTGTGATACGATACCAACGCACAACGTTTCATCGGCGGGCCCACACACCTATATCGATCGCCACAGAAGGACCGGTCGCATGAATATCGTCGGAGACACTGCACTGGTGACTGGTGGCGGGCGAGGGATCGGCCGATCGATCTGTGCGGACCTCGCTTCGCGAGGGCTCGACATCGTCGTCGCGGACGTCGACTCGGACGGAATGGAGGAGACGCGGGCTGACGTCGAACGGCACGGCCAGCGGGCGCGCTGTATTCACACCGACGTCCAAAAGGCCTCGAGCGTCGAGGAGACCGTTTCGACCGCGATCGACGCGTTCGGATCGATCGATGTCCTCGTGAACAACGCCGGTATCGCCGGGCCGACGGCGAACGTCGAAGACGTCACACTCGATGCGTGGCAGCAGACGCTCGCTGTGAACCTCACCGGCCCATTTCTCCTGTGTAAATCGGTCATAGACGACATGAAGTCACAGGCGTACGGCCGAATCGTCACCATCTCCTCGGCATCTGGAAAGCGCCCGGTGGGCCAACGAAGCCCGTACACGGCATCGAAGAGCGGTCTCCTCGGGCTCACCCGAACCGTGGCGGTCGAGGGCGGTCCGCACAACGTTAACGCGAACGCGATCTGCCCGGGATCGGTTGCCGGTCCCCGGATCGATCGCGTGATCGAAGCCGAGGCCGCCGCGACCGGCCGATCGATCGAGGAGGTAACGGCCGAAAAACGGGCGAAGAGTCCGCGCGGTGAATTCGTGCAACCGGAGGACGTCGCCGAGATGGTCTCGTTCCTCTGTTCGACAGCCGCCGATCGGATCACCGGACAGAGCGTGAACGTGTCGGCAGGGAAAATCACCTACTGACTGTCGGCCTATTTCCATTCCTCGCACGCCGGCGCGGGTCGATCCCGCTGGCGATACACCTCGAGTAACGAGAGCAGTTGCCGATCGCGATCGATCCGTGCGGAATCGAGGTCGACGTCGGACCAGTCGTACACCCCCTTTTCGGTCTTCACGCCGTGACGACCGTCTTCGATCAACTCCAACAGGACCGCAGCGGGCGTCGTATCCCGGTTGATTTCACAGAGCAGTTCGTCGAGGACTTTCGCGTGAATGTCGAGCCCCGAGTGGTCGCCCTTTTCGAAGACGCCAAGCGCCGGGAGGCGGAACCCGAACGTCCCCTTGACCGCCTTGTCGATGTCCTCGGCGCTGGCGACGCCGTCGTTGTAAAGCGACCACGCTTCCCGCGCCATCGCAGACTGGATTCGGTTTCCGATGAATCCGGGGATGTCCTTTTCGACCACGACGGGATCTTTCCCGATGTCCGATAACAGCTGGCTGACGTCACGTACCGCCCCAGTTGCGGTTTCGTCGCCCTTCACCACCTCGACGACCGGGACGATGTGTGGCGGATGAAACCAGTGGGTTCCGAGCACTCGTGATGGGTCTTCGACCGCTGCTCCTAGTTCGGTGATCGAAAGTGACGACGTATTCGACGCGAATATGGCGTCCGGTGGAGCGTTCCGTTCGACGGCCCGAAGGACGTCGATTTTGAGCT
>JBNJFV010000158.1:0-5739 GCA_051747145.1 Halobacteriota archaeon
GCCGGGTCACGGTCGCGTCCGTCTCAGTCATTACACACGTACATGCACTGTGGGGTCATAAACGACGTGACTCTCCAGACGCGGCCGTGTGGTCGCGACTCGCCGTGAAAAATCGGGGCGTCGGTTGTGGTGGTCGCAGCCGTCGATCGTGGGTGACTCGACCGTCGAGCGAGCGACACACCCGTCGATCGTGGGTGACTCGACCGTTGAGCGAGCGACACACCCGTCGATCGTGGGTGACTCGACCGTCGATTGATCGATCGGATAGCCAGCGACGTTACGCCGGTCGCGGCTGCCACCCGCAGACGGTACACGTTACCGCCCCATCGTCGTGAATACCTCCGCACTCCGGACACTGTTTTTTGTTATACGAATACTCCCACCGGGCTGGTGTTGTTTCGTGGCCGTTGTCTTCGAGGAACTGATCGAACAACTCGTCGTCAGTGCGCGGTGCTGAGGCCATACGTGTCGTGGTATGGCATACCACTACTTAGCTGTTTGGCTAAGATGCGCGTGTCGCCAGCAATACGCGCAATATACGCGTGTTTAGTCATTAAAAACCGATATAACCGATTAATTGGCCATTTTTGTGGTCGAACGAGGTGTCGAAGCTGCCGATCGCGTTCCTCAGAGGTGGTCGAGAAACGATCGCGTTCGTCAGTCCGTTTGATTCGGGCGGAATCAAACCTGATAGAGACGATCGATTCGTTTCCTCCGACGCTGCGTATTTCAGGGCTCAACTGTCCTCGCATACATCTCTGTGACGAACGAAGGGTATCGCAGATATGGGCTCGGGCGGAATCGAACCGCCGATCTCGTCCTTGTAAGGGACACGTCATAACCACTAGACCACGAGCCCTGTACCTATTCGAATCCGGCCCTGACGAATAACGCTTTCCTTCTACGCCGTCTGCCTTCCTGGGGCGTCTCCGATCGACGATTCGCGCCGAAACTACACTGCCGGTGCCCCACTACACGTTCGGTGCCCCACTACACGTACGGTGTCCCACCACACGTACGGTTCCCCACCACATGGACGGTGTCCCACTACACGTACGGTTCCCCACCACACGTACGGTGTCCGACAGTCCATCGAGCGTCGAAACCGATATCCCCCGACCGGTCGACGGTTCGATCGTGGTCTCACGCAGAACGCTCCTTGCGATCGCGATCGTCGGGATCGGCGTCGTCGTCGCCGGCGGGGCGATCGCCTACGACCTCGGGTTCCTCGTGGGCGATTACGAGTGGACGACAGTCGAGATCGCAGACGGCGATAGCGGCGAGTCGCTCGCGACGATCGACGTTCGAATCGCAGACACGACGGCAAAACGGTACACCGGCCTGAGCGACACCGAGTCGCTCGACCCGGACGAAGGGATGTTGTTCGTCCACGACGACCCAGGGGAGTACTCGTACGTCATGCGCGAGATGGACTTTCCGATCGACATCATATTCGTCGACGAAAACGGACGCATCACCCAGATCTATAGCGCTCACGTCGAGGACGATAGCGATCTCACGCGGTACACGGGCGAGGGGCAATACGTACTCGAAGTGAACGAAGGGTACGCCGACGAACACGGGATCGAAGCCGGCGATCGACTCCGATTCGACCTCGACGATACGAGGAACAACCGCTGATACGCAAGCCACGACCGCAGAAACACGAGCCACGACCGCTGAACGCCCGGGTCCGAACACGATCGGGCGCGAGGAAAACGGGTTCGGACGGTGGTGTTTCGGTTCGAAGGGAATACTCTTTCAACGACCATCTCGTTGACGGGACAATGAGTGGTATCGACTGGGAGAAAGACGACCCGTTCGAAGCGCAACGCGAACGCATCACGAACCCGATGCGACGGTTGCTGTTCGAATACGGTCGCCCCCACTGGTTCGCCGTTACGTCGGGTATTGGCGCGAGCGTCTTCGCCCGCGTGTTAGACCTCCTGCCGCCGCTGTTGCTCGGGATCGCGATCGACGGGATCTTCCTGAACAACGAGCCGTTCGCGCTCCCGTTCGTGCCCGATCGGTGGCTCCCCGCAGACCAGACCGAACAGTTCCTGTTCACCGTCGCGATCATCGCCGGCTCGTTCCTGCTGGGGGCGGCGTTTCACTGGATCCGAAACTGGGGGTTCAACGCGTTCGCACAGCACATCCAACACGAGGTCAGAACCGACACCTACGACAAGATGCAGCGGCTGAACATGGAGTTTTTCGCCGACAAACAGACCGGCGAGATGATGTCGATCCTCTCGAACGACGTCAACCAGCTCGAACGGTTTCTCAACGACGGGCTGAACTCGACGTTCAGACTCGGGGTGATGGTGCTCGGGATCGCAACGATACTCGTCTGGCTCAACCCCCAGCTCGCGCTGGTGGCGATGGCACCGGTCCCGCTCATCGCGGCGTTCACCTACGTGTTCGTAAAGCGCATCCAGCCGAAGTACGCCGCCGTCCGATCGAGCGTCGGAACGGTGAACTCGCGGCTTGAAAACAACCTCGGCGGCATCCAGGTGATCAAATCCTCGAACACCGAGGACTTCGAATCCGGGCGCGTCGAGGACGTCTCGCGGAACTACTTCGACACCAACTGGGGGGCGATCACGATCCGGATCAAGTTCTTCCCGGGGTTACAACTCATCTCGGGGATCGGATTCGTACTCACGTTTCTCGTGGGCGGCTACTGGGTGTTCACCGGCACCGGGCCGGGACCGTTCACCGGCACGCTCAACGAGGGGGCGTTCGTCACGTTCATCCTGTTGACCCAACAGCTCGTGTGGCCGATGGCGCAGTTCGGACAGATAATCAACATGTATCAGCGCGCGGAGGCGTCCACGGAGCGAATATTCGGGCTAATGGACGAGCGGGGCCGCATCGAGGAGGAAGGCAGCGTCGACGAGCTGGTCGTCACTGATGGATCGGTCAGCTACGATGACGTCTCGTTTAGCTACACAGCCGACGAGCAGATCATCGACGACGTCAGCTTCGCGGTCGGGGGCGGGGAGACGATCGCGCTCGTCGGGCCTACCGGTGCGGGGAAGTCGACGGTGTTGAAACTCCTGTTGCGGCTGTACGACACCGACGAGGGGACGATTACGATCGACGGCCAGGACATCCGCGAGGTGGAACTCTCGAGTCTCAGACAGTCGATGGGGTACGTCGGCCAGGACTCGTACCTGTTTTACGGCAGCGTTCGGGACAACATCGCCTACGGCGCGTTCGACGCCGATGAGCGCGAAATCGTGGCGGCCGCGAAGGCGGCCGAGGCGCACGACTTCATCGAGAACCTGCCGGAGGGATACGACACTATGGTCGGCGAACGCGGGGTCAAGCTGTCCGGGGGGCAACGACAGCGGGTCGCGATCGCCCGGGCGATCCTCAAGGATCCGGACATCCTCATCCTCGACGAGGCGACGTCCGACGTGGACACGGAAACGGAGATGCTCATTCAGCGAAGCCTCGAGGAGTTGACCGCCGATCGAACGACGTTCGCGATCGCCCACCGGCTGTCGACGATCAAAGACGCCGACACGATCGTCGTCCTCGAGGACGGACGGATCGTCGAACGGGGCACCCACGGTGAGCTACTCGCAGAAGACGGCCTCTATGCGCACCTGTGGGGCGTTCAGGCGGGCGAGATCGACTCGTTGCCCGAGGAGTTCGTCCAGCGGGCCGCCCGGCGGCAGGCGCGGACGAACGTCGATCCGACCGACGATTGATATCGGCCGGCGGTTCGAAAGCAGGCGATCGATCCGGCGCGTCAGAATGAATCGTAGGGGCCCTGATTACCCGCATTTCCGCCGCGATCGGTGTATCCCTTCTGTCCGATCGCCGCCTCGCCGACTAACGAGAGGATCGTCTCCCGCAGCTCCTCGGGTGACTCAAACCGCACACCCTTGTTCGCCCCGACAGCGGTCCCGTCGCTCGTCAACAGTTCGAGCAACGAGTCGACCGATACCGCCTCGTCGCCGAGGTCGACGGTCTCCGCACCGAACCGATCGACCGTCGTCTCCAGATCCATCGGATACGTCGCATCGTCGATCCGATTGGCCAGCGAGCCGAACTCGACGCCGCGGTCGCGTTCGGGTGGCCCCTCAGATTCGTTCATTGTGTCCACCGAAGAAGACGACGGTCGCCGGCGACATACCGGTTCGGACCGTCGTCGTTGCTGATAGATCCACGCGCGAGCCCGGAGCCGCCGTTCGACCGCCGCGCTTGAAGTGACCGCCGCTCGTGGCGTGTGTATGGACCTCTCGAACGCAACGTGGACGGACGTCCGCGATCTCGATACCGACGTGGCGGTGCTGCCGGTCGGCAGCACAGAACAGCACGGCCCACACGCCCCGCTCGGAACCGACGCGTTACACGCCGAATCCGTCGCTGCGGCGGGCGTCGATCGGTTTCGCGGGGCGACCGGAATCGACGTCCCGATCGCACCCACCATCCCGGTCGGGATCGCCGCCGAACACCGCGCCTTCGAAGGGACGCTTTGGGTCTCGCCGGACACCTTCCGATCGTACGTCCGCGAGACGGTCGCAAGTCTCGCCCACCACGGCTTCGATCGAGTCGTGATCGTCAACGGACACGGCGGGAACGTCGACGCGCTGCGGGAGGTCACGGGGACGATCTCTCGCGAGGACGACGCCTACGCGGTCGCGTTTACCTGGTTCGACGCGGTCGGAGACGACTCGAAACGGATGGGTCACGGCGGACCGCTCGAAACGGGATTGCTGCGGCACACCCACCCGGAACTCGTCCGGGAGGACCGCGTCGAGGCGGCCGCCGCCGACGGGAGCGATCGCTGGGGTGAGTGGGTTTCGGGAGTCAACCTCGCACACGACTCAGATGCGTTCACCGAAAACGGTGTCGTCGGCGATCCCAGCGACGGCGACGGCGAACTCGGAGCGCGGTTACTTTCGTCGGCGTCGGCGTCGCTGTCGGAGCTCCTCGCGGCGATCGAACGTCGCGAGCTGTGACGAGATCCGGATCGGGGACAATGGCGATGGACGATCGGCACTACCGAATCCGAACCCGAACCCGAACCAACGTCAAAAGATGTGATGGCAATCGGGCGTGTGATGGCAACCGATCGGGAACAGTGAGTGTGCGACGGCGGCGGCGAACGGTTTACTCGTCGGACGCCGTACTATCTGACGCCGGATCGTCGGACGCCGAACCGTTGGACGCCGGATCGCCAGTTCCGCCGGCGTGTGCGTCGTCCAGCGACCCTTTGAGGGCGGGAACGGTTCCGGTGAGTGCGGCGACCTGCTCGCGGGCGTCGTCGACCTGACCGAGTAACGCTTCTGTCGTCTCGATCCGCTCGCGGAGGTCTGAGGGGTCATCGAACGCGTCCGCTCGATCGCCCATCGCGTACCACTTTTTCGCCTGCCGAAGCTCGTCTGCTGCTGCCCCCACGTCGAGCGCCCCCTTCAGCGCGTTGAGGACGCCGAGGACGTTCGCCGCGTCGACGTCCCAGATGTCGTCGCCGCTCGGGAGTTCGGCCCTCGCGGCGTCGAGGTGCGTCTCGACGTCCTCGCGCACCTCGGTGGCCGCTTCGCTGAACAGTTCGTCGTCGTCGAACGTCGCCTGGCTCATGGCTATCGATTCGTCCGCTTCGGGTTTAAACTCGATCCCGAAAGCGGAAGTGGAAGTGGAAGTGGAAGTGGAAACCGTCAACTCGGACCGACTTACCGGCGTTTTTGCCGATCGTATCTATCAGTTTCACTCGCCGATCGTACC
>JBNJFV010000159.1:0-5706 GCA_051747145.1 Halobacteriota archaeon
ACCGGATCGGAGCTCCCTCGGTCACACGGGACCCTGCCGGAGGCGATCGACGTATGAGCCTCCTGGAGGCGTCACACGCGCCACGGTCGGGGTGGCGACCCGAGGCCGTCGTCCCGATCGTACTCGGCGGATTGCTCGTCCTGTATTTCCTCGTCCCCTTTGCGGCGTTCCTCGCTCGGACCGGAACGGCGGACGTCCTGACGGGGCTTTCCGATCCGGCGGCGCTGACGGCGATCCGGAACTCGCTGCTCACGGCACCGATCTCCACGGCGATCGCGACGGGATTCGGCGTCCCGCTCGGTTACCTCCTCGCCCGCCGATCGTTCGTCGGCAAACGGCTCGTCGAGGCGATCGTCGTACTGCCGCTGGTCGTCCCCCCGGTCGTCGGGGGTGCCATGCTACTGACGGCGATCGGCCGGTTCACGCCGATCGGTGCCTTCGCTGCGTCGCTGGGCGTGCCGTTGACGGACAGTCTGATCGGCGTCGTCCTCGCACAGACGTTCGTCGCGGCGCCCTTTGTCGTCATCACCGCCCGATCGGGGTTTGCGGCGGTCGACCGGCGGCTCGAACAGGCTTCCCGATCGCTCGGATACGGGCCGTTCGCGACGTTCTGGAACGTGTCGCTTCCGCTGGCCCGGGGAGCGATCGTCGCGGGAATCACGCTCACGTTCGCCCGTGCGATCGGCGAGTTCGGCGCGACGATGATGGTCGCGTACAATCCCCGGACGATGCCGACGCGCATCTGGGTCGATTTCATCACCGGCGGGATCGACGCGGTCGTTCCGATCGGCCTCGCGTTGCTCGCGATCACGACGCTCGTCCTCGTCGGCGTACAGCGATTCGGCCGCGTGCCGACGGTGACCGACGGATGACGCTCGAACTGGCGGGTATCTCGCATCGATACGGAACCGAAGTTGCCGTCGAGGACGTCACGGTAACCGCGTCGGACGGCGAACTGCTGGCGCTTGTCGGACCGAGCGGCTCCGGAAAGTCGACGCTCGTCGGGGCGATCGCCGGCCACATTCGCCCGGACGCGGGACGGGTTCGACTCCGCGGAACAGACGTCACCGACGAACCGCCCGAAGACCGCCGCGTCGGGATCGTTTTTCAACACTCGACGCTGTTCCCGCACCTGACGGTCGCCGAAAACGTCGCCTACGGATTGCGGGCCCGCGGCGTCGACGCCGATCGACGGGTCGAACTCGTCGAACAGTATCTGGACCTCGTCGAGGTAACCGGGAGAGGTGACGCGCTTCCGTCCGCCTTGAGCGGCGGACAGCGACGGCGGGTCGAACTCGCACGGGCGCTGGCCCCCGAACCCGACGTGTTACTGCTCGACGAGCCGCTGTCGGCGCTCGATCGCGACCTCCGGACGCGGCTTCGCGAGGAGATCGATCGCATCCAGCGTGAAACTGACGTGACGACCGTCTTCGTCACCCACGATCAGGAGGACGCGATGACGCTCGCCGATCGGATCGTCGTACTCGAGGCCGGTACCGTCGCCGGCATCGGCTCGCCGCGGGAGCTCTACGAGTCGCCGCCGACCCCGTTCGTCGGCGAATTCTTGGGCCGCTCGTCCACCCTGTCGGGCGTCGTCACGGCACTCGACCCGATCGTCGTTGCGATCGGCGACACCGAATTGCAAGTCGACTCCGAACGGCAACTCGCCGTCGATGAGGAACTCCGCGTGGACCAGGAACTCGATATCCACGTACGCCCAGCGTTCGTGCGGATCGATCCCGCGGGGGGACAGACAGATCGGACCACCCCGCGGTTCGAAGCCACTGTCGTGGATGTCGTCGACGTCGGCACGCGCTACGACGTGACCGTCAGGATCGAACCCGGCGAGGACGTTCTCGCCGAATGCGTCGACTCCCCGCCGGCGGTCGGCGATCGGTGTACGATCGCCGTCGATCGATCGAAACTGACGGTGTTTCCAGCGTGAAGAGATACGGTCCGTCTGGTCTCCCACCGTATCGAATGGTCCACGGCCGTCGGTGGAGATATAGGATCGACGAGCAACTTTTGGATGAAGACATATGCCCCACACCGAACCGTTCGACAGGTACACCGATCGATACGAGGAGTGGTTCGCCGAAAACGAGTACGCCTACCGATCGGAGGTTGCGGCGCTTCGTCGGCTCATTCCGTCACCCGGGCGCGGTGTGGAGATCGGTGTCGGAACCGGTCGGTTCGCAGACCCCCTCGGCGTCCGATACGGGCTCGATCCGTCCGTCCGGATGCTCCGGCGGGCCGCCGATCGGGGGATCGAAGTCGTCGCGGGCGTCGCCGAGGACCTTCCGTTGGCAGCCGACAGCTTCGACACCGCCCTCGTCGTCACCGCGATCTGTTTCGTCGACGACGTCGGTCGGACGCTTCGAGAAGCACGACGCGTCCTCGTAGACGGGGGGCGGCTCGTCATCGGCTACATCGACAAAGAAAGCCCAGTCGGCCAGTTGTATCAGGAACACAAAACCGAGAACCCATTCTACCGGGACGCGACGTTCGTCTCGACGGAGGTGCTTCTCGGCGCGCTTCGATCGGCCGGCTTCGACGGCTTCGAGACCGTCCAGACGATCTTCGAACCCCCGACCGAGCTGACCGAACTCGATTCGGTAACGGAGGGGTACGGCGAGGGGTCGTTCGTCGGGATCGCTGCTCGCGCCTAAAGGTGGTGTGGGTGTTTCGATCCGACTGAGTGGCGTGTCGATCAGATCGGTTTTGCTGAGAAGCTTCTGGCCGAGCAGCTATCGCCATCGTCGATGGATCGATCCACGATCGGAGTGTGCATCGAACACGGAGTCGATAGAGGTACACGCCTGGAAGTTGAGACTGGCCATCTCAATGCATGGCCTGTAGTGAGTGAACGAATCAGTTGTGTGGATACTGTTCTCTTCCGAGCGAAAGCATAGCAATACCCACCGCAACTGGGAAACCGACACAACTGCTTAATACGGGTCGTATGATGACACCTGGTGTCAAATAATAACAGTCCTTATCTCCTATCCCGAAGGATGTAGTATTGTTATGAGCGCACAAAATAAGCCTATGAGTCGGATAGGATCACTCACCCAACTCCAGTGGCTAGCAGTTACGTTAGTCGTGGTTACTGGCGTTCTCCACGTGTATGCTGGTGTCGTTGAGGGGCGAATTCCCGTTGCACTCGCAGGTGTCGGCTACGCCGGTGCACTTGTGCTGTTTTTCCTTGACTACAGGCGGCGACTACTCTATCTGATCGGGATTCCGTACACGGCCGTGCAATTTCCCCTCTGGATCGTGGCCAAGTCAGAATACGGGATAATCGACTACGTTGACAAGGCGGTTCAAGTCGCTTTGATCCTCGTGTTGGTCTACCTCTATCTGAACACGCCTTCAGAGTCGGTCGGAAACGCGGCACCGTCAGCGGACTGAGCGAGCGAATCCACGGGACACCCCCCGCGCTCAGTTATCCCGAATCACCATGATTTTCACCCGATTCACGCCGTCGAAGTCACGAAGGCGGTAGGTCAATTCTCGAACGCTTTCGCCGGCCCCTTGGCAGAATAAGGACTCTAGACACCACTCCCCCTGGTGTGTGTGACTCGTATTGAGAATCACGTCCTGATAGTCGTGTTGGATTCCGTGGAGTTCTCCGATCACCTTGTGATGGTGGTAGTCGAAGGCAACGAGCGCGATAACGTCCTCGTTGAGTTCTTCGAGTCGGGAATGCGACTCGATGTACTCCTGCATGGCCTCACGAACCGCTCGTGACCGATTGTTGAGTCCCTCGTCTTGCCAGACCTGATCGAACTCTTCGACGACCGCATCCGGGATATTGAAACTCGTTCGCATCGGCGGCTGTTGGTAATGCTCGTACAAGAGTTCCGAGCATACGCTCTCTCCGGGTCAGCAGTGATGGTCGTTATCTTTCGATGGGTGCCTCCCAGAGCAAGATGCCAGCCGAGCTGACGACCAGTACGACCCCCGCTATTGCGAGCGCAAACAGGGGAGAGACGACGTCGGAGATGACACCACTCCCGAGTTGGAACGGTACGACGGCGAGTCCGCTGACCATCGCCATCGCACTGAGTACGGTTGCACGCCCCATCGTCTCGATGCGGTCGTTGATGTACTGGCCGGCGAACGATCGTGTCACGTCGGAGAGCCCGCGAATCAGCAGGAACGTCGGCAGGGCCAATACGGGGACGAAATACATACCCACTAGCGCGCCGCCCACGACGAAGGGCAGCCACAGAAACCACGTCCGAAGCCCCAGACGGGCACGAATCGCTCCGGTATAGTAGCTCAATCCGGCGCCGAAGAGACTGTACGCGGCGTAGAACCATCCGAGCAGTGATCTCACCTGCGACTGCGAGGCACCGAAATCAAGGACGACCGTCTCGAAGATTGGCTGGAGAAATACGAACACCAGGTACGTCACTGCTGCGTACAGGACGTAGTAATACAGCACGAACGCCCGTATATTGTGTTTCGAGATCGTCCGCCGGATGATCGAGAGTGTCCGGCGAAAGCTCAATGCCGTGGTGTCGGTTCGTTCGTAGGTCGCGGGCTCGTCTATCGTCAGGAGAACGAACACGCCGATCGCCGTGACCACGGCAGCGACGAACCACGGATACGTTAGGTCGATACTGCCAAGATACCCCCCGATGATCGCCGCTCCAGCGCCGATCGCAAGGGCGATGGCTTCGCCGCGCCCGCGGACGTGCGCGAACTGGTCTTCGGAGAGATCGTCGGTGAGCGTATCGTACAGCCAGGCATCTTCGCTTCCCGAACGGAAGTTGTAGCCCATCGACCAGCAGACGTACAGTGTTGCGAGCGCCCAGAAGGAACTGGACAGTCCGATTCCAACCAGTGTGAGCGAAATGAGCGCGGTTCCGATCAGAAGACTGTTGCGCCGACCGACACGGTCACCGATGTAGCCCGTCGGAATCTCACCAAGCAGCGTCGTCAGATTGTATATCGCTTCGAGAATTGCGATTTGCGTAAAGGTGAGCCCTTGTGCGAGGAAGAAGAGATACATGATTGGGCGATAAAACTCGACGGCCTTGGTCGATTTGTAGAGATAGTACTTCAGAACGCTCGCCGGAGGCAGATCAGACGAACTCCAGAATGGAACGGCCATACTGGCGATGGATATTCTGAAGAAATGGATGTTGTGTTATGATCGATTTAGCATTTCGTAATACGACTGCACCGAGCAAGTGAATCGCCTCGGGGTCAAGCCCCGGGGCATTTTCCTTGCATTCTGTAAACGACCACGAGCGCGGTGGCCCGTGACTTTTCTTATTCGCTCAGCCTACGTCGTAAGCACTCCACGCGAAGCGATTTCGCGGGATGGGGATTGGCGGTTTACTGAACGCCTCGACCCGGACAGACGCACCATCCGAACGTGGGGTTGGGTTTTGTGAGTCCGGTAATTGACCGATTCAACGTCCACGGTAGCGTGTTTTGCCCACGCTCGCCACGCCACATTCACACTCACGTTCCGGTCAGCATGGTCTTGCTGAACCGCACACGAATCATTCGTACACCGGAACCGCCGACCTTGGCGGTATCTACGGTGTCCACAGCACGAACACGACTTCGAGTTGTACGGCGACTCCATCGTCTCACACGAAATCTGGTTCCACGTCGCTTTGTAGCGAATCTGTTGCTCGAACTTGTGAAACGGCAGTTTGTGCTGACGACGGTTCATGTACGTTCCGA
>JBNJFV010000160.1:0-5631 GCA_051747145.1 Halobacteriota archaeon
GTCGCGTGCAGGGTACCCGCGTCGTGGCGATCGAAGTGATCCGAGAGCGCAAAACCGGCGTACGGAAGGGTTATCACCAAAAGCACCCCGACTGCGAGAATCCCACCAACGCGTCTCGTTTCGCGACTCGGCCACCGCGATGAAACGGCTGCACTCGCCGCCGCGGGAGGCGACCTCGATCGGACGAACGACCCGAGAACGACACCCATCGAGACCGCCCAGAGGACCCACACCTGGATGTAGACTTTAAACACCGTATTCATCCGGAGCGGCCCCGCCTGTTCGACCACGTAGACGAGTTCGACGATACCGATCAACCCCGCACCGCCGACGAGAAGCGCCGTCTCGAAGCCGACGGATCGATCGAATCGGAGCGCGACCCACCCCAAAACGATGAGCGGTCCGGCGATCGCGAGGACGGGAAGCGACGAGGAGACGCCGGCGACACCGATCGCGAGCAAGCCGACGAGAACGGCGATCGATCCGCCAGGGGCGACCCGTCCGAAAAGATACGCGAGGAACGCGGCGACGAACGCGCCGTGAACCACGAACAGCGGCCCCAGCGAGCTTCGATCCGCCGCCGCGAGGATCGACACCTCCTGGCCGCTGCTGGCCGACAGCAAAAAGGGCGCGCCGAGCGCGACGCTCACCGCGCCAATCGCCCCGGCGACGACGAGCGCGCCCCCGGTTCGGCCGATTTCGGTCCCGATCGCCCCCGAACCGAGCCGCCGGGTCGTAACGTCCACAATCTGTGCTCCCCGTGGGAGGAGACCGAGCGGATGCGCCGGCGCAAAGGCGAGCGCGAGCCACGTCACCCCGAGGATCGTCGGCACACTCCAGGTGTCGACGACGACCTGTAGCCCCCCGACGATCGGAATGGCACCGAAAAGCAGGATGCGCCGTCTGGTTCGGGCTCGTTCGGGCGTCTGCCAGTAGCTGTAGGCGATCGCCGCCCCGAGCAGGAGAAACGGCGTCCCCATCATGTGGGCGTGCAGATCGCCGTTGAGCCACGCGAAAAACGGGAACTCGTTTATCGTCCCGGGAACGACGCGGCTCGGTGCCCAGTAGCTGAACGGAGCGGTCCCCTCGAGCACCGCCGATTGCTCCGCAGAACTCCCCGTCGCCCACGCGGCCGCGAAGACGGCTCCGAGTCGCTCGGGGAGGTGCGGTGCGAGTATCCACCCGATCGTCGCGAGATTCCCCGCGAGTCCGACGAACACCGCCGCGAAGACGCCCGAGAGCCGCGCCGGGTAGCCGTGATCGGCCGCGATCGCGGTCGCCAGATCGTAGGCGGCGGTAACGACCATCGCGAAGAAACCAGCCAGCGCGAGATTGTACGCGAAGTCGACGCTCGTGGCCGAAAGCATCGACAGCAGGACCGTCATAAGATGGCCGCCGTAGTAGTACCGAACGCTCTCGCCGGCGAACCACATCGACTCTGGCGGGAGCGTCTCCGCGCGGCCGATCGATCGCAATAACCCGTAATCGAGGAACTTCTCGCCGCCGATCGCGAACACGGCGGGATCTGCGCTTCGGACGAGGACGACGAGGAGAAAGGCGGCGACGAAGACGACGGCCGCATCGACGGCGGCGGTCGGTCGCGGGTCGATCGACGCGGCAAGCGCCACGCGTCGCTTTCGGAGGGCCGCAAGATCGAACAGCGCAAGGCCCGACAGGACGAGGAGGGCGAACAGGCCGGCACCCAGCGCGATCGGGCCGAAGGAGACGTGACCGACCCAGTAGGCGACGACCGTCGTCACGACGAGCGCGATCGGTATCGAGAACCCGACGCCGGACGTGGTAAACCTCGCGAACAACCGCGCGGCGATCGGATACCCGAGTACGCCAAGGACCCCGTAGGTGACAAGCCACCACGCGACGAGGATGTACTCCATCGTTCGGGTGAGCACGCCACGATGGGATACGTCTTTTGGGTCGACGCGATGGCCGACCCCCGCCGATGTCGAACCTGGCGACCGATCGGGGGACGATCGATCGCAAGCGCATACATCGTGGAATCGGCCGCAAAAATGCGCGTGGAGAGATCGAAGTCAAACGGCTTTTTACCGTACCCGCGATAGCCACGGACATGACACGGAGCCTCGGGATTGTGGTCCCCGCGTTCGAACCCGATCCCGATCGGCTGTCGAGATACGTGGAGGCGATCGACCGGCAGATCGATCCCGACGCGATCCGCGTCGAACTCGACGACCCGACACCCGGCGTCGTCGACGCCCTTCGAGGACTCCCCGCGTCGATCGCGGTGTCGTCTCGTCGTCGGGGGAAGGGAGCGGCGATCACGGCGGGGTTCGAGTCGCTCGACACCGACGTGCTGGCGTTCGCTGACGCCGACGGGAGCACGGCGGCCGTCGAATTCGAACGCGTCGTCACGCCGGTCGTAAACGGCGAGGCCGATCTCGCAGTCGGGTCGCGCCGACACCCAGAGTCGACGGTCGCGTCCCACCAGACGTTCGCGAGACGGTACCTGGGCGACGGGTTCGCCGCGCTCGCACGAATGGTACTCGACGCGCAATTGTACGACTACCAATGTGGGGCGAAAGCGATCGACGCGGCCGCCTGGAAAGCGGTCCGCGAACAGCTCCACGAGCCGGGATTCGCGTGGGACATCGAACTGATCGCGCTCGTTGGGGCACACTCGTATCGCATCGAAGAGGTCCCGATCGAGTGGGAAGACGTGCCGGGATCGACCGTATCGCCGATTCGAGACACGCTGGGGATGGCTCGCGGGGTGTTCGCCGCTCGACACCGCGCACGGCTACGTGGCGGAAATCGAATCCACCGACTCGTCGATCGGACGCTGTCAGGGAGTCCGTCCGTCCTCGATCGGGTGGCCGAATCCGACGAGTCGAGAACGTTCTTCGAGGAGAGACAGCGGGACACCGATGGGACCGGCGGAGGCGAATGAGCGTGGCGGGAATCGTCGACGAACTCGCCTCCGGAAAGCGCTTCGGGCAGTTCGCCTCCGTCGGGGCCGTCGGCGCGGTGGTCGACCTCTCGATCAGCTCGACGCTCACACTGGCCGGTCTCGTGGCACCCGCGTTTGCGAAGGTGATCGGCGCCGAAGCGGCGATCGTCGTCATGTTCCTCATCAACGATCGGTGGACGTTCGCCGAGGCCGGACGGACCGGACGGATGCCCGTGGTTCGACGGTTCCTCAAATCGAACCTCGTCCGGAGCGGCGGGTTGGCCGTGCAGTTCGTCGTCGTGGTCGGCCTCACCGGAACCGGAACCAGCGTCTACGTCGGCGAGACGGACCTGTGGCCGGTGCTCACCATGCCGATCGCGATCGGCTGTTCGTTCCTCGTCAACTACGTCGCAGAAAGCCTCTTCACGTGGCGCGTCGCCTCCTGACCGAAGACCCGCGAGAAGGCCACGGCGCCAGGAGAACGAACCTGGCGTGCGGAACGGTGAAAACTCGCATACGGCGATCGAATCATAACCCTTAACCGTCGTACCCGTTTTGGTGAATACAGCGGGATGGGATAGCCAGGAGATTCCGCCGGGCTCATAACCCGGAGACCGGTAGTTCAAATCTACCTCCCGCTATAGATCTTTTGTGAGGCGCGTTCCGATCGACAACCGCCAGTTCGAAATAGTCCAGACCGATCGAGCAGCGAGGCTGCCAGCCGTGGCCGGTTTTCGATCGGCACTGCCCGAACGCGAAGTTTAACTCCCGTTCGACCCCACGTCAGATCGTGTTAGTAGTTACCAACTGTCGTATTGACGGGGCACCGACGTGGAGCGACCCATGACGGACCCGACCGCACGCGACATCGGCCTTCCTCCGGAAACCGACGCGCCGCCGACGCCGATCGACCTCCCGCTCGTGGACATCCACCAACACACCCAGTCGTTGACGTGGAACGATCGCGAGAAATTCGACCTCGCAGGGTACGAAGCCGCCGTCATGATCGCCGCGGGATACTACTGGGCACCGTATCGCCCAGTCGCCGCTGCCGACGTGCGATTTCTGTGGGACGACGCCGTTCGGCGGGCGCGGGCGTTCACACACCGTCACTTTTACGACCAGTACGTCGCCGTCGCGATCCACACGTGGTCGCGCGTGGCGGACGCCGAAGCGCTTGTCGCCGCGCTCCCGGCGTACTGCGAACTGCCGGAGGTCGTCGCGATCGGCGAAACGGGGATCGAGTCCACACAGCACACGACGGCGTGGCCGCTCGAAGACCAGAAAGCGATCGTCCGCGAACAGTTCCACGTCGCCCGCGAAACCGGCCTCCCGGTGCTGTTGCACACCCCCGGATCGAGCAAAGGCGACGTCGATCCGCGAGAGAGTCACAGCTACGAGGAGGGCAACCAGAACTTCACGGAACCGCAATTAGCGCCCGACACGGCGAAGCTCGACGCCGTCGAAATCGATCTCGCGTTGGCCGCGGAGGTGGGGCTGGCGGACGAACAGCTCGTGATCGATCACGCGGGCGATCCCGTCGTCGATCGAGTGCTCGGCGAGACCGACTGCTGGCTCGCCTACAGCGTCAGCGCGCCGTGGCTCCGCGGCGTCGACGCCCGCGACGTCAAACGGGCGATCGATCGACACGGCTCCGATCGGGTCATCGTGGACACCGACCTCATCGGCGCGATGCGAAACGACTCGTTCGTGTTGAAGCGGACGGCGATGGATCTGCTCCGGTTGGGCGTCGATCGAGCGGACGTGAGAGCCGTCGTCTACGAGAACCCAAAGCGCGTGCTCGGAATCTGAACGTCGTACCAAGTAGCCACGATCGGTCGATCGTCCGATTCAATTTGACTAGATCGGTCGATCGTCCGATTCAATTTGACTCGATCGGTCGACGGTGAGGTGCTTCGGTGTGGGGGTGCTCAGACGGTGTCGATCGCACTCGCGAAGCCGTCGGCCCACAGATCGGCTGCGACGATCGCCACGTAAAATCCCACAAACGGGGCGACGATCCACCCGATGAACGGAATGCCCCCGACGAGGCTCACCGCGAAGAAGCCGACCGCCGAGACCAGCCACGCGATCGCGTACTCCCGATCGAACGCCACCTGTTGTATGACGCCGACGTCGAACCCCGCGCCGAATCGCTCCTCGCGGGCGAAGTTCACGACGGCGGCGACCGCGACGTACCCGAAGACGATCGTTAAAAGGAACGTCACGGTCAAGCCGACGAACATGCCGCCGAATCCAGCGGCTGCGCCAGCCTCGCTACCAGTTGCCAGCGCCGCAATGGAACTACCGACTGTGACGGCTCCGACGACAACCGGAATCAGCATGTACACGAGCCCGATCACCCACGCCTGTAGCCCCTCGACCAGTAACGCACCCCAATCGCCGAACGTTGGTGGTTCGGGTTCACCGGCCGTACTGGCGCGAATGACGCGGACGACGTAGCCGTACACCAAAAATAGCGGTATCAGGAAAACCCCAAGCAGCGCAAGAATACCGCCGATACCGACGGTCGTGATCCACTCGTCGTTCTCCATCGGATACGCGATCGCCTCACCAATGTCCTTCATACCGTACACGCCTCACCTCAATGATAAATACGTTTGCGTCTGTGTCGCGATGTCCGCCGGTTTAGTTCAGTTTAGTTCAGTTCCCCGCATAATCGACCCGTGACCCGCCCGCCTCGT
>JBNJFV010000161.1:0-5623 GCA_051747145.1 Halobacteriota archaeon
CGAACCAGAGTTCGTCCTCGGTGTGGTGGACGTGCAACGGGGTCATCATGCCCGCGTTTGCCCGTTGTTCGATGACACCATATGCTCCACCTGTCTCCTCTCCGGTGGCCTTGATGAAGGTGAGACCGCCAAACATGTTGAGTCGGTCTCCCTCGTCTTGCCGCCGTACGAAGGGGGCGACACTACTTACTGATGTCTCTGTCTCTGCCATTGTTCTTCACCAATAACAATGCAGGATGTGTAAGGGCATAAATATAGCAAGATATGTGCTATCATCTCTTCGTCCAAACAACGATACCATTATCCCAAAGGCGGACTGAGCCCGCTTTTGTCTGGGCTCGTCCTATTGTGGATAAACCACGGGAGAGCTGGGTTCATCGATCTCGGTCGACGATTGCTCGAAACCGGTCGGATCAGTGGGCGGTGGTGGCTCCTTGTTGACTCGTTTCTGTCCTTACCGTAGTGGATTCGTCGATGACAAGTCGGCAAAGGGCGACCATCGTCGCCGAAATAGCTATTTTATGAGCGGTGTGACTTCTCGCAAATCCGGTCAGACGTGATTGCCTTTTTGGGCTACCAAGGCGGTCGAGCGCCCCACTCCATGCTGTGTAGCACAACGTCTTTGTCAGTCGGGTGAGTGTTGTCTGCCATGGATCTGGAAACTCTGTTGGACGAGTTCGATCATCGTGATTGGCAGGACGTCACGGAGACGGACGACCCGGTCCGATTTGCCATGATCGGCGTCGGCTGGTGGACGCGGGAGCAAGCGATGCCTGCCGTGGCTGCAGCGGACCTCTGTGAAACGACCGTGTTAGTCAGCGGAGACAGGGAGAAAGCCACTGACGTCGCAGCCGACTCCGACACCGTCGAGCAGGCGATCACCTACGACGAGTTCCACGACGGGGAGGCGGTCGACGCCTACGACGCCGTCTACGTCGTGACGCCGAATGCCCTTCACCTCCCCTTCGTCGAGACCGCCGCCGAACTCGACAAGGCCGTCCTCTGTGAGAAACCGATGGAAGCAACGGTTGAGCGAGCCGAGCGGATTGTCGAGGTGAGCGAAGACGCAGACATCCCGCTGATGGTGGCCTACCGGATGCACACAGAACCGGCCGTCCGACGCGCGCGGGACATCATCGATTCGGGACTCATCGGTGAGCCTGTGTTCGTCCACAGCAACATGTCTCAGCCGATCCTCGATCTGGTCCCCGACCCGGACCAGTGGCGTCTCGACTGGGAGATGTCCGGTGGGAGTGCCCTGATGGACATCGGCATCTACTCGCTCAACACGGCACGCTTCCTGCTCGGCGCCGATCCGGTGGCGATCTCCGGGTCGGTCGCCTCGGTCCAGGAGGAGTTCAGTGACGTCCCCGACGAACATGCGGCGTTCAGGGCCGACTTTCCCGACCACATCTTCGCGGTCTGCACCGCGAGCCAGAGCGCCCACATGGCGAGTCATATCCGGATCACCGGCACCGAAGGGGAAGTCCGCGTCGAGCCTGCCTTCTTCCCGTGGGACGATCGCGCGCTGACGGTATCACGTGGCGAGACGTCGATAGACATCGACTTCGAGCAGGTCGACCAGATGGAAGAGGAGTTCGAGTACTTCTCGCACTGTCTGCTCACAGAGGAGGACCCGTACCCGGACGCTGAACACGGGCTCACGGACATTCGTGCGCTCAAGGCGGTGTACGAATCGGACGGCGACGGTGCGGTCGTGCGACTCGACTGAGAGCGCGCTGGCGAATCGCCTCAGCTATGGGTCGATGGCGGGACGACACCGGGTTCGCCAAGATCGAGGCGGTCCCCTATTCGGACGACGTCGATGATGCGCGGATACTCATAGGACGCGGTGTGTTCGTGGAGCACCTTCGGATCCGCAGTGACGCCGGCCCATACGTCGTAGTGCGACGGAAGCAGGCGATTCAACTGGAGCGCGTTGGCCGCCTCGACCACCTCGTTCTCGTTCATATACCACTTCGTCGGCCGGGTCTCCCCGTCGTCGACGTAGTGTATTCGGCCGACGCTACCGAACGCCAGGACGCCCAGGTCGATGTCGAACGCCGACCCCACGTCCGCGAACGCGTCCGTCGGCTTGCTGTCGCCCGCGTGGAAGAACGTCCCGGCGTCGTGTTCGACGACGTACGACACCGGCTCAATGGCGTCGGGGTCGTTCGCGCTACGGACGTGAACCGTAAAATCGCCGATCTCGAACGACTGGCCGGTCTCGACGGTGTTTCGAGCGTCGTCGGTGGCCAGCAAATCACCCTCGTAATCTGGCGATTCGTATGCCGCCTGCGGCGCATACAGCGACGCCCCGGCGTCGAGCAGCGGCCCGTACGACGGCGGATGCATGTGATCTATGTGTTCGTGGGTGACGAGGACGGCGTCGCACTCCTCGGCGTCCGCGGGGTCCATCGGAACCGGGATCATCCGGATGAGCTCCGGCGGGTCGCCATCGGCAAAGTACGGGTCGATATAGAGCGTCGTCGTCGCCGACCGCAGCACGAACCCGTTACAACCGAGATACCAGACCGCGACGCCCTCGGGATCGCTGCGTTCAATTTCGGAGATGAACCACTCGCCCCAGGTCGCGTGTACCATATCCGTCGTCACGACCTGGGGTCTCATAAAACGCTCCCACGGCCAGTCTGGCCCGAACCGGCCTTCTCCACACGTGAAGACTTATTTTTCGTCCGCGGAAGGTGCGAGTATGACGATCGATACTCACACGCACGCGTGGGCCGAACCGACGTACGACCACCCGTGGGTGAACGAACTGCATGCAACCATCGTCCAGGAATTCTCCGTCGGAATCACGTATCCGGCGGGGCAACTCCGCGGGGACATAGACGATATCGACGTCGACGAGGCGGTCGTCGTCGGCTACCCGATCTACGACTGGACGGACAACGGCTACCTCGTCGACGTTGTTCGAGAGCACGACGACCTCTATGGGATCGTGATGCTGGACGTGTTCGACGACGAGGCTCCCGAGAAGCTCCGGGAGTACATGGCCGTCGACGGGATCCTCGGTTTCCGGCTCGGCGTTCAGTTCCCGCGCGATCACCGCGACATGTGGGGATCGTTCGATCCCGAGGCCGAGTGGCTCCCGGCCGCAGTCGCCGAACGCGACGAAGTATGGACGATCGCTGCTGAGACCGACGCCCTTGTCCAGCTATTCGTCCACCACGGCCAGCTTGACCAGGTTCAGAAACTGATCGAGACTTATCCCGATCTGCGAATTCTCGTCGACCACTGGGCCCACGCCGATCCGGCCGACCCCGTCGGCGAGGAGAGCTTCGCTCGTCTCGGGAACGTCCTCGAACACGATCAAACCTACGTCAAAGTGTCTGAGACCCCCTTCGTGTCCGACGAGGCGTACCCGTATGCGGACGTCCACGACCACCTGCGGTGGTTACTCGAGACGGCCGGCAGAGAGCGCGTCATCTGGGGGTCGGATTTTCCGAACGTGAGCCATCCCGACTACGGGGACGCCGAGTACGCCGAGGCGCTCTCCTGGATCGAGCACGTCGACGGTCTCTCGTCCGGTGACATGACGTGGCTCACAGAACGGGCGTTCCGCAATTGCACGCCGCACCTGTAAAAAGCCCTCGCACGCAACTTTCATACTCCCTGCCGGAGTTTTCTGACACGTGACGAGACCGACATTCGAGTGGATGGTCCCGGCGTTCCCTGGGAAAGGCGTCCACCGGGATACCCCGCTGTACGAATCGTTCGACTGGCCCCAGACGGAGGGTGCTATCGCCCTCGCCGAGAACCTCGGATACGAGGGGTTCTGGGCGCCCGACCACTTCATGCTCGGCCGGGACGGATCCGAACTCGAGGTCTTTTCGTTACTGGGGACGATGGCCGGGCTCACCGACTCGGGAGTCCTCGGTCCGATGGTCGCCGCCGCGACTTACCGGAATCCCGCCCTCCTCGCGAAGATGGCCACAACGCTGGACATCACGAGCGGGGGTCGGATGGAACTGGGCCTCGGTGCGGGATGGCACGAGGCCGAACACAGGGCCTACGGCTACGACTTTCCACCGATAGACGAACGCATCGACCGACTGGAGGAGACGCTCCAGATATGCAAAGCGATGTGGAGTGACGGTCCGGCGACGTTCGAGGGCACGTACTACCAGGTTGACGAAGCGCCGAACAACCCCCCGCCAGTGCAGGACCCGCATCCGCCGATAATGATCGGTGGCAGCGGACCACGGATGCTCCGTCTGGTCGCGGAGTACGCCGACGCCTGGAACGTAGAGATCACGAGCCGGAACCGCGGCCCGCCTATCGAGGAGAAGATCGGCCACTTGGAGCGGTACCTCGACGAGGTCGGCCGCTCCCCGGACGACGTCGAGTACACCTGGCTGGGCCACTGCCTGGTCGCGGACTCCCAGCAACGCGTCGACGAATTACTCGAACGCGTCCTGCCGGTCCCCAGCGCCTCGCCCGACCAGGAGTTCGAACTGACCACCGCCGAGGAGGCCCGCGAGCACGGTGACTACTTCATCGGGACGCCAGCCGACGTCGCCGAGCAGATCGAGTCGATCGCTGATCTGGGCTTCGAACGGTTCCAGTTGATGTTCATCGACTACCCGTCGCTGGAGGGATTGCGTCTGTTCGCCGACGAAGTCATGCCTCGCGTCTAGCGGCGTGGGGGCAGCCGGGATGGCGGATCACGGGCCCGCTCTGGAGTGGTCCAGAATGGGCCCAGAACGTCGGATTAGAAGTATTCGCTGAGGTAGTCGTCTGCGTTCTCGGAGGTGACTTCCAGCCCCTCGATCTGGTAGTAATCGTCCAGTTCCTCGCCCTGAACAGCCATCAACCCGGCTTCCACGCTTTGATTGACCATCTCTTCGGGCAACTGCGCGATGGTACCGTAGTAATCGTTCTCGCTGAACGTGTCGACCCACACCTCACTTCCGTCGATACCGGTGACGGCCACGTCTTCGAGGTTACTACTCGAGAGCGCCTGATGAACGCCGAGGGCCATGAGGTCGTTGTGGGCGTAGACGCCGTCAATTTCGTCTCCGTAGCTCGTGATGAAGTCCTCCATCACGCCCAGTGCCTCTTCGGTAGAGAAGTCGGCCGGCTGACTGTCGAGCAGCGTCACCGGGTTATCGGCGACGTAGGCGTCACCGCCCTCCTTCCGGTCGTTTACGACGCTCGCGCCCTGGGTTCCCTGAATCTCGAGGACGTTGTACTCGTCCTTGTCCTCGATTTCCTGCATGAATCCGTGACACAGCTCCATCGACCGGGTGCCGAGGTCCACGTTGTTCGAGGCGACGTACGTGGCTATCTCTCCCTCGGAGATATTCCGGTCGATCGTTACGATGGGAATATCGGCGTCGTTGGCCTGGTCGACGATGGGAGCGATCCCCTCAGCTGTGATGGGGGAGACCATGATGAAGTCGACCTCGTTCGAGATGGCCGTCTCCAGGTCCGACACCTGATCGGACTGGCTGTTCCCCGCGTCGAGGAAGTCTCCAGTGAGGTTGTCGTTCTCTTCGATCGCCGCGTCGAATGCGTTTTGCATCCGCGAGAAGAAGGTGAACTCGAGCGATGGAACGGAGAGAACCGTCTGGTACTCGGTAGAGCCGTTGCCGTTGCC
>JBNJFV010000162.1:0-5618 GCA_051747145.1 Halobacteriota archaeon
GCGTCGAACAACGCGATGTGGAACAACCGGTACGGCGTTCACTACATGTATTCGGACGACAACCAGCTCGTCGACAACGTCGCCGTCGACAACGGCGTCGGCTACGCCTTGATGGTCAGCGAACGACTCGTGATCCGCAACAACACCGCGATTCGAAACGCCGACACGAGCGGCCACGGCATCCTGGCGAAGGACATCGAGCGATCGACGATCGACGGCAACGTGCTCGTCGAAAACGCGAACGGGCTCTACGTCTACAACGCCCAGGACAATCAGATTACGAACAACCTCGTCCTCCGGAACGCGGTCGGGATCCACAGTACCGCCGGGAGCGAGGGACAGCTGGTCGCGGCCAACAGCTTCATCGACAACGATCGGGCCGTCGAAACGACGCGACAGACGCTCGCGGTCTGGAACGGAACCGATCGGGGCAACTACTGGTCGGACGCACGGACCGCCGATCTCGACGGCGACGGCGTGAGCGAGAGCAGACATCGACCGGCCGGGTTAGTCGAACACCTGATCGCCAGCCACCCGCAGGCGGAGGTGTTCGCAGACAGCCCGGCGTTCGAGGCCGTCAGGCTCGCAGAGAGTTCGTTCCCCGTCATCGAATCGCCGGGGATCGTCGATCGACAGCCGATGGTCGAACCACGACACGACTGGAGGATCTATGCACATCAACGTTGAGGACGTACGAAAGGAGTACGGGGCCGTGACGGCCCTCGACGGCCTGTCACTGCAGATACCGGACGGATCGACCTTCGGGTTGCTCGGGACGAACGGCGCGGGCAAGACCACCTTGTTCAAACTGCTGGTCGGCCACGATCGGCCCGACGAGGGCACCCTGCAGCTCGGCGGCACCGACGTGACAACCGCCGGCAGACGGCTGCGCGAGCGGGTCGGCTACCTTCCCGAACGGATCGGCTTCCCGCCGGCGCTGACCGGCCGGGAGGTCCTCGAGTTTCACAGCCGGATGCGCGGGCTCTCCGACGACGGGCGGATCGAGGCGGCCGTGGAGACGGTCGGCCTGTCGCTTTCGGCCGCCGATCGACGCGTGTCGGGGTATTCGAACGGTATGCGACGCCGGTTGGGGCTCGCGACGGTGCTGCTCGCGGAGCCGTCGGTGTTCATCCTCGACGAGCCGACGGCGGGGCTCGATCCGCGCGGAGTGGCGGAGTTTCACGACAGCGTCGAACGGATCCAGACGGAGACGGACGCGACAGTCGTCTTCTGTTCGCACGTGCTCTCGGAGGTCGAACGGCTCTGCGATCACGTCGCCGTCCTGCACGAGGGGCGGATACGGGCGAGCGGTCCCGTCGAAACCCTTCTTTCGAGGCAGGTCACCGTTCGCCTCGAACCGGCTGGCTCGATCGAGCCGATCCTCGGGGCCGTCGACTCGATCGGGGCTACGACGGTCATCGACGACGCCGTGTGCGTCGACTGCGAGCCGAACCGCCTGGCGGACCTCTTCGGGGCGCTTGCCGGTCACGACCTCGCGGACGTGCGGGTCGATCGATCCGGGCTTTCGGGGGCCTTCCACGACGCGATCGACGGTGAGCCGATCGACCCGGAGGCGGACGCGAGAAGCGAGCCGATAACAGACACGAATGTCGATTCCGCGGCGGTGAGATCATGAGCCACACATCAACGCCAGATTCGGGGACCGATGCGGCGCGTGAGCCCGATCGAGGTCGCGAGTCGACCGGCGACCTCCGTGAGCACATCAAAACGGACGGTGGTCCAGGTGAACACACCGAAACCGTCAACGATCCGGGTGAACACACCGAAACCGATGGCGGCTACGTCGCCGCCCAAACGGCATCGGACGACGAGTACGACTCCGAAGACGAATACGCGCTGTCTGTGAGATCGCCAGCGTGGATTCGACACGTCAGGACCGTCGCGACGACCGAGTACCGCCTCGCGGTGCGCGGGCGATGGGCGTTCGCGCTCACCGGGCTGTTCGCACTCTTTGGGGTGATGTTGGCCACCTTCAGCGGATCGGCGGTCGGTCCCGAAGGGATGGAGCGGGTGATCGCCAGCCTGACGAGCCTCGCGGTGTATCTCGTCCCGTTAGCCGCGCTCTCGTTCGGGTACGACGCGATCGTCGGCCGCGACGAACAGGGGTGGCTCGACGTTATCTTCGCGCTGCCGGTCTCGCGGGCGAGCGTCGTCGTCGGGACGTATCTGGGACGGGCGACCGTGCTCGGCGGCGCGACGGTGCTCGGGTTCGGGGTGACCGGCGCGCTCTTGCTCGGAGAGTTCGGGGTCACCTACTGGGGGTCGTTTCTCGCGTTTCTCGCGGCGTCCGTCGCCGTCGGAGCCGCGTTTTTGTCGATCGCCGTGTTGCTTTCGACGATCGCCGGCGAAAAGACCCACGCGCTCGGCGCGGCGCTTGCAGTCTGGGTGTGGTTCGTGTTAATCCACGACCTCCTCTCGTTGGGCCTCGTCGCCGCGTTCGCGTTGCCCGACGCCGTCCTGTCGGGGCTCGTGTTGGTCAACCCGGCGAGCGTCTTCCGAATCCTCGTGTTGAGCGGGTTAGGGACGACGACCGGCGGGGGGTTCACCGCCGCGCTGGCCGAGACAGCCCTGTCGAACGGCGTCCTCGCCGTCGCACTGGTGGCGTGGTGTGTCGTGCCGATCGCGCTCGCCTCGCGGCTGGTCGCACGGCGGAGGCTCTGAGGATGATCGGGGAACCAGCGTTCGGCGCGTCGGACGGAGACGCCGACCGGGGGATCGCAGACCACACACCGTCCGGCTGTGTCCACCGGCGATCGGTACTCGCGATGGCGGCCACGGCCATTGGCGCAGTCTCGGGGTGTCTCGGCGGTGATTCTGGACCCGAGGAGCCACCCGAGCCGATCGATCTGGGTGGCGGCAAACAGTGCGACGTTTGCGGGATGGTAATCGGGAACCACTTCGGACCGAACGGACAGGTGTTCTACGCCGAGGGCCCACCTGAGAACCGGGACGGACCAACGTGGTTCGACAGCGTCCGCGAACTGTTCGTCGATCGGTTCGGTGCCGAACGACGGGGACACGATCCGATCGCGACGTACGTCACGGATTATTCGATCGTCGAGTACGAAATCGTAGAGGAAGGAACCAGTCGATACGTTTCGAGTCACGTCGAATCCGAGACGTTCGTCGACGCGACGGACGCCGTCTTCGTCGTCGACAGCGACGTCATGGGGGCGATGGGTCCGGACCTCCACCCGTTTTCCGACGCGGCGGATGCGACCGCTGCGATCGAACCGATGGGTGGGCGGGTCGTCGGCTACGACGACGTCACCCCGGAACTCGTCGCCGACCTGTAGGGGTGGTCGAACACCCGAGCCATCGCTCGCGGATGCTGTGTCGTAGGGTACGCAGGGGTCTCAGTCGATGTGGCCTTCGCGCCGCAGCTGATCGGCGTCCTGACCGGTGTACCGCCACTCGATGTTGGCTTTTTCGTCCTGCCAGTCCCACGGTTCGACGAGGACGACGTCGCCCTCGTTGATCCACGTCCTGTATTTCATTCGACCGGGAATCCGTCCCATTCGGTTCTGTCCGTCCTCGCACCGTACTCTGACGTGGTTGCCACCGTTGTGTTCGGTGACGACCGCGAACAGCTCGTCGCCGTGGGGCATTCGGAGGTTCCGACGCCCAGTTTCTTCGCTCACATCCGATCTACGCGTTCGAAGTAGTAAAAACGATTGGAACTGATGGTACCGTATGCCACGGCCGTCGGACCGCCAGCCGAACGCAGACCACTTCGAGGGGGACAGATCGCGTCGATCGGACGAGTTCGTGGCGTTCGTCGCGCTGTCGAGTCCCGAGACCGAAGCCCACCTCGTGTCGTTGGGCGCGGCGATCGCGAACCGATATGACGGACGCGTCGTCGCCGTCACGATCCTTCAGGTACCGGATCAGACGTCGCTGGAAACCGCCCAGGAGAAGTTCGACTCCGAGGCGGCGACTGATCTTTTGGCCGACGCCCGTCGGAGCGCCTCGAAGCTCGGCGCGCCGATCGAAACGCACACCGTCTTTTCCCACCGGCTGTTCGAAGCGCTATTCGACGCTGCACGCCGTCACCGCGCGGACGTTTGCATCATGGGCTGGGGGCCGGAGACGCCGGGCGTCGGCGGGCGAGTCGAGCCGATCGTCGACGACATCGCAAACTCGTTGCCGTGTGACCTGCTCGTGTTTCGCGATCGGGGATTCGACCCCGCTCGACTCTTGCTCCCGACGACGGGCGGCCCCCACACCGATCTGGCCGCAGAAATAACACTGGCGCTTCACGAGGCGTTCGACTCGGCGGTGACGGTGCTACACGTCGCGGCGGAACGCGACGCTGGAGAGCGATTCCTCCGGTCGTGGGCAGACGATCGTGGACTCTCGGATGCGACGCTACAGGTCGAAACCGGTGCGGTCGAGCCCGCGATCGAAGCCGCAGCGGCTGCACACACCATGATTCTCATCGGCGCGACGGAGGCAGGTGTGTTATCGCGGCTGGTCCGGGGATCGCTCGTTCTCGACGTCCTCGAAGACGTCGACTGTTCTGTACTCATCACAGAGCGGCAGACGCACCGTTCGATCCTCGACAGGCTGTTCGGACGCCGATGACTGGACGCGCTAGCCGAATACAAAAGTTTCAATGTCGTCTCGTGAGACGGTTGGCCGTGTGCAAGTTCCGAGTCGTTCGATGGAAAGACGATCGGACGTGTGCGGTGCCGACCGTTGATCGGGTGATCGGACGTGAGTAGTGACGCGGTTGATCGGGTGATCGAACGTGAGTAGTGACGCGGTTGATCGGGTGATCGAACGTGAGTAGTGACGCGGTTGATCGGGTGATCGAACGTGAGTAACGAGGAAGAACTCGCCAAAGACCTCGGCCCACTCGCCGCATTGACGATCGGCGTCGGGACGATGATCGGTGCGGGCATCTTCGTCCTCCCGGGGCCCTCCGTCGCCCGCCTGGGCCCCCTGGCCGCGCTGGCGTTCGTCATCGGCGGTGGGATCGCGCTGCTTACGGCATTGTCGGCGTCGGAACTCGGAACGGCGATGCCGGTCTCCGGCGGCGCGTACTACTACGTCAACCGCGGGCTCGGACCGCTGTTCGGGTCGATCGCCGGCTGGGGCAACTGGATCGGGCTCGCGTTCGCCTCCGCGTTCTACATGTACGGCTTCGGCGCGTACGTCAATCAGTTCATCGTGGTTTCGGCCCTCTCCGTCGGGCCACTCGCCCTCGAACCCGCCCAGATGATCGGGCTCGCCGGTGCCGCGTTCTTCATCGCAGTCAACTACGTGGGCGCAAAGGAGACCGGACGCCTGCAGAACGTCATCGTCGTCACCCTCGTTGGGATTCTTGCGGTTTTCACGCTGTTTGGCGTCCTCAACGCCGACCTGCAGACCCTCCGACCGATCGATCCGTTCGGGTGGGCACCGCTCCTCCCGGTTACGGGGCTCGTGTTCGTCTCCTTTCTGGGATTCGTCCAGATCACATCCGTGGCCGAGGAGATTCAAAACCCCGGGAAGAACCTCCCGCGAGCGGTGATCGGCAGCGTCGTCATCGTCACCGCGATCTACGCGCTCGTTCTGCTCGCGATATTGGCGGCCGTAGAAACCGAGGTCGTCGC
>JBNJFV010000163.1:0-5615 GCA_051747145.1 Halobacteriota archaeon
CGGCGAACGGTACGTCTCGACCGGGCTGTTCGAGTGACCCGGACGGCCGCACGTGGTGAGCGGGTGATTCGATCGACCACCGATCGATAGATCGACCACCGATCGGTGGTCGCGATCACGATCACGATCACGAGTTCGAACTGCGTCTGGACGGGCGGATATACGCGCGAAAGTGCCTTCGTCCGCGCCGCAATCTTAGCCGTCTGTGCGAAAGTACATTCGTCCGCGCCGCAATCTTAGCCGTCTGTGCGAAAGTACATTCGTCCGCGCCGCAGCCTTCGCCGCCGGCGCCAACGTACCTTCGTCCGCTCAGGTATCGAACTCCCGTTCGGACACCCGAACGACGACCGTCTCGTCGACGTCTCTGAGATCGTAGGCGGGAATCTCCCCGTCCACGCGCGTCGCGTACATGGGCTCGACGAGTCGATCGCCTTCGAGCCCGTAGACGGTGAGATACTGATCGGTCTCCTCCGGCGGCACAGAGCGGTTCCGAACGTCACTCGCCAGCTCCCGGGAGAGCCACTCCGCGTCGCTGATGCTCGGTTCCAACACGAACGCCAAATCGACGAACCGAACGAGGTACCAGTTGAGATCGTTACACAGCGAGACGGCCGCACCGAGGCTGACCGTTTCCAGTGCGATCGAATTCTCGAAGGGTCGATCCAGCGCGTACGTCGAAAGCGCCGCACGAGACGTCTCCCTCGAGAGCAGTTCCTCACGGAGGTCGATCCCGTCGGCTCCGACGAAACAGACGCGCGTCACGATAGCTGTGTCTCCGTGCGGCGCTATATCGGTTTTGCATCCGCGATCCAACTCAGAACGTCGAGATGTCGCCGTCGATCGCCTGTCGGGTGACGTCCGTGACGTTTGTGAGTTCCCGATCGACGATCGTTTGGATTTCAGATTCGACGTCCGAAACGGCGACGCCATCCTCGGTGACGACCTGTGCGTCGGCGACGTGCGGTTCGTCGATCGGTCGGCCGATCTGGCTGAGGAGCCTGACCTGTAGATCGCGGATGCCGTCGACCTCCTCGACGACCGATTCTGCGATCTCGGTCGAAAGCAGGTTGTAAATCTTCCCGATGTGGTTGACGGGGTTTTTCCCTGACGTGGCCTCCATGCTCATGGGGCGGTTCGGCGTGATCAATCCGTTCGCGCGGTTTCCGCGACCGACCGACCCGTCGTCGCCCTGTTCGGCGGAGGTGCCGGTGACGGTGAGATAGATAGATCCCTCGTCGTAGTTGTCGGCGGTGTTGACGTCCACCTGTACCGCTCTGTCGGTGTACTCGCCGGCGAGGCCGGTGACGAACGATCGGACGTTTTCGACCGCCTGATCGTATTCGTCCAGATCTGCGATGTACGAGTCGATCATCGCGGCGGCGACCGTGATGTCGATCTGATCGCCCTCGCGTTTGCCCATGATCTTCACGTCGGGGCCAAGTTCCGGATGCTCGGCCGCATAGGTCGTGTTGAGTTCCTGTTCGGCGTTGTAGACGATCCGTTCGGTCTCGGTGAGCGGCGCGTGGCCGACCCCGTAGGACGTGTCGTTCGCCATCGGAACTTCGACCTCGTCCTCCCCGAAGACGTCCTGGAGATCGCCCGACCCCTCTCCCAGTTTCACGTCGACGATCACGTCCCGACCGAACTCCAGTTCCGGAATGGTGTCGTTCAGATACGCTCGTGCAGCAGCGAGCGCCGTCGAACCGACGGGGAGCTGTTCGCCCTCGTACGATTTCGTCGCTCGCCCGACCAGGAGGATGTAGATCGGTTCGACGACCTCCCCACCGCGGTACGCCGGGGCGGCACGACCGGCAACCAGTTGCGTTTCGTCAGTGTTGTAATGAAGCACTTTGCCGATCCGATCGAGATACAACTGCGAAAGCGCCCGGGAGACGGATTCGGCGACACCGTCACAGATGGAGTCGGGGTGTCCGATCCCCTTCCGTTCGACGATCTCGACCTCCTGATCCTCGACCGCACGACGATCGAGTTCGCTGACCTGTATGTTCCGACGCATTAGCGGAGGTTCGTCACCGCGGGTGCTATAACTTGCGGAAACCTTCTGGACGCTATCGATAACCTGCGCGTATCTACCCGTCAAATATTGCCGCTACTCTGCGGATTTCTCGAGGAGTAATCCGAGATACGAGGTCCGTATCTGTTCGTCCGGTGCCAACCCGAGCCGTTGTACGACCTCGATCGCCCCGTTACGCGCCGATTCGACGTTCTGTTCGTCGGTTTCCGTTTCTACTTCGACGAACTCTCCAAGTCCGGACACCGAATCCAACAGTACGTCGTAGCCGTCGAATTCGAACCTCGATCGGCGTTTCTCGACGGTCGCGGCCGGTTCGAAGCCCATCGATTTGAGCGCGGCCCCGAGGGCGTCCACGTCCTCGACGGTCGTTTCGTGTTCCCGTCTGGTTTTCGATTCGCTTTCGACGAGCGGCCCCTTGTAGGTGAGTTTGGCCACGGAGCCGGCTCCGGAGGTCTCACGTCGGATCCGCAGCGCCTCGTCGGTTTCGGCGAAGTTCCGATGGGGCGCATCGTAATACGTGTCGACCTGTCGTGTCTCCTCGAGTTCGGCGACGCCAAGTTGATCGAGCCGATCGCGGACGGAATCGTGGTCGGCGCGGACTTTGAGTTCGACCTCGTACATGCGTGCACACTCTATCGAGGACGGATATAAATGGCCAACAGTGGATGGCGGAACGTTGATTGAGGTACTCCGACCACCTGTGTGTGCGGACGCGTCTCACTGATGGAAATTCAGATGGATACAGATTCGGATACTCGCTGATGGAGATACAGATGGATATGGATCTGGATACTCGCTGATGGAGATACAGATGAATATGGATACGGATACGCACTGATGGATATGGATACGAATACGGATACGAATACGGATACGAATACGAATACGAATACGGATACGAATGTTGAGGACGACGGTGACGCAGATGCCGGAAGTGACACCGCGGACGGACCGCTCGAGGGACTGCGAGTCGTCGACTGTTCGGGGATGATAAGCGGCGGCTTCGCGACGACACAGCTTGCGGACTTCGGCGCGGACGTGATTATGGTCGAACACCCAGCGTACGAGGACTCTCTCCGAGCGTGGCCACCGTTCGACGGTGACACCTCCCTTTGGTGGAAGTCGATCGGTCGGAACAAACGGTGCGTGACGATAGACCTCGGCGAGGAAGCGGGTGTCGATCTCCTGCTCGAACTGCTCGACGGTGCGGACGTATTCATCGAGAACTTCCGACCCGGCACGATCGAACGGTGGGGGATCGGTCCCGACGTGTTGCGGGAACTGTACCCCGAACTCGTCGTCGTTCGGGTGTCCGGATACGGTCAGACGGGGCCGCGATCCGAACAGCCCGGGTTCGGAACCGTCGCGGAGGGACTTTCGGGGTGGGCCCACGCCAACGGCTTTCCGGACCGAGAACCGCTGTTGCCGCCGATCAGCCTCGCGGACCTCACCGCAGCCATGTTCGCCGTGCAGGCGACGATGTTCGCGATCTACGAACGCGACTCGGGCGGCCCGAACGGGACTGGCAGCGGTGCGGGACAGGTCGTCGACGTGAGCCTCTTCGAACCCCTGTATCGACTGTTTCTGGGGGAGATCGAAGGCTACGACAAGACCGGGTACGTCCGCGAACGGACGGGGAACAGCCACCCGAACGCCGCACCTCGAAACGTCTACGAGACCGCTGACGGGTACATGACGCTATCGGCGTCCAACCAGCGGACCTTCGAGCGCGTCATGACCGCGATCGATCGGGAGGAACTCGTCGACGACCCGCGGTTCGAGACCAACGACAAACGTGTCGAGAACGCCGACCCGCTCGACGAGGCGATCGAGGCGTGGACGCGCACGCGGACGACAGAACGGGCGGTCGAGGAGATGGCGGCTCACGACGCGATCGTCGGCCCCGTCTACACGATCCCCGAGACGCTCGAAGACGAGCAGTTCCGGGCACGGGAGGCTGTCATCGAGGTCGAAGACGACGACGTGGGTCGGGTGAAAACTGTCGGGCCGGTTCCGAAGTTCTCCCGGACGCCCGGTAGCGTCGATCACATGGGCCCGGGACACGGCGAACACAACCGGGAGGTGTTCTGCGAGGAGCTCGGCAGGTCGATCGATGAACTCTCCCGCCTCGAGCGGCACGGAGTTATCTGATGGACCTGTGTGACGTCACACTACGTGAGGGAGACCAGCTGCCGGGGCGCGAGTACAGCATCGAACAGAAGGTCACCGCCGGGTTGCGGCTCGACGAACTCGGGGTTCCGTACCTTCAGCCTGGATTTCCGATCACCGGTGAGAAGGACAGAACGGTCATTCGGGAACTCGCGACCGACGCGGACGCGGAGGTGGTCGGGCTGGCGCGTGCGCTCGAAGGGGACATCGACGCCGCGGTCGATGCGAACGCCGACGTGGTCGAGATCTTCGGCTCATTTTCTGATCGGTATCTCGATCACGTGCTCGGGAGCGATCAAACTGAGATGCATTCGATGCTCCGCACCGCGATCGATCACGCCCACGACGCCGGGATGACGGTGCACGTCACGCTGGCGGACGCCTTTCGAACCGACGTCGGGACACTTAGCGAGACGGCAGCGTCGTTCGACGACGTCGAATGTCTCGTGCTCGCCGACACGGTGGGCGCTCGGACGCCGAGATCCGTGCGCCGGACGATCGAGGAACTCGCTTCGACCGTCGAGGTCGGCCGACTCGGCGTTCACTTCCACGACGACATGGGCGTGGCAACCGCGAACGCGCTGGTCGCGTACGAACTCGGCGTCCATCGAGTCGACGCGAGCGTCGCCTCTCTCGGCGAGCGGGCCGGAAACCCCGCAATCGAAGAGGTCATCGCGTGTGCGTATCTGGAGTACGACGACGATCTCGAAATCGACCTCGATCGATTGATTCCGACGTGTCTCGACGTACTCGACTGCATCGACGAACCGATCGCCGATCGAAAGGCGATGCTCGGTTCGGACGTCGTTACTCACGAGTCTGGTATCCATACGGCAGCGATGTTGACCGAACCGAGCACCTTCGAGCCGTTCGATCCGGCCACGTTCGGGGGCGAACGACGACTGCTCTTCGGGGCGGGGACCGGACAGTCGGCCGCCCGATCGGTGCTCGAGCGAGCGGACGTCCCAGTCACCGACGATCGGATTGAAACGTACCGTGCGGCCCTGGCTGATCGGGGACCGATGGAACTCGATGCGGCGATCGATCTGGCGACGGACCTGTTCGAGTGATGCCTCACAGTGCCCGATCGACGCGTCGATCGACCCGATCGAATTGACAGTTGTTCGTGTGTTGATTTGTCGTATTCGCGTCGAAACACCCAATCGAGCGTCCGAGGCGCAATCGATGCGAATTCGAAAATACTCCTGATCGGATTGGGACCACCGTAGTACGAAACGGAGTTTCAGGCAACGACTCGGAAATCTGTGAGAACGCCCAGTGTAGCGACGAAAAAGTCCCGTGGAACGGCCATTGAGACGGATGGTACTTTGTCCTTCGAGCGCGAACGGATCGATATCCGAGGAGGGACCATGTATCAGGCCGAACTGCGATTAAAGCAGGAGCGTCCGTG
>JBNJFV010000164.1:0-5592 GCA_051747145.1 Halobacteriota archaeon
GGACGGGTCGGTGCGACCGAGTGTCCGAATCTCGGTGAACGGCGATCGGGTCACGGTCGACGACGACTGTCCCCCGGCGGCGGACGTGACGATCGTGCCTGCCGTCCAGGGTGGCTCTCCCTAGTGTGATTTCAAGCATGACGTTGTGAGCTGAAAAACCTTGGTTCTGGCAGAATCCACTGATTCAATTGACCTGTGGTGGAACGGATCCCGCACGTTGAAGGTGCATTTCAACAGTCGTTCCGGAAGCTGTTGTTGTCACATCAATCTCGGCGTCAAGATTTGTTATTATCCAGTAGACTAGGGCAAGTCCAAGCCCACTCCCGTGGCGTAATGGCTGCTCGCTTTCACCAGAGAGGATTCTGCGTTCACCGGAAGGCAGCCCAGGACCGTCATCTTTGATCTGCACCGTAATTTGATCAGATCCTCGATGAACTGTCACGTCTATCGACGGTTCAGGTCCCGCATGTTTGGCCGCATTCTCGAGCAGTTCCGAGATCGCATCTGAAAATTGTGGGGCCGCAAACGAGATGGCCTGCTCTGGAGTACTGAGAGAACAGGTGACTGAGGGATTTTCATCACAAATTTCACTCACCGTTCTTTCCACCATTGGGACAATGTCTACCGGCCGCGAAACTGGAATAGATTTTGTGAGATTCTCCAGTTTTCGTGCACTTTCGGCGAGAGAAATCAGTTCGGTCGTTTTTGATTCAATGGTTGAGGCTAACGTAGCCTCGCTTCCAGATGTCTGCTCTAGTAGCAGTTGTGCGTTACCATGAACGACATTCAAGTCATTCCGGAGGTTGTGACGAAGCACCCGATTGAGAACTGAAATCAATCGATCCCGGTTAGCAAGGTCCTTTTCGTACTGAGTATCTTCGAGTACTTTTCTCAGTATCTGAGCGGCTACTTCGATGAAAATCTGTTCGGCCTCGGAGAACGGCTTGTTCCGCCCATCAGATTCAACGAAGCAGATTGTCCCGTATGGCTCACCAAACACGTCGATGCGTATGCCGAGATAGGTATCAAGCTGGTGGAGCTGGTATGCGTGGTCGTCCTTCCAGCCTTGGTTGCCAGCGTCGTGTAACGCAAGCGGTGTTGATTGTTGAAATGTACGGCGACAGTATGAATCACTCAACTTCGCAGTGAGGCCATCGGGATACGGTCCGTCGGGCGAGTCCGTTGATCCAATGATCTCCCAGCGATTTTCGTCTTCATCGATACTGGTGATGTGTCCATGGTCTAGATTGAGATACTTCGCTCCGATTTCAACCACCCTTTCAATGGCTTGTTTGCGATAAAGACCTCGATGCAACAGTGCATAGAGTTCGCTTCGTGCTTCCTCACCAGACAGTTTATTTGACTCGTTGAGGTGCTCCATTGTGGGGACTCCATTGAACTAATTGAATAGCACATGACAAATAAGATGGGGGTGCTTGAAACTCAGCGAGGCAAACCTGTTTGCCAATCTGGGTATGCAGCCGTGCGTCTGATACGGGTCCTTAGCCGGAGTTGAACGGAATAATTCACCTGCTGAATATGCGCTGTGTCTCTTACATTACTTCAGGAAGCTACATGTGAATTGACAACTCGGTGTGGAGTGATGTACTGGCACCCCTACGATCGAAGCGACCTAGATTCGCCCGATCGGTGCCAACTGTTGGTCCGTCACAACCGCAGCCGGATCGGGCGATCGCCTACAGCCCGTACTGTTCGCGGACGAGGTGTGCCATTCCCCGATCCGCCAGGACGTCCATCGGTGCCAGCATCGAAAGCTGTACGACCCCCGGTAGCCGACCGATCTCGACCCCGCCGGTGAACGTACACCGCGATCGGACCTCGCCGATCGACATGTCGAGAAGCGTTCCGGCACGCTCGAAGGCGTTTTCGGTCGCGTCGTTTATCGTCGCGCCCGTACCGACCACCTGGATCGGTCCCATGTCCGTCGTCAGTTCGGTGTGGTACTGCGCGGCGAGGTCGCGGCCGGCGTCGATTTCCGCCTCCGAGTACGGCTTTGCGATGAACGGGACGTCCTCGATCGGCGGCAGGAGGATCGGCCCGTCGATGTCCAGCCCCGGAATCACCTCCACGCCGAGTTCGGTCGTGCCGCTCACGTCGGTCGTATGCAACGACAGTTCGCCGTCGCCCTGGTTGGCGTGGAGGTCGCCGACGTAGATCCCGCCACCGTCGACTTTCACCGGGCAGATGAGCGTCGCCCCGGCCCGCACCTGCGGGATGTCCATGTGGCCGTCCGTCCTGGCGTCCAGTTCCGCTTCGCTTTCGAGCCCCCAGTCGTGGGCTGCGCCGATGAGGAACTGCCCGAAGTCGCCGGCGTTGTGCGAATCGGGCATTTCGATCGGCGGCGTCGTCCCGATGTTGCCGATGAACGGCCGAAGCCGCCCGAGCGTACCGGGCATCTCGTCGGGTTTGTACCGCAGAATCGAATGCTGCCTGGAGTGGTCAGGCAGCGCGATCGCCTCCTCGGCGCGCTCGGCGAGACCGTCGGCTCCCGCCGATCCGACGGTGATGCCGACGGTCCGATCGTCGTCGAACGCGACCGTGTAGCCGTACTCGAAGCCGAACGACGAGGCGTTCGCGCCGCACTCGGCGCACCTGATCGATTCCTCGCCGGTCCCCTCGACGACGGTGTCGGGCCACGGCGTTCCACAGCCGGGACACTTGTGATCGACGAAGGGGTCGTCGCCGAAGGCGTCCTCGCGTTCGAGCATGCTGCCGGTGCTCGTCGCGACCGACGTGACAGTCACGTCTTTGATCTCGATCGCGATCGCGTCGCCAACGGACGCGCCGTCGACGGCGATCGGTCGGGTGACCTCGTGGCCGCCGCGGAACGACGGCGTGATCATCGGACCCCAACACCCCGGCGGCGTGTGGGTTTTGATCGTCCCGCCGTCGGCGACCGTTCCGGTCCACTCCTGGTCGGGGCCGACTAGCCCGAGCGTGTACTGATCCACCGTCAACTCCTGTTGAATCTCTCGTTGTGCCATCCCGATCGACGTACGCCTTGTAATCTGTTAACTATTGTGTCACGACGGGGACGAGACGCAGATCCGTCCAGTTTCAAGTACCCCACGACAACTGGGTACGTATGGACACACGGGAGACGGCCGACCGCGACAAGCGCCCGAGCGATCGACTCGAAACGCGACGCGAACGCCTCGAATCGTATCTGGACCGCACGGACCTTCGGGCGGTATGGTTCGTGCGGCCCAACGGCTTCGCGTGGTTGACGGGCGGATCGAACGTCGTCGATCGGGACAGCGACGTCGGTGTCGCCGCCGCCGGGTACACGCGTGCGGACGGATTCGTGGTGGTTACGAGCAACGTCGAGGCCGATCGACTCTCCGCGGAGGAACTCCCAGCGGCGTTCACCGTCGAGTCGCGCCCGTGGTACGGCAACTCGCTCGTCGACTCGCTCGTCGAACGCTCGCCAACGCCGGCTGGGGCGGACCTACCGATCGACGCTGCGGGGTTCGAGTCGATCGATCCTGCTGCGCTCAGACAACCGCTCACGGACGCCGACGTCGACGCTTACGAGCGGCTCGGTGCGGAGACCGCAGCGGCGATCGAGACGATTTGCCGAGAACTCCAACCGGGCGATACAGAACACGAGGTCGCCGCGGGCGTCCGTATCGCGCTGTCGTCACAGGGAATCAACGCGCCGGTCGTCCTCGTGGGGGGTGCCGATCGCGCACGGGCGTACCGTCACTTCACACCCACGACCGATCGGCTCGGCGACTACGCGATCGTGTCAGTCACCGCCGAACGCGGCGGGCTGTACGCGAGCCTCACGAGAACCGTCGCGTTCGACCCTCCCGAGTGGCTCTACGATCGCCACGAGGCGGCCGCGACCGTGGAGGCGTCTGCACTCGGGGCGACCCAGCGCGTCGCTGGAGCGGGCGGTACGGCCGCTGACGTCTTCGGCGTGATCCAGGACGCCTACGACGTCGTCGAGTATCCCGACGAGTGGAAACGCCACCATCAGGGCGGTGCGGCAGGATACAGCGGGCGAGAGTGGATCGCGACGCCCTCGTGCTCGGTGCCGATCCGAACGCCGATGGCGTACGCGTGGAACCCGACGGTGCGGGGTGCGAAAAGCGAAGGAACCGTGCTCGTGACCGCAGAATCGATCACGCCGCTTACGACGACGGGTTCGTGGCCGACGATCGAGGTCACGTCGATCGACGGGGAGACCACGATCGAACGGCCCGCGCCGCTGGAATCCTGACAACAGCTCGCACATTCAGCTCGGGGAACAAACTATTTGGTCTGGTGGCGAGTCGGTTCGCCCATGTCGTGGTACGCTGTCGACAGTGTCGATACGGCGATCGACGCGACACGCAAGTTCCTCTTCCCGTTCAGCCTCGTCAGATGGACTAAACTCGCCGTCATCGCCTTCTTCCTCGGATTCGTCGGCGGCTCGTCGAATCCCGGCAGCACCTCCTCGGGTTTCAGCGGCGCGAGCGGGTCGGTCCCGCAGGAGGTCACCTACGCGCAACCGGACGACGTTCCGCCGGCACTCGCCCAGATCGATCCGACGACGATCGCCGCTATCGTCGCGGGGATCGTACTCCTTGCACTTCTGGTGGCGCTCGTCGCCGAAGCGTTTCGGTTCGTCTTCTACGACGCGATCCGGCGGAACCGCGTCACGCTGTGGTCGCCGCTGAAACGGCGGTTCGGACAGGCGGTTCGGCTGTTCGGATTCAAATTCGGCGTCGTGATCCTGTTTGCCGTTCCGTTCGTGGTCGCCGGTGGCATCGCCTACCTGACCGGCGTCGACCCCGACGCGATCGGTCCGCTCGTTTCTGTCGGGCTCGTCGCACTCGGCGTCTACGCCGTGGTGGGCCTCCTTTTGCTCGTTGGTATCGTTCGGTTCACGAACGAGTTCGTCGTTCCGACGATGACGCTGACCGACACCGGCGTCCTCGACGGCTGGCGGACGTTCTGGCCGGTGGTTCGTCGCGAGTGGAAGCAGTTTGCCGGTTACCTCGTGGTTCACTTCCTCTTGCTGTTGGCGATCGGCATCGCCCAGACGGTCCTGTTGTTTCTCGCGTTCGGGATCGTCGCCGCCCTGGCCGCGCTCGCCGGCCTCATTCTCGTGTTCGGCGTCGCGGGCGGCCTCGAGGCGGCACTCGCGTCGCTGCCGGTCCTCGTCGCGCTGGGAACGATCGGCGTTTTTGCCGTGATCGCACTGGTGTTGATCGCGCTGCCGATCCAGATCGTCGTCTTGACGTACGTGGCCACGTACGAACTCTCGATGCTTCGACGCGCTGCCCCCGATCTCGATTTACTCGCCGAGGTCGCACCCGTGAACGAACCCATCCGCGAGAATGCAGGGGCGTAGCCGTTCGAAGTCGGAGCGGTTTCGACGATCGTCGATCGTAAAGAACGACAGTACAGACAGGCTTTTCATCGGAGCGACGGATTCGAACACATGGGATTGGATGACGACGCCCGGGAATACCACCGACGGGATCCCCCGGGAAAGATCGAGATCGCGACGACGAAGCCGACGAACACACAGCGCGATCTAAGCCTGGCGTACTCGCCCGGCGTCGCCGCGCCGTGTCTCGA
>JBNJFV010000165.1:0-2198 GCA_051747145.1 Halobacteriota archaeon
CGAGGATCGCTTGGAGGTCTGTGGCCATCCCGGCGTGTTTGAGCTCGACGTTGACGCCGACCGACGGTGGAACCGAAGAAAGTAGCTCGGCGAGCGTCGGAATGGTCGAATCCGATTCGCCGATCGAAAGCGACGAGAGAGTGTCGAAGTCGGTTGCCGCGACCGGGCCGGACGCGGCAGTGAGCCGATCGAGCGTCGTATCGTGGAAGACGACGAGTTCGCCGGTGCCGCAGCGCTGGACGTCGACTTCGACCGCGTCGACGTGCGGGACGGCCAGTTCGACGGCTTCGATCGTATTCTCGGGGGCGTAGGCGGGACATCCCCGGTGGCCGATCAGTCGCATACCGTCCGATCCGGGCCGATCGGTAGGAAGCTGTCGGTTCGGACCGACAGAATCAGGTAGCCGTTCGAGAAACTGGGGAGCGAGAATGTTCAGGAAGGTGTTGGTGGCGAACCGGGGGGAGATCGCCGTCCGAGTGTTTCGAGCCTGCGCGGAACTGGGAATCGACACCGTCGCGGTCTACAGCGACGCGGACAAACACGGCGGCCACGTACGGTACGCCGACGAGGCGTACAACATCGGGCCCGCCCGTGCGGCCGATTCGTATCTGAATCAGGAGGCAATCCTCGAGGCGGCAAGCAAAGCCGACGCCGACGCGATCCACCCTGGATACGGCTTTCTCGCCGAGAACGCCGCGTTCGCACGCGCGGTCGAAGAAAGCCAGTTCACGTGGATCGGCCCCGACGCCGAGGCGATGGAAGCGCTCGGCGAGAAGACCAAGGCCCGATCGCTCATGCAGGAGGCAGACGTCCCGGTCGTCCCCGGAACGACGGAACCGGTCGAATCCGCCGCGGCGGTCGAATCGGTCGCCGACGAGTACGGCTATCCCGTCGCGATCAAAGCAGAAGGCGGCGGCGGCGGCCGGGGATTGAAAGTCGTCCGCAGCGCGGAGGAGGTCGAATCGCAGTTCGAAACCGCAAAACGCGAGGGGGAAGCGTACTTCGACAATCCCTCCGTCTACGTCGAGAAGTATCTCGAATCGCCGCGACACATCGAGGTGCAGATTCTCGCCGATCGGCACGGCAACGTCCGACACCTCGGCGAGCGGGACTGCTCGTTGCAACGCCGACACCAGAAAGTGATCGAGGAGGCACCGTCGCCCGCCCTGACCGACGACCTCCGCGAGCAGATCGGCGAGGCGGCCAAACGCGGCGTCGACGCGGCGGGGTACACAAACGCCGGCACCGTCGAATTCCTCCTCGAAGACGGGGAGTTTTACTTCATGGAGGTGAACACGCGGATCCAGGTCGAACACACGGTCTCTGAAGCGATCACGGGCATCGACATCGTCAAGTGGCAACTGCGGATCGCCGCCGGCGAGGCGATCGACTTCGCACAGTCGGACGTCGAAATCGACGGTCACGCGATCGAATACCGGATCAACGCCGAAAACCCCGCAACCGACTTTTCGCCGGCGACGGGGACGCTCGAAACGTACGATCCGGCCGGCGGGATCGGCGTTCGGATCGACGACGCCGTCCGCCAGGGCGACTCGATCGGTGGCGATTACGACTCGATGATCGCGAAGTTGATCGTCTCGGCCGCCGACAGAGCCGAGTGTCTGGCCCGTTCGGAACGCGCCCTCTCGGAGTTCGACATCGAGGGGATACACACGATCGTCCCGTTCCATCGGCTGATGCTCACCGACGAGGCGTTCCGCGAGGGTGAACACACGACGAAGTACCTCGACGAGACGCTCGAGGAGGCGCGGATCGTCGAGGCCGTCGATCGGTGGGGGTCGGCCGACGCCGACGCGACCGAGGACGAGGCGGTGACAGAACGGGAGTTCACCGTCGAGGTCAACGGCAAGCGCTTCGAGGTTTCTCTCGAAGAACGCGGTGGGCCGGCGCTCCCCTCGGGTGCCGGCGGAGCGAGCGGCATGCAACGACCCCCGCAGGCGAAATCGGCCGACAACCCCGCGACCACCGAATACGAGGGGGCCGGCGATACGGTGACCGCGGAGATGCAAGGGACGATTTTGTCAGTCGACGTCTCGGAGGGCGACGAGATCGCGCCGGGCGACGTCGTCTGCGTGCTCGAAGCGATGAAGATGGAAAACGACGTCGTCACCGAACGGGGCGGGACGGTGACGCAGATCGCCGTCGAGGAAGGAGACAGCGTGGATATGGGCGACGTA
>JBNJFV010000165.1:2298-5519 GCA_051747145.1 Halobacteriota archaeon
ACGCCGCAGACGTGATATTTTTTACCCGATCGGACCCCACGTCCGATCGATGGCCGCGATCAAAGACAGCGTGCACGATCACATCGACGTCACGGGCGTTGCCGAAGCCCTCCTCGACACTCCCCCGGTCCAGCGACTCCGCCGAATCAAACAGCTGGGGACGGTGTCGCTCGTGTATCCGTCAGCGAACCACACCCGGTTCGAACACAGTCTCGGCGTCTATCACCTCGCCGATCGGGCGCTGAAGCACCTGGGAATTCGCGGCGCGCTGGCCGATCGGATCACGGCTGCGGCACTGTTACACGACGTCGGACACGGCCCGTTCAGCCACAACATCGAGGAACTCATTTACCGGCACACGGGCAAGTATCACGACGACGTCGACGCGCTCTTAGCGGAGGGCGCGGTCGGTGCGGTCCTCCGAGAGCACGATCTCGACCCGGCGGCCGTCGCGGAGCTGGTCGCCGGTGGGGGTCGGTACGGGCAGCTCGTCTCCGGCGAGTTAGACGTCGATCGAATGGACTACCTCGTCAGGGACGCACACCACACCGGCGTCCCGTACGGGACGATCGACGCCGAGCGGTTGCTCAGGGAACTGCGGTTCGTCGACGGGGAACTCGTCCTCGACGAGGGGAACGTCCAGACCGCCGAAAGTCTCCTGCTCGCACGCGCACTGATGAACCCCACTGTGTACACGCACCCGGTCGCGCGCATCAGCAAGGCGATGTTGCGACGGGCGAGCGAACGGCTGCTTGCGGCCTCGACAATCGATCCGGAGACGCTCCGGCGGATGGACGACTACGACCTTCTCGTCGCGCTCCGGACGACACCGGAGACGAGCGGATTCGCAAAGCGGTTCGACAACCGAAAGCTGCTCAAACGCGCCGTGTGGGCCGAACTCGCCGACGTTCCCGAATCGATCGTCGATTCCGATCACGAACGACGCAGGGAGCTGGAGGCGAGGATCGCCGATCGGGCCGACGTCGACGTTCGTGACGTCGTCCTCGACATCCCGCAGAGACCGTCGATGCGCGAATCGACCTCGCGCGTCATGGTCAACGGGGAGATCCGAAGGCTCGAGGAGCAATCGCCACTCGTCGCGACGCTCCGGACCGCCCAGCGAGGCCGCTGGCGCCTCGGCGTCTACACCGCAGAGGAGACGACCGATCGGGTCGGACAGCTCGCCGCCGAGGAACTCGGGATCGATAGCGACCACGGGCTGATCAGCGACGTTCGACACCACGGCGTGCAGGCGCGCGTCGACGAGTTCGAGGGGTAGTCCGTGAGGTTCAAACGTCCCCGGGGAGACCTGCGAGTATGAACGTCGAGGGGACAGTGCTCGTCGGTCCGGAGTTCGAGCCGATCGAAGGGCGCGTCGTCGTCGAGGACGGCCTGATCCAGCGGATCGAAGCGACCGACACCGCATCGGAGTCGATCGTCGTTCCGGCGTTCGTCAACGCCCACACCCACCTCGGCGATTCGATCGCCAAGGAAGCCGGAGCGGGGCTGTCGCTCGACGAACTCGTCGCCCCGCCGGACGGCCTCAAGCATCGGCTGCTCCGGTCGACCGATCGCGAGACGAAAGTCGAAGCGATGCGACGCTCGTTGCGATTCATGGAGGCGACCGGGACCGCCGCGTTCCTCGAGTTCCGCGAGGGCGGCGTCGAGGGCGTCGAGATGATTCAGGAGGCGGCCGACCGCCGCGAGATCGAACCGATCGTGCTGGGCCGCGAAACCGACGCGGCGATGGCGGCCGCAGACGGGTTCGGCGCGTCCGGTGCCAGAGACGGGGACTTCGACGCGCTCAGAAACGCAACGAGACGAGCCGGCAAACTGTTCGGCATTCACGCCGGCGAGCGCGACTCGAACGACGTCAACGCCGCGCTCGATCTCGATCCGGACTTCGTCGTCCACATGGTCCACGCGGAGTCGATCCACCTCGAACGGGTCGAAGACCGTGAAGTCCCGATCGTCGTCTGTCCCCGATCGAATCTCGTGACGAACGTCGGCGTGCCGCCGATTCGCGAACTGGTCGAGCGAACCACCGTCGCGCTCGGGACCGACAACGCGATGACCAACAGTCCGTCGATGTTTCGGGAGATGGAGTTCGCCGCCAAGCTGTCTGACGTCCCCGACGAGGAGGTCCTCGCGATGGCCACGAAGAACGGCGCCGAGATAGCCGGGTTGAACTACGGCGTGATCGAACCCGGACGAGAGGCGAAGCTCCTCGAACTGGACGGCAATTCTGACAACCTCAGTTACGCGAACGACCCGGTTCGAGCAGTCGTTCGGCGCGCCGGACAGACGGACGTCAAACGCGTGCTCTTTTGATTTCGGAGCCACCAGTCGACCGGCTCGCAAAGGAGCGGTCGGAAGCAAAAGGGAACCGTTTACCCGTTCGCACCCGCCCTGAGAAAACATGCACGCGATCACACGATCCGGCTGGATCGAAGTAATCACCGGCTCGATGTTCTCTGGGAAAACCGAGGAACTGATCCGCCGACTCAGACGAGCGGAGATCGCAGGGCAGTCCGTTGCGGTGTTCAAACCGGCGGTCGACGATCGGTACGGCGAGGCGACGATCGGCTCACACGACGGCCGCCAGTGGGAGGCGACCATCCTCGAACCGGACGGCGAAGGCCTCTGGGAGGCGCTGGAGGTGCTCGACGGCGAGGAGATCGTCGCGATCGACGAGGGGAACTTCTTCGGCCCGGAGCTTCCGGATCTCTGTGAGACGCTCGCCGACGACGGTCGACGGGTGATCGTGACGGGGCTGGACCGGACGTACCGGGGTGAGCCGTTCGAACCGATGCCGCAGCTGTTGGCGATCGCGGCGTACGTCGACAAACTCCACGCGATCTGTACGGTCTGCGGCGATCCGGCCACCCGGACCCAGCGGCTCATCGATGGCGACCCCGCACACGTCGACGATCCGACGATACTCATCGGAGCCAGCGAAACCTACCAGGCCAGGTGTCGGAACTGCCACACCGTCAGGCGTGGGTGATCGGGGGGCGCTTCGAACGGAAGCGCGACGATCGCCGTCGATGAACACCGTTGCATCGACACCGCTGCATCGACACCGTTGCATCGACACCGCTGCATCGACACCGCTGCATCGACACCGTTGCATCGGCAGCCGCGTTCGGAACTGACATACGTTCGACCGGCGTACCCCCGCCCGTGACTACGTGGGTGCGATCGCCGCGGGCGGGTCGAAA
>JBNJFV010000166.1:0-4177 GCA_051747145.1 Halobacteriota archaeon
GGCATCACGAAGCCGACGAGCGCGTGGTACGTCGCCGCCCACGCGGCGACTTCGATCGAGTACTCCGGGACGGTGAAGCCGCCACCTTCGATGGCTGCACGGGTTGATTCGACCGACGCCAGTGGATCTTGAATGCCCACGATAATCGGCGTCCCGACGGCACCGTACGTGACGGCGATGATGTGACCGATCAGCGCCCCGACGACTGCTGCCAACGCCGGGAACCCGAGCCCCAAAAGCAACGGTGCGACGACCGCTGCGGGAGTACCGAAGCCGGCCGCACCCTCGATGAACGTCGCGAGGAAAAAGCCGATCAACACGAGTTGTACGCGGCGATCGTCACTGACGGCTGCGAAACCGCGGTTGATTCGATCGAACGCACCCGCTTCCATCAGCATGTACAATAACAACAGCGCGCCAAAGACGATCCAGAGGATCTGTATCGCCGTCATCGCACCGACGATCGACGCCGCACCGAGCCACTCGGGGGGCATGTTCCACACCGCATACCCGATGCCGAGCGCAGCCACCCAGGCCAGCGGCATCGCTCGCGTTGCCGGCCATAACAGCCCGACCAACAGCACACCCGCCAGAATAAGCGGCGTGGCAGCGAGGAGCAACTCGACTGCGCTAACCATTAGTCACCACCTCTGTCTGGCGATCGATTCGATACCTTCCGTCTCGTTTCGTGCATGTATATGTCACACCCATGCCTCGTGAGGACGAGGTAAACGCACCATAATAAATCATGTGTATAGATGATATATTCGCAACAAAGTGAACGCAGAATCGTTAACGATTATTGTATCCTAATCTGTCAGTATCGTCGGATCGATCGATTCGTGACCCGTCAGTAGATGTTGTCTCGAGTGGAGTTTCGTACCAGTTGATGAAATCTCGAAGGATCGCGACTAGTAGGCGATTTCGAGCCACCTGTCGGGGATGCTCGACGCGCTGTTAGTTCGTATCCGCACCAGTAACAGCTTGGGCGACTTTTTCGATCGGATGTGGGGGATTCTCGTGACCCTTCCGATCGCCGAGCTGTGATCGACAGGAACCACCCGGCGCGGTGACCGTTTCGCCAGGGCTCGAGTCGACCTGCTCGAAGAGGATCGACCCGATCGACTTCGAGATGTCGTAATGTTCGGTCTCGTAGCCGAACGATCCAGCCATCCCACAGCACGAAGAGTCGAGCGGATCGACCTCGTACCCCGCCCGCCGAAGCACGCCGACCGCGTGGTGGTCTTTGTTCGTCGCTTTCTGGTTGCAGTGGCCGTGGTACGTGAGCGACTCGTCGGGTGCGGCGAACGACAATCGTTCGTCGACCCGAGCGACGTCGAGGTATTCGAGGATGCCGAACGCGGCGGCCGACACCGTTTCGACTGCCGTCCCGTCGAGCAGGTCCAGATATTCGTCCTGGAACATGACCGCGTCGGACGGTTCGACGAACACGATAGAGCGTCCCGCCTCGACCAGCGGTGCGAGCGTCTCGACGTTCGTTTCGGCACGTTCACGCGCCACGTCGAGGAATCCGGTCGAAAACGCCGCCCGCCCCGATGGGGCAAGCCCGTCGGGAATCTCGACGCGAATACCCGCCGTCTCCAGCACTTCGATCGCGGCTTTCCCCGCCTCCGGATAGCTGTAGTTCGTGTACGTATCCGGGAACAGGACGACCGTATCCACAGCCTCCGCCGGGTTTACTCGCGATCCACCACGGGCCTCGAACCAGTCTCGAAGACTCTCGTTGCGGAACGGCGGCAGCTCGCGCTCGGGAGCGATACCTGCAACTTTCTCCATGATCGCCCGTGCGCCGGGAAGTTTGCTCGCGACGTTCGACAGCGGAGCGAACGTACTGCCGAGCGCCGAGTACCGATCGATGTCGCGGAAGAGCCGTTCGCGGAACCCCGAACCGTGTTTCTCGTGGTGTTGGTGTTTGACCTCCGTTTTCAACTTCGCGAGGTCGACGCCAGTCGGACAGTCGCTTTTACACCCCTTACACCCGACACAAAGTTCCAGAACCTCCTCTTGGAACCGATCGGAGTGAATCTCGTCCTCGTCGAGTTCGCCGCTGATCGCTGCCCGAAGCATGTTCGCGCGGCCGCGCGTCGCCTGGATCTCCTCTCGTGAGGCACGATACGTCGGACACATCACGTCCGATCGGGTCTCCCGACAGGTCCCACAGCCGTTGCACAGTTCGACCAGGTGCGAAAAACCGCCCTCATCGGAGAAGTCCAACGTGGTCTGCGGCTCGATCGACTGGTAGGTCGCACCGTACCGAAGGTTCTCGCGCATGTCGGTGTCGGCGGCGGACTCTGGATACCCCCGCTCGCGTGCGGTCGCTCCGTCGACGTACACCACCTTCCCGGGGTTCATGAGCCACTCGGGGTCGAACGTCGATTTGAGTTCCTGAAACGCCGCCCAGAGGTCCGCACCGTACATCTTGGGATTGAACTCCGTCCGCGCCAACCCGTCGCCGTGTTCGCCGGAGAACGCCCCGTGGTGTTCCAAGACGAGATCGGTGACGTCGTCGGTGATCGAGTGCATCTTCTCGATCCCCTCGGTTCGCTTGAGGTTGAGGATCGGTCGAATGTGCAGCGTCCCCGACCCGGCGTGGGCGAAGTACGCCGCAGAGGTCCCGTGATCGTCCAGAACCGCCTCGAACTCTCCGACGTACTCGGCGAGTTCCTCCGGCGGCACGGTCGCGTCCTCGATGAACGGATACGGTTTTGGATCGCCTTTCATCCCCATCAACAGTGGAATCGCAGCCTTCCGGAGCTTCCACAGGTCCGCCTGATCGGCGTCAGTGTACGCTTCGAGGACGTCGAAGGCGTCGCCGTCGTCGACGAAGTACTCGTTCGTGTCGGCGACCGCCGACTCGAAGTCTGACACGAGTTCAGAATCCCACTCCAACATCAACGCCGCTTTCGCACCCTCTGGGATCGGTTCGGCGTACTGTGCGAACTCCTCGGAGTCGGCGGCGAGCCGGAACACCTCGTCGTCCATCAGTTCGACGGCGCTCACCGGGAAGTCGAGCGCCTCCGGCACCGCTCGCATCGCCGCGTCGAGGGTTTCGAAACAGTACAGGGCTAGGGCCGTGTCCTCGGGTTTGGTAACGAGTGAGACCGAAGCTTCGACGATGACTCCGAGCGTCCCCTCCGAACCGACGAACAGCTTCGAGAGGTTGATGACCTCCTCGCCCTCGTCGGTCTCGTAGATCACCTTGTGGAGGTTGTACCCGGAAACCGACCGCTTCAGTTCGGGGTATCGGTCCTCTATCTCCTCGCGGTTCGCCTCGACGAGTTCTCGCGTCGTCTCATAGAGCGCCGCCTCCCGATCGTCCTTCGAGACGATCTCCTCGTACTCGGGCGAGTCGAGGACGACTTCGCGCGTGTGAATGAGCGATCCGTCCGAGAGAACGACTTTCAGCTCCTCGGTGTACGCGTCCGTGATGCCGTACCGGACGGAGTGCGCACCGGTGGAGTTGTTCCCGATCCCACCGACGACGGTCGCACGACCGGACGATGCCGGATCGGGTGCGAACTTCAGTCCGTGGGGTTCGAGCCGATCGTCGAGGTGATCCTGCACGACGCCCGGTTGGACGACGGCGCGCCGATCCTCCGGACGGACGTCCACGATGTCGTCCATGTAGCGGGTGAAGTCGATGACGACACAGCCTGGACCAACCGTCTGTCCACCGAGAGAGGAGCCGGCACCACGAGGGAGAACCGGAACGTCGAAGTCGGTCGCGATTTCGACGGCTGCCTGCACGTCCGAAATCGTCTTCGGCAGTACGACACCTGCCGGACGGGCTTGGTAGATGCTGCCGTCCGTGGCGTACAACACTTGTGCGTACTCGTCGAATTGCACCTCTCCATCGATCCGCTCGCGGAGTGCAGATGCAAGCGCTTGATACTCCGCTACGTCCGGACGATCGTGTCCGAGCGCCGCTGCGGAGGTCTCCAGGCCATTAGTGCCTTCAGCTGCCATGTTAGTGAAAAGTGGGCAATAGTGAGTATAAGTCCTTTGTTACCCGCTACTTCTGTCGCACAGCAACACCCTGTTGACATACATCATAGAGGCTACAATCGGAATCGTACTGCCTCTACCATCGGCTGTGTTCTGGTGCTACCGACCGCGGTGTTCTGGTGTTACCGACCGCGGTGTTCTGGTGTTACCG
>JBNJFV010000166.1:4277-5468 GCA_051747145.1 Halobacteriota archaeon
TATGCAGATACTGCACACCTGTCTGAACGTCTCGGACGCCGATCGGACCGCCGATTGGTACGTCGAACAGCTCGGATTCGAGCGATCGTGGGAGTTCACCACCGAAGACGGATCGACCAGAAACGTCTACGTCGCCGACGAAAACGGCGTCGAATTCCAACTTTCCGACACTGACGGGGTCGAACCGAGCGACGACGGCGACCTGTTCGATCACGTGGCCGTCAAAGTCGACGACGTCGACGCGACCTTCGATCGCATCGATCACCACGGCGTCGTCAAAGCGCCCGGCGACCAACCCGCCGCCGGTGCCCGAACCGCGTTCGTCAAAGATCCGGACGGCCACGCCGTAGAGCTGATCGAACCGCTCGAGTGAACGTCGACCCGATCGATCGAACGTCGAACGGACGGATTCGGCTACCGATTGTCGGATCTCGTCGAACCCAAGCAGATTCCTCAAAACACAGGTTCCCGCGATCGCAGGATACGTCCGGCCGTGTACGTCCAAAAAAACGTCGCGTGAGTAGCCGGATTGTCTACAGGATGTCGGCGGCTTCTGCGGTTTCGACGATCTCCTGGGCCATCTTGTTCGTCGCCTCGTCAACCATCTGACCGTCGACGGAAACGGCTCCTTTGCCCTCTTCCATCGCCTCTGCGTACGCGTCGACGATCCGCTTTGCGCGATCTGCGACGTCCGGATCGGGCGCGAACACTTCGTTTGCGATCTCGATCTGGGATGGGTGAATCGCCCACTTGCCGTCGCAACCGAGGTCGTTGGCGTTTTCTGCCGATTCACGGAAGCCGTCGGGATCTTCGATGTCCGCGTACGGTCCGTCGAGACACGGCAGACCGGCGGACTTCGCGGCGGCGTTGACGTGCGAGAGGGCGTAGTGCCAGTAATGGCCCGGGTAGCCGGGGAACTGTCCGATGTCGAGCCCGGGCGTCCCCATCGCCGCGGAGTAATCGCCCGGCCCGAAGATGATCGAGTCCAGCCGATCGGAGGCGTGGGCGATCTCGTGGACGTTGTGCATTCCTTCGCCGTCTTCGATCTGCGGCTCCAGACCGATCGCACCGACCTCCAGGCCGTTGTTGACCTCGACCTGCGTGAGCAGATTTTCGACCGTGTGGATGTCGCTTGCGGACTTCACCTTCGGAATGATGATGTCGTCGATGTGCTCGCCCGCGCCGCCGATA
>JBNJFV010000167.1:0-5429 GCA_051747145.1 Halobacteriota archaeon
GCTAATAAATCCACACGACTGTCCTCTTTAGCTCATCCTGTTCAGACGATCCTACTTCCTTGAGGGAGTGGTATTTCCGTTCGAACGTCGTTTCATTCCCCCGATCCACGTGTCGCATTGTAAGATGAACCAACCGGCCCGAGTGTGTCGGTAGCGTATGTATAACTCGGATGGCTGCGGATAGTCAGAGGATCGACAGGAGCTACCGATCCACCATCAACCGTCTGTTGTACGTCGGTAATGGAACTCAAATGGCGTTCCAACGGCATCTCGCAGAGCTGAGACCGAACCACGGATCGGTAACGAACTGCGATCTGTGGCCGTGATTCCTCGAAATCAGGCGCGACGAGACGCGACCCCTGGTATCAGCGAACGTATGTGTTGTCGAGATCCCGTTTCGTACTTGGATCTCGCTGACGCTCTGCATCGTTCGAGATGACGCCTCCCCACCGCGACCGCCACGGCGAGTTCGACGTCCTCCAACGAAGGCGCGCCCGCACTCGGGAGCACCGTCATAGGGATCGCGCTCCACGATCTCGCCGCGAAAGCACCTCCGAACTTGGACCGACACGATAGTGTTTTGATGCTCCCGAATGATGATCGGGCATGATGTTGTCGGACAGCGATATGAGTATCTACGTCGCGTCCGGGCTGTTCGTCCTCGTCGTCTTCGCCGTCGCGGTCGTCGTCGCCGTGGGACGGACGGTGCTCGATCTCACCACCGGGACGATCATCGGACTGACCGCTGGTATCTTGCTTTTCGTCGGCGTGTACTTCGTCGCGATGGCCGTCTATCGCGCCATCGAGCGCAAAGAGCGGGCGGATTGAGGGGTTCGTTTATAACTCTCCTTTCGTGCTCGGCGTGTCGCTGCGGCGCTCGTCGATCCGCGTCGCGTCGTCGAGCGATCGGGCGAGCGCCTTGAACAGCGCCTCGATCTCGTGGTGGGCGTTCTCGCCGCCGACGCTCGCGTGTAGTGTGAGTCCGGCGTTCAAAGCGAGCGATTCGACGAAGTGCCGCGCCATATCGCTCGTAAAGTCGCCAACGGCGGGCTGGGAGAACTCGCCCTCGAAATAAAACCGGGGCCGGCCCGACACGTCGACGACGATCTCGGCGACGGCTTCGTCGAGCGGTACCGCTCGGTCGGCGTATCGGACGATTCCGCGCTTGTCGCCGAGTGCCTCCTCTATCGCCGTCCCGAGCACGATCGCCACGTCCTCTACGGTGTGGTGGTCGTCGATGTCGAGGTCGCCGTCACAGCGCACCGTCAGATCGAAGAGGCCGTGTTTGGCGAACGCCTCGAGCATATGGTCGAAAAAGCCGACGCCGGTCTCGACGGTACTCGTTCCGTCACCGTCGATATCGATCGTCACCTCGATATCCGTCTCGGCCGTCGTGCGGGTTCGGGCCGCCGTTCGATCGGTCATATCCGTACATTTACCCGGCGGTACATGTAGGTGCTGCCCCGTGGCGGACGCACCGTCAACCGACCGTCACTCCGCTGCTTCGAGCATCCAGCCGAACCGCTTTTCCCAAAACTCCTCGCTACGGGGCTTTTTGCTCCGTCCGCGGGTCTTTTTGTCTCGGATCCGTCGCTCGAGGGTGTCCCGCGCCTCGTTGATCGCGTGGCTCGCACCGTAGCCCTCCCCGGACGCCATGTAGAGCCCTTTGTCGGTGTGTAATCGAATGCGAGCGAGCAACAGCGGAGTCCCTCGGAGCTTCTCGTCGTGTTCGTGGAGATGAATCTTCGCGTCCAAGACGCTCATCTCGCCGTCTCTGTCGTCGAACTTCTCGATCATCGAGACGATCTCGTCGTAGCTGATGTCGTCCAGTAACTCGACGCCGTAGACCTGCACGGCTCGGTTGCCGCCGGCCTCCCACGTGAGCGCGTCGAGGATGTCGGTCTTCGTGAGGATTCCGTGAGGGCTTCCGTTCTCGGTGACGACGAGCGAGGACGCGTCGATCGAGAACATCTCCTCGACGGCCGTCTCCAGCGTCTCCTCGGGGCGAGTCGTTCGCACCGGCGAGACCATCAGGTCGCGGACCGGCAGGTCCAACATCCGGGCGAGTTCGCCCTCCCGCGCGCCGAATCCACCACGGCGAGAGCGGGCGGCGCTCGAGGAGATCTCCCCGCCGAACGAATCCGTGCCGCCGCCGTCGCCGCCTTGACTCTGCCCCTCGGCTCGAACCGTGAGGTCGGTCACGTCGTAGAGACTCAAGATGCCGACGGCGGTGTCGTCCTCGATGACGGGAAGGTGCGTGATCCGGTTCTCCCGGAAGACGTGCAGCGCTTCGCCGAAACTCGACTCCGGCTCGACCGTGAGGAGATCGGTACTCGCGGCTTCCGCGACGGTCGCGGCGTCGAGAAACGGCTGCACCGCTTCGAGCACGTCGTCGACGGTGACGACGCCGATCAGTTCCTCGCCTTCGAAGACCGGCAGGAGATGTGCATCGCTGTCGATCATCAACTGCGCGACCTGGCGGACGTCCTCGTCGGGCGAGAGCCGCGGGACGTGCCAGACGAGCGAGCCGATCTTCTCGTTGGGCTGGTGGTGAGAGGTGGTGAGCTGTCGTCTCGTAACGACGCCCTCGAACTCGTCACCGTATACGAGGACGCCTTTCACCGTTGGATCCTGAAATACTCCCGCGAGCTTCGAGACGGGCGTTTCCGGGGTGCGTTCTACGTAGTCCGATGAAACGATAGTGGCGATGTCCATTGTTGTTCTCTCTGATGAGTTCGATCGATCGCTCGGTACCGCCGCCGAGATCGAACGCCGACGTCCGTTTGTTCGCCGTCCGATTCAAAATATCCAGCGGCCGTTCTCGGTCCGTGACACCCTGCCGGTCGGTTCTTCCCCCGACCGGTATTATGCGGGTGAGTCGGTTCTCACTCCGAGTAGCCCTCTCGGAGAAACGCCCCCTCCGTCTCGTAGACGGAGACGAGTTCCGAGAGGAACTCCTCGTACGTTTCGTCCTCTTCGAGATGATCGTCGATTCGGTCTTTGAGTTCGTCGCTTATTTCGATAGTGTGTGTCATGGTCGAGTCAATCTCCCGTTGGTTATCTGTAGGGCCTACTCGAACTAAATACCTTGTTGGCAATTCTCACTTAGGTGATACACCACTTCCGAGTACGCCCGAATCTGTCGTTCCTGACCGATCCCTAATCGTCGGAACGAACTCGCAAGCGTAGCGTTTAGTTCGATGGGGTGTCGATTCCATCATGAATGAAGAAGCAATTGCTCGTAACGGACTTCTTCGATCGGGCTCGAACGTACTACGGCGATTACGAAGCCATCGTCGGCGCCGGCGGTGAGCGGTTCACCTACGACGAATTCGGCGACCGCGTCGACCGATTCTCGGCTGCGCTCCAAGCGCGCGGCGTCGAGAAGGGCGACCGTGTTGCGGTCCTGGACCCGAACACGCATTACCACCTCGAAGCCGCCTTCGGCGTGATGCAGACCGGCGCGATTCACGTGCCGCTGAACTACCGGCTCACGCCGGAGGACTACGAGTACCTGCTCTCCGACTCCGAGTGTGACGTCGTCTACGCCGACTACGAGTACGCCAGCAAGATCGAGGCGGTGCGTGAGGACGTGCCCGCTGACGTGTTCGTGACGAACGACCCCGCCGCCATCGGCGGCGACTGGCTCGATTTCGAGGCGTTCCTCGAGGACGCCGATCCCACCGATTACGAGCGGCCGGAGATGTCCGAAGACGATATCATCACCATCAACTACACGTCCGGAACGACCGGTGACCCGAAGGGTGTCTGCCGGACCCACCGCACCGAGTCGCTGCACGCCCAACTCGTGACGATTCACCATCATCTCACCGACGACGACGTCTACCTGTGGACGCTGCCGATGTTCCACGTCAACGGCTGGGGCCACATCTACGCCGTGACCGGTCGTGGCGCGAAACACGTCTGCACGCGGGGCGTGGAGGCCGAAGACGTGTTCGACGCCATCGCGACCGAGGACGTCTCGTTCCTCTGTGGCGCGCCGACGGTACTCTCGATGCTGAAAGAGTACGCCGAGGACCACGATCCAGCGTACAGCGGCGATAACCCAGTGCGCGTAACCGCCGCCGGGAGCGCGCCGCCGAGCGCGGTAATCCGCCACACGGAAAACGAGTTCGGCTGGGAGTTCACCCAACTGTACGGCGCGACCGAGACCGGCCCGCTCATCGCCACGTCCGACGCCCGGCGATTGATCCCCGACGAGGGCGGCCTGCGGTTCTCGCTCAAGCAGCGTCAGGGCATCGCTCCACTGGGGACGGAACTCCGCGTCGTCGACGAGGGCGGCGAGGAGGTGCCTCGTGACGACTCCAGCATCGGCGAAGTCGTCGTCCGGGGCAATCAGGTGATGGAGCGCTACTGGAACAAGCCCGAAGAGACCGAGGAGGCGTTTCACGACCGCCTCGACGGCTGGTTCCACACCGGCGACTTGGCCGTGGTCAACGAGGACGGCATGATCTCGATCCAAGATCGAAAGAAAGACATCATCATCTCCGGCGGGGAGAACATCTCGTCGGTCGAACTGGAGGACACGCTGTTCGATCACGAGGCCGTCGGCAACGTCGCCGTCATCCCGGCTCCCTCGGAGAAGTGGGGCGAGACACCCAAGGCGTACGTCATCCCCGCCAACGGCGATCCCGAGAACCCGGGTGTCACGGCGGAGGAACTGACCGAGTACACCAAAGAGCGCCTCGCCGGCTACAAAGCCGTCCACGAGTTCGAGTTCGTTGACGAGATCCCCATGACGGCGACCGGGAAGATCCAGAAGTACGAACTGCGAAAAAGAGAATGGGACGACGAAGACCAGATGGTCGGTCAGGGCTAGTTCACTGATACATCCCGGTCGGCTGCGGTCGCTCCTGTTGCTGTTGGGCCTGCTGGAACTGCTCTGCGATCTGTTGTTTTTGCTGCTGAATCTTTTCGGCCTGATCGAGAAGTTCCTGCGTGTCGATGTCGAACTCGACGAGCGGTTCGAGCGCGTTTTCGATGACCGCGCGGGCGGCTCCTGGATCGGGGATGTACGGATTCGAACGCACGACGAGCACCGCCGCCGGAACGTCGTTGTGATAACAGTCCGCGAGCAGCGCCCCGGTCACCCCACCGATGACGCCCGATCCGTCGGCTAAGTCGATCTCGGCGTCGCGAAGCGCCGCTTCGAGTTCGTCCGTCGTCGCGACGCCGACGACGTCTCCGATCTCGCTTTCGGACTCCGCGGGCGCTCCTGCCAAAAACACGGCCCGATCGAAGTCCGGAACTAAATCGCTCAAGACGCACTGGCTCAACGATTCGACCGCCGAGGGCGGGATCGGCACGTCGCTTTGCAGCGTCATCACCGACGGATCCTCGCCGGCGTAGACCCGTACGGTGTCTCTAACTCGACCGTCGTTGAACGCCGAAACGGCTGGGAAGTCGTC
>JBNJFV010000168.1:0-1665 GCA_051747145.1 Halobacteriota archaeon
TACAACTCGACCGTCGGGATCGCCACCGGGTTCATCGCGACCGTGACGGGGCTACCGGGGTTCAGCGCATTTTTGATTTACGCCGTGGCGTTCATCTCGCTTTTCGGATTCGTCCTGTTCCGGAAAATTTGGCGCTACCAGCGGACGTTTCGGGCGGTTCAATCGGACTATAAAACCGATAAACCGCCTGAACTCACCGAGTTCGAGCGGTGACTCGCGACGTGGTATTCGCGTCGGTAGCGCGAGTCGATCGTGCGGGTCCAGTAGCGCGAGTCGATCGGCAGCGCAGAGTAGTGGGTAGTCGATCGTCGATCGGCAGCGCGGAGTAACGGGCGTTCGGATCCGCCGTTTACGTGAGTTTCGATCGGGAGATTCCCATTCCGGTCGGCGTGATGATGAGCTGTCCGTCGCCCTTCTGGACGATGTCGCCGTCGACCTCTTCTGCGACCTGTCTGAGTTCGTCGATGACGTGTTCGATCGTCTGATCTGTGGTGCTGTGGCGGGTGATGTCCGCGATGACGAGATCGCCGTCGTAGACGGCGTCTTTGATCGCGATGACGTCCTGCTTGTCGTTGATTTCGGCGATTCGAACTTCGACGCCGGACGTGCCGTTTGCGGTTTCGAAGTCGTCGAGGTTCAGCTCCACGTAGTCCTCGGTGGAGCGTTCGCCCCCACTGCCGAGGATCTTGCTCATGATGCCCATAGGTGGTACACTAACGGTCAGACATTAGTTCTTACGTCAGACGGCGATCGATCGGCTTCGAGGGGAGCCGGCGGTCAATCAAACGGCGACTTTTTAGACACCGGGTTTCGAACCGACTGCCATGACGTTCAGCATCTGCGTCCGCGAACCGTACGTCGACGAGGACGGCGATCGCCACCACCGGTTTGGCGTCGCCGTGACGACGCGGCTTCCGGGGGTCGGCACGCTGTGTCCGTTCGCCTCCGAGGACGGTGCGATCGCAACTCAGAGCCTCGTCAACGTGTCGTTGGGCCGGAAGGGGATCGAATACCTCGCCGACGGACTCACAATCGAGGACGCCCTGGAGGCGCTTTTGAACGCCGACGAGGGCCGGGCGAATCGACAGCTCCACGGCGTCGACGCGACGGGGGAGTTCGCGTTCTCCGGCGAGGAGTGTCGCGACTGGTACGGTCACGAGATCGGCGACAACTACACCGTCGCGGGCAATCTCCTGACCGGCCCCGAGGTGATCGAGTCGACGGCGGCCGCCTACGAGTCGACGGCGTTCGGTGACGAGCCGCTGGCCGCCCGGCTGATCGACGCGCTCGAAGCGGGGCACGCAGAAGGCGGCGACAAACGCGAGGACCTCCCGGTGCAGAGCGCGGCGCTGAAGGTCGTCACCACCGAAGAAGTCGCGTACACGAAATTCTACAACGATCTTCGGGTCGACGCCACTGAGACGCCGATCGCCGACCTCCGTGAGACGTACGAAGAGGCGGTGCGCGGCTACGATCTGACGGTCGAAAAGTACGAAGACGCCTACGAAGCCGACGAGATCGACGCCTCGGAGTGACAAGACGGGACGCCGTCACGGCAGTTCGGAGTGGTTCGGATCTGATCGATCCGTTCGATCGAATCGCAATGTCGCTCACACGGACAGTTCGTACAGGTCGTCGCCGACGTAGTGGATCGACTCGACGACT
>JBNJFV010000168.1:1765-5428 GCA_051747145.1 Halobacteriota archaeon
AGTCCGTGCCGCGATCGGACGCACGGGAGTACGACAAGGAGGGCGATCGGTGGGACCGACACGGCAAGGCGTTCGAATACGTGTGTAAAGCGTGTTACAAGGACCTCTGTCGGCTCCCCCGAGACGACCTGGAGTCGATTATCCTCGACATCGAGGGTGCGGGCCTCTCCCAGGAGGCGTTCGTCCGACGGTATCTCGATCGGGTCGAAGCCGTCTACGGACCGATCGACGACCCCGATTCCTGACGAGGGGGTCGCATGTCCACGACGTGGTCACCCTCGTCGTTCCGAGGTCACCTCACCCCGACACGCCTTTCTACCTCACACGCATTGTACCGGCTATGTCGGACGAACAGGCCTACGCCGGTACGGCGGAGGGTCAAGGTCCCGTGACGATCACAGCGGAGTTGGCCGACCGTCTCGAGGAGAAACGCGAGGAGCTTTTCGAGGAGTTCGAGATCCGCGATTCGTTCCCCTCCGACGTGCTCGTCGAGGCGCGAAAGCGAACCGAGGACGTCACCGCCGAGATCGAAGCAGAACTCGACGACCGCCGCGATCTCCGCGAGTTACTCACGTGGACGACCGACCCGATCGACGCACAGGACTTCGACGACGCGATCAGCATCGAGAAGAACGATGAGACCTACACGCTGTGGGTCCACATCGCAGACGTCAGCCACTACGTCCACCCCGAATCTGCGATGTGGGCGGAGGCGGTCGAACGCTGCAACACGGTGTACCTCCCGGCGTACACGATTCACATGCTTCCGCCGGTGTTGGCCGAAACCGTCTGCTCTCTCGTCCCCCAGGAGGATCGGCTCGCCCACACCGTGGAGATGGAGATCGACCGCGAGACGCTGTCGTTCGAGACGATCGACATCTACAAATCCGTCATTCACAGCGACGAGCGGATGACCTACAGCGAAACGGAAGCCCGGATCGACGCCGATGACGCCCCGCTTGCCGACGAGTGTGCGCTCGTGTTCGAACTGGCCGATCGGATGCACGAACAGCGCAAAGAAGACGGTTCGCTCGTGTTGAACCCCTCGCGCGATCGAGCCCACACGATCGTCGAAGAGTGCATGCTGAAAGCGAACAAAGCCGTCACGCACGAACTCATGTGGAATCGCGGCGTCGAGGCCATGTATCGCGTCCACCCACAGCCGACGCCCGATCAGTGGAACGACGCGCTCCGGGAGATCCAGGAACTCGAGGGGGTTTCGATCCCCGGCGGTTCGTGGGACGATCCGCGAAAAGCCGTCAACGCGGCGCTGGAGGAGGCACCCGGACGCGCGCTCGGCAAAATCCAGCGAGCGGTGTTGAAGGTAATGCCGCGGGCCAAGTACATGAACGACCCCTTCGGCGGTCACCACGCGTTGAACTTCGACATCTACGGGCACTTCACCAGCCCGATCCGTCGGCTCAGCGACCTCGTGAACCACTGGATCGTCCACGAGAACGACGTCCCGGAGAACCTGATAACACTCGCCGATCGGGCCTCCGACAAACAGAAGGACGCCGAAACCACCGAACGCCTCTACAAACAGTACCTCCAGGAGGAGGGGCTGGATCCGTATGCGGTGAACAACCGCGGGATCGAAGTCGTCGACGATCCCGAAGAGGCAACCCACGACGTGTGACCAACGCCCACGCATCGATCGGACATGTTCGGCACGTACGGCAATCCCTATGACGTGCCGTTTGGATCTGGTCGTTTCTCTCCTGTGGGGCCCAGAATCGGTTCACGTCGCCCTGTAATTCTCAGATGCGATACTGTCTGACGAAGGTTTAATTTGGGGGGGTCTAAATCCCCAGTACGTGATGGGTGGCTGCGTGATATGGTAACTTCGAATTCAGGACGCGACGAAGACCCCGCGAACGACGACTCACAGAGCGACGCGTCCGAGGTGGATTCGGGGTCTTCGCAACTGTTCGTTGCGCCGTCCTTCGAGCAGGTGGTCGGCGTCGAATCGAATACCGATCCGGCGTCGTACCGGACGCGGGCACCCGACGCTGACGAGAGACGATCGAGGCAAGCATCCGACGCTGCTGCGAGTCGATCGAGACGAGCACACGCGGACACCGACGTCACGGTCGGCACCACCGATACGGATAGTTCGACAGAAGAGCTATCCCCCGAGGAGTACGTCGATCGCGTCCACGCGCTCGCGTACGTCGACCCGATCGCCGCCGGCGATCGGATCGGCGACCTCCTCGTGTTGTTGGAATCTGCGTCGTCGCCCCTCGTCGAATCGATAAGCGACACGCTCGAGTGGATCGGGTACAGACGCCCTCGGGAGTTCGTCGTCTGGGCCGACGGCTTTGCGGCCCTCGCCGACGCGTCTGACCCCGATCGGGCGTTCATCGGCATTCGATCGCTCGCCCAGCTGGCCCCGGTGAACGACACTGCGGCGGCGAAAGGGCTCGTGTCTGCGATCGGTCGCCTGGACGTCGATCACACCGACCTCCGGACGGCTGCCCTTTCTCTGGTCGCGGAGGTCGGCCCCGATCACGTCGAACAGCTTTCGACTGCGGATCGGTCGATCGCGAACGCGCTGACCGATCCACACCCGCGGATACGGACCGCCGCGGCGATCGCCGCCGGCGCGCTGCTCGGTGCAAATCCCCAGCGGTTCCCCCAGACTTCCATGCGGCTGTTCGCCGTTTTGGACGACGACCACGACACCGTGCGCACCTACACCCACATCGCACTGGCTAACTTCGCGATCGAACAGCCGGCGGCGATTCCACACAAAGAGGCCGTCGTCCGCCGACTCGAAGCCGTCTCCGACGAGGAACTCGGCCTGCGCGAGGGGTCGATCGCCGAGGCGATCGCGGCCGTGACGAAAGTGCAGGCAGGGTACTGAGACGTGCGAGCACGCGTTGGGTTGGTTCCGTCACCGATCGAGTCGACTCCGACACCGATCGAGTTCCCCTAGCGGCCCGCATACAACGAGTACACGATCACGCTCAGCCCGCTGATTTCGAGCAATCGGGTGAGGACCGGCACGTAGAAGGCGTACGTCCGATCGCTAGCGCCGGCCCACTGTCCGATCGCGGTGGCGAGGATCGACACCACGAAGGGGACGACCGTGAGCAACGCGAGCCCGACTGCGAGGTACAGCATTCGGCGGCTCTCGTTTCGCCGGTAGCCCCGATACGCCTGAAAGACGATGTACAGTCCCAGACACACCGCCACCAGTGACAACCCCAGGATAACGAGGTACTCGACTCCTGCCTGTGCGGCTCCAGTTTGTAGCGTCATCGTCGATTAGATCCCCTCCCACATTTCGGTGAACCGATCGGCCACGTCGCTCGGCGGACGGTGCGTCACGTCCACGCGTAACCCGTCGGCGGTCAGTTCGACGGTGAGTCGATCGAGCGCGGCGGTGTACACGCTGTAGTGGTGCCCGTCGGCGGCGGGTTTCGTCTGCTCGTCGAGGAGACCGACGTCGATGAGCCGATCGACCCGACGGTATATCGTCGGTAACGACGCGTCGCAGTCCTCGCTGAGTTGTTTCGCGGACATCGGTTTCGTTCTCGTTGCGGTGAGGATCGCCCGGGCGTACTCGTCGTCGAGGAGCGCAAACAGGTCCTCGGCGGTCCAGTCCTCACTCACGAGGGAGTGATTCGGTCGCGGCGTGATAAAGGGTCGTGACCGTGT
>JBNJFV010000169.1:0-5376 GCA_051747145.1 Halobacteriota archaeon
GGACAGGTCGGCGAGAGCATCGCCGACGATCTCGACGCCGACCACGAAGTCACGATCATCGAAAACCGGGCCGAACGAGCGAACGAACTCGCATATTCGCTCGACGTGCTTACCGTCCAGGGCGACGGGACGGACGTCGAAGTGCTGGAGGACGCAGGCGTCCCGGACGCCGATATGGTCATCACGAGCACCGACAACGACGAGACGAACATCGTCGCGAGTTCGACCGCAAAGGCGATCAGCAAGGCGTTCACGATCGCGAGAATCAAGAACACGAAGTACCTCCGGACGTGGGAGCGATCCGGCGACGCGTTCGGCATCGACTTCATGGTGTGTACGAACCTGCTTACCGCCCAGTCGATCGCCAGGATCGTCGGGCTCCCGGCGGCTATCGACGTCGATCCGTTCGCCGGCGGCAACGTCCTCATGGCCGAATTCGAAATCAGCGACAGTTGTCCGGTCGCAAACGAGACCGTTCAGGAGGCCGACCGATACGACTCGTTGACCTTCGCGGCGATCGTCCGAAACGGAGACGTCGTGATCCCCCGCGGGGACACGATCATCCGCCCGAACGATCGTCTCGTCGTGATCGGCAGCCCCGAAAGCGTCCAGACGTTCGCCGGTGATCTATCGCCCGAAGACGCGAAGGGTCCCGACGAGGAGGTCGTCATCGTCGGCGGCTCAGAGATCGGCTACCACGTCGCGCGGCTGTTGAGCGAACGCGGCTTCTCGCCGCGGCTGATCGAACGCGACCACGATCGCGCGCGAACACTGGCGGAGGACCTCCCAGACACGCTCGTAATGGAGTCGGATGCGACCGACATCGAGTTTCTCGAACGCGAACACGTCGGCGACGCGGACGTACTCGTCGCGACCCTCGACAGCGACGAAAAGAACCTGCTCGTCTCGCTTTTGGGCGATCGTCTCGGCGCCGGACGGACGGTATCGGTCATCGACACGCCGTCGTACGTCGAACTGTTCGAGACCGTCGGCGTCGACGTTGCGATAAATCCCCGCGTCGTCGTCGCCGAAGAGATCACCCGATTCACCCGATCGGGGAACGCAGAGAACATCGCCCTCATCGAGACGGACAAAGCGGAAGTCCTGGAGATCGAGATCACAGCCGACAGCATCCTGTCGGAAAGACAGATCAAAGATGCGATCTCCGAGCTTCCCGACGGCGTCGTCATCGGAGCGATAACGCGCGATCGACAGTTCGTCACGCCGCGTGGAGACACCAAAATATATCCGGGCGACCACGTGGTGGTGTTCGTCGACGAAACCGTCGTCGACGAAGCGACGGCGAAGCTGTAACTGCACACGGCGGTGTGCGCAGTACGGGCGATCGATCAGGGACAGGAGGGTGAAATACACACCCGAAAGCCACAGAGAGGACCGCAGTCGATCGGCGCAAGATCCGACAGTCAGATCGAAACCGACGACCGTCCGAACGAAAACGCCGTCGGACGGGCGTCTGACGCGCGTCGTCTGCTCGTCAGAAAACTATCGGCTGGTTTTATTACTTAATGAACATATCAGCCAGTATGAATCACGAACAGTCGACGAGCGAGACAGTCGTCCAAACGGTCGCCGCACACGAGGGGATCGATCCGGTGCAGATCGATACGGCACTGCAAGCCGTCATCGACACGGACGCGCTGGATGCACTGTTCGAGTCCACAACCGATCGGCGCACCGAGAGTGTAACAGTCGAGTTCGCCTACAGGGGACACACGATTGCGGTCGATGCTGCCGGAAGGGTCGACGTGATCGACGACGCCGCAAACCCACGTAACCGACCCTCCGACACGGTCTCGATCGCCTGAACGCTCGGCGCTTGCTCGATCGCCTGACGGCTGGGACTCCGATTTGGACTGTGGCCTAGTTCTGTACGGCGCTAGCCGCGCGTACGATCGTCTCCTCGCCGAACTTCGGACCGATCAACTGCAGTCCAACGGGAAGGCCGTCGACGACACCCGCTGGGACGGAGATCGCAGGCAGGTTCGCGAGGTTGACGGGGACGGTGTTTGCATCCATGAGGTACAGCTGGAGCGGGTCGTCGAGGCTCTCGCCGAGTTTCGGCGGGAGGACCGGCATCGTCGGCGAGGCGAGTACGTCGACCTCGTCGAACGCCCGATCGAAATCCTGTTTGACCCACGCGCGGGCGTCCTGCGCCTTCTTGTAATACTTGTCGTGGTACCCCGCCGAAAGCGCGTACGTCCCAAGCAGGATGCGGCGTTTGACCTCGTCGCCGAAGCCCGCTTCGCGAGCGTCGGCGAACGCCTCGTTCCAGTTCCCGTCGTATCCGCCGGAGTGACCGTATCGTACGCCGTCGAACCGCGCGAGATTCGAGGAGGCCTCGGAGGTGGCGATCACGTAGTACGCCTGCACCGCGTGTTCGAGCGAGTCCAACGATACGTCGACGATCGTTGCACCGTGCCGTTCGAGATCGTCGATCGCCTCCCGGAACGAGTCGACGACGCGATCGTCAGCGCCCGAAAGCAGGTCGGTGATCACGCCGATCGAAAGCCCCTCGACGTCGCCGTCCGCCGCCGCTGCGTAGGCCGATTCAGCCCCCTCCTGTCGGGTCGTTCCATCCTTCGGATCCGGCCCGGCGATCACGTCCAACAAGGCAGCTGCATCTTCGACCGTGTTCGCGAGTGGCCCGATCTGTTCTAAACTGTTCGCGTAGGCGACGAGGCCGTATCGGGAGACGAGTCCGTAGGTCGGTTTGATCCCGACGACGCCACAGAACGCCGCTGGGTTTCGAACCGAACCGCCGGTATCCGATCCGAGCGCGAGGTCGGCCTCGGAAGCGGCGACGGCAGCGGCGGAACCGCCTGAGGAACCGCCCGGTACGCGATCTGAATCGATCGGGTTCGAAACCGGACCGAACGCGGACGTCTCCGTGGTGCCGCCCATGCCGAACTCGTCCATGTTCGCCTTCCCGACGATCGTCGCGCCCGCCGTTTTGAGTCGCGAGACGACCGTCGCGTCGTACGGCGGGACGTACGATTCCAGCATGCGCGAGCCACAGGTCGTCCGAACACCGGCCGTCGAGATGTTGTCCTTTACGGCAACGGTTTTGCCGGCCAGCGGGCCGTCGTCGGCCCCCTCGATCGACTCCTCGGTGATGAAAACGTTGTGACTCATGACACCTTCGGACCCTTGAAGTAGCCGTCTTCGGTCGCTTCGGCGTTTTCCAACGCCGCCTCCTGCGTGAGGCTTGCTGATACCTCGTCTGCTCGCATCACGTTGACGAGTTCGGGCTCCTGTTCGACTTCCGGGACCTCGTCGAGCGCATCGAAGTACGAGAGGATGTCGGCGAACTGCTCGGCGAACTGCTCGATCTCGTCGGGATCGAGGTTCACGCGAGCGAGGTCGGCGACGTGCCGGACGTCTTCGGCGTCGACGGACGATTCGCTCATGTACGATCGGAACTGGGGACGGCGAGTAAGCGTTTCGATCCGTGGAAGCTCCGGTCGATCGATCGGGAGCACGAAACGTGCGAACTCGGAACCGACGAAATCGGGGACCGGTACACACGACGTTCGTCAAGAGATCTTTTTTCTCAAAATGAAATTGTGTAATAATCAAATATTGTTAAGTGTGTGTAGTCCATTGTTCTCACACGAGGAACGGGTACGAGTCGCATCCCTCCACCCCTTCCGACACCCATACATGAGTGAAAACGTACGACGGTTCACCGATCGACGGGTCACGGGTCGCGAGCGGAACGCCGAAGAACAGCCCGAATCGGAGATCCTCAAGTGTCCAGAGTGCGGTGGGCAGTTGGCTACTGACACCGAACACGGCGAAACGATCTGTAGCGACTGCGGGCTCGTCGTCGAGGAGGACGAGATCGACCACGGCCCAGAGTGGCGGGCCTTCGACAGTTCAGAACGCGATTCGAAGTCCCGCGTCGGCGCGCCGACGACGAAGATGATGCACGACAAGGGACTGTCGACCAACATCGGGTGGCAGGACAAAGACGCCTACGGTCGGTCCCTCGGGTCGCGCCAGCGCCAGAAAATGCAGCGGCTTCGAACCTGGAACGAGCGGTTCCGCACCCGCGATTCGAAGGAGCGAAACCTCAAACAGGCGCTCGGTGAGATCGATCGGATGGCCTCGGCACTCGGCCTCCCGAAAACCGTTCGCGAGACCGCCTCTGTCATCTATCGGCGCGCGCTCACCGACGATCTACTCCCGGGAAGGTCGATCGAGGGCGTCGCCACCGCCGCGCTGTATGCGGCCGCCCGGCAGGCGGGCACCCCGCGCAGCCTCGACGAGGTAGAGCGGGTCTCGCGCGTCGAAAAAAGCGAGATCGCACGCACGTACCGCTACGTCGTTCGCGAACTCAAACTCGAGGTCAAACCGGCCGATCCCGAAAGCTACGTTCCGCGGTTCGCCTCCGAACTCGGCCTCTCGGAGGAAACCGAACGGCAGGCGCGAGGATTGTTGAAAACGGCGAAACGGGAGGGGATCCACAGCGGAAAGTCTCCAGTCGGTCTCGCCGCAGCCGCCGTCTACGCGGCCGCGCTGTTGACCAACGAGAAGGTCACGCAAAACGAGGTGAGCGACGTGGCGAACATCAGCGAGGTAACCATTCGAAACCGCTATCACGAGCTTTTGGACGCCGAAGGCGGGTTCGTGGACTCGTAGCCGGTTTCGTTGCGATCGCCGGATCCGTATTCGATTCTTCTGGCGATCGTCGGTTCCGTCTTCCTCCGAAACAGGCATGCACACACCCCTCCAGCTACCGGTATGGAAACGACCCGTCACTTCACTGCGACGGCGTACATCGTCCACGACGGCGCAACCGCGCTGCACCGCCACGAGCGGCTCGGCATTCACGTCCCGCCGGGCGGACACATCGATCGCGACGAGCTCCCCCACGAGGCGGCCCTCCGGGAGGTCCGAGAGGAGACCGGACTGGAGCCGACGTTGATCGACGACACGAACCCGATCGACGCGCCTGCAGGCGAGACGCTTCCGGAACCCCGTCACATGATGCTGTACGACGTCAACGTCTTCCAGGACGAGCGGGTCGGCCACCAGCACGTCGATCACGTCTATTTTGCGGCCGTCGATCGCCGAACTATCGATCCCGCGGCGGGCGAGTCACCCGCGAGCCGGTGGGAGTGGTATACGCCCGACGCACTTCGGGAACGCCAGCTCGCGGCCGATACCGTCGAAATCGCACTCGAGGCGATTTCGGTGGTCGACGACGCGATCGATTGGTGAGGACCAACGGCGGCCAAACGACGGCGCGTGAAAATCGACCGCGGCCAAACGACGGTGGGCGACCACCCACGACATCGCTCACTGCAGAAGCGATCGGACGTACTGACCAACGTGATCGTCCATCCGCCGTTT
>JBNJFV010000170.1:0-5365 GCA_051747145.1 Halobacteriota archaeon
CGGTACCAAACAGTACGACGTCGTCGTCACTCGGATTTCGAACGTCCGAAACCGAACGATCGGACGGGTGATCACGTTTCACGACATCAGTGACTACGTCCGTCAACAACAGCGACTCAAGGTGCTCAATCGCGTCCTGCGGCACAATATCCGTACAGAAACGAACATCATCTTCGGATACGCCGATCTCATTGACGATTCCGCTTACGACCGTGAAGTGTCGATGATCAAAGAACGGGCGATGCGCATCAACGAAAACGGAACGAAGGGTCGAGAGATCATCGACGTTTTCGAACACGAGCACGAACCGGTCGATCCACTTCCGATAGGGCGACTTCTCGAGGAGTGTCGCACGTCGATCGAGAAAGCATACCCAACGGTCGACATTCGGGTAGGCGACGTGCCGGACGGCGTCTGCGTCTCCGAGGTGTTGCGGCCCGTCTTTTCGAACCTCGTGGAAAACGCCGCCGAGCACAACACGGACGAGTCCCCCCACGTCGTCATCACGGTACAGACGAGCGACGAATCGGTCGCGTTCACCGTCGCCGACAACGGCCCAGGGATCGACGAGTACGAACGGACGGTGCTGCGTTGTGGATCCGAAACGCCGCTGGAACACGGCAGCGGCCTCGGTCTCTGGTTGGTCAAGTGGGGCGTCGACATCGTCGGTGGATCGATCACGTTCACCGAGAACGAACCCACTGGATCGGTAGTCACAGTCGAAGTCCCCCAGTGCGGACGAACCGAACGCAGAGAACCGTGAAACGGATGCCGTGGGACGCTGACTCCGGTGGTCGTTTGAAACGCTAGAGGCGCCGATCGTCAGCGGTGGTACGAACCGTATCGCCGATCGGCGGCGGTGGTACGATTCGAACTGCCGATCGGCGGCGGAATTACGGTTTCGAGGCGGAATCGCTGCACTGTGACTCGAAGACCTCCTCGTGGAGCCGCGTCGTCACGGTGTCGGCGAGGACTTCGAGGTTGATCGCGTCCTCGCGGTTGTACGAGATCAACGTCTCGAGGGAACCATCGCGCCCGCGTTCGTGTTCGTGCCACAGCCGCACGGCGTCACGGCCGGAAATGTCGGGACGGTCCCGTTCGATGCCGATCGTCCCCTCGATCTGTTTGAGCCCGCCGGTGAGCCCGAGCCGGTTGCAGGGGTACAACAGATCCAGGTGCGGCTGGTCGAGTTGTACATCGAAACACTGTTCGATGAACGGTTGATCGAACCGAATCCCGTTGAAACTCACGAGCAACTCGGCGTCATCGAACGCCGCACGGAGGGCATCCGCGGTGAGATCGTCTCCTCGAACGAGCGTGTTCGTTTCGCCGTCGAGGTGATAACTAACGGTCGTAACGACGTTTCGAGACGCGTCGAGGCCGGTCGTTTCGATGTCGAAAAAACACGTTCGATCGCGGAAGTTCTCGTAGAGACGCCACCGCTCACCGCTCGGAAACGAATCCCCGAAAAATCGCGCGTCGCGTTTTTCGAGCCGAACGCGAGCGTCCTCGATGAACGCCTCGATTCGCTTCCCGGTAGTCGGACCGACGACCGACCGATCGAACTCGTTCCAGTGGGTGATCCCGTCTCGCCACAGTTTCCGTTCGGTTCGCTCGCCGACGCCGCGGACCGGGATGAAGCTGTTCTCGATTCGCACACACTGTAGTGAACGAACCGCGGGCTAAAACGTCACGGTCCGTTCGAGCGTGTTCACTGACGCGTTCGAGTCGAGTGTGCGATCGAAAAGCGGCGTCGAAGTTAGACGATCGAAAAGCGGCGTCGAAGTTAGACGATCGACGAGGGTCGATCGAAGAACGGCGATCGAACGGCCTCGATCAGCCGAGCAGCAGTTTCATCCAGGGATTTTCCTGGACGATCGATGACTGTTCGAGTTTCGCGTCGAGGCCGAGAATTCTACCCGCACCCCACGCACCGAGACCGAACAGCAAGATAGCGTACACCAGCGTGTAGTCGACCACGTAGCCGTGGGCGATCGGGAAGCCTGCCGCGAGGCCGCCAGTGAAGGCAGACAGCCAGAACAACAACATCATCAGGGCACCGCACAGCGCTGCAAACCGGAACAGTGCTCCGAATAGGAGCGCCAGACCGATGAGGATCTGCCCGTACATCACCATCGGTTCGATGATGATCGTGTAGTTCGCGAAGAATTCGAACATCGGTTGGAACGGATTGGCCGGGTCGATCGCGTTGAGGAGGAATCCCTCAGCACCCCACGCACCCGGATTCGTCCACCCACCTTCCGAAAGTTTCGACAGACCGGCCTGAAGGAACACCCACGCAAGGAGTAGCCGAAGGCCGACCATCGAGTAGCCGAGCCACGTTTCCGAGTAATCGAACGTCACTCGGTTGCCTAGCAGTTCTGTATCGATCGTCTGTTCGCTGGATTTAGTTGCCATCAGTCATCACCGTACAGTTTCTGGTACGATCGTCTAACACATTAAACCACTCCAGAGTCTCCAAGTTTGAGAATTCGCCCCCTATACCGATCGAACAGTGGATATTCGGCGATATCGGATGCACATTCGAGTGGAATCACCGCCTGCAGAACGAACGTACAGTTGCCATCCCTCAATGGCCCATACTCGGACGTTCCACAATCGATCGGCGACTACTTACGAGAGGACGACAAACAGTCACATGCAACGAACCTCGGATTGAATCGTCGCGTGAATACAAAAACGCGGACATACATCGAGACCCATGGATATCAGCGATATCATCTCAACCGAATTCGAAGAGTTCACCCCTGAGACGCGCGTGTCGAAGCTAGTCGGTACGTTCGACGATCCCGACGTCAGGGGCGTAGTCGTTCGAGGCGACGAGTTTGAGGGGGTCATCACGAGGCGACAACTCGCGACGTCCCATCACAAGCCCGACGAGAAACTCGGCTCGATCGTCTGGCACGTTCCGAGGCTATCTCCGGACGAGGACGTTCGGAAGGTCGCACAGCTCATGATCGACAGCGACGCGCACATCCTCCCGGTGTTCGACGGACGGGAGCTTATTGGCGTCGTCACAGTCGACGACATTCTCCGGGCGGTGCAACCGTTCCTCGATGCGGCCACCGTCGCCGAAGCGAGAACGACCGATCTCGTCTCGGTGACTCCCGAGGCGACGTTCGGCGAAGCGCTCCACGTCCTCCGGGACAATCGAATCACCCACCTCCCGGTGGTCGAAGACAGCACGGCCGTCGGAATCATCAGTCTCTACGACGTGACCGACCTCACCGTACGCTCCGTACAGCAAAGCCAGGGCGGCGACGCCGGCGGCACGGACGCTTTCGGCGGAGAGATATCCGATAGTAGCGGACGCACACGACGCGGCGGGTTCGGCGCACGCGAGGGGGAACTGTCGCGCATCCTCGATTTGCCCGTCCGGGACGTGATGGTGTCGCCGGTCAGGACGATCGAACCCGCAGACACGCTCGATACGGCCGTCGACGAGATGAACGCGGTCGGAGGATCCTCGCTCGTCGTCACAGAGGACGGCCACCCGAGCGGCATCGTCACGAAGACGGACATCCTCGACTCGTTGACGTGGGAAGCCGGCGGCAATCGGGCGGTACAGCTCTACGGGTCGGATTTGCTCGACGACATGTCCTACGACGACATCGTCGCGATGATCGACAAGTTCGACGATCGAGATCACGGCATGAACATCCTCGATGCGAAGATCCACCTCCACGAGCACGACGAAACGCTCCGCGGGACGCCTCTCATACTGGCTCGGATCCGACTGCACACTGACAACGGACTGTACATGGCCTCCGGGGAGGGGTACGGTGGCAGTCACGCGATCAACGAGGCGCGAGACGTCCTCGAACGGCAGATTCGCGACAAGAAAACCCACGGGCGGACGAAAAAGCCCCCGGGTGAGGAGTACTGGGAGAAGCGATTCGGCTGGTGGTTAGAAGAGTGAGTAGCGGAGTGCGACCCGACTGGGGATAGCAGCGTGCGTGGGGGGGTCGAAACAGACTGTGTCCGTGTTCCGACCCATCACCCGGTACTTCTCGTCGGCATTCCAATCAGCTGTTGTAGTACCATCCCTCATTCAGTGATGGCCCGACATGAAATCGTAATACGCCATCATTCCGCCGTCCGTGTCGTATATTAAAACCAGGGTTTCACTACTGTGACAACCGATACCGTCACTGCACGCTCTTTGGACGATGCAGTGGCTTCACATTCGACGAAATATTTAAATAGTTATCGTGCTAACCAAAGGTTAAGGAACGAGACTACCGGTAGTATTTCGGGCGTGTCCCGATCGGTACCTCAATCCACCATCCTGCCCTCCAACGCAGGTCACACAACCATGTCAGAAGCACACTTCAGAGCTAACAGCGAACAGATTCGAACGAAAAAACCGAGCGTCACTGACGAACACCGACACGAGCACGAACGATCGGCTCACGCCTGTCCGGAGTGTGGCGGATCGCTCGTCACCGACGCGGAGCACGGCGAAACCGTCTGTGAAGCCTGCGGACTCGTCACCGAACAGAACAGCATCGATCGCGGCCCCGAGTGGCGCGCCTTTGACAGCGCCGAGCGCGATTCGAAATCGCGCGTCGGCTCACCGACCACGAAGATGATGCACGACAAAGGGCTGTCGAGCGTCATCGACTGGCAGAACAAAGACGGTTACGGGAACACCCTCAGTGCAACCCAGCGACAGAAGATGCAGCGGCTCCGCACCTGGGACGAGCGATTCCGCACGCGCGATCACAAAGAACGGAACCTCAAACAGGCGCTCGCGGAAATCGAACGGATGGGGAGCGCGCTCGGCCTCTCGGAGACGATTCGAGAGACCGCAAGCGTCATCTACCGGCGGGCGTTGAACGACGATCTCCTCCCCGGACGGACGATCGAAGGGGTCGCGTCAGCGGCGGTGTACGCCGCCGCGCGGCAGGCCGGGACGCCCCGGAGCATCGACGAAGTCGTCACCGTCAGCCGAATCGGGGAGATGGAGTTCAAACGGACGTACCGGTACATCGTCCGCGAACTCAAACTGGAGATCGAACCTGCAGACCCCGAAAGCTACGTCGGCCGGTTCGCGTCGGATCTCGGTCTCGGCGACGAAACCGAACGACGCGCGCGCGAACTACTCCGAACCGGTAAGGAGGAACTGGTCCACGTCGGCAAGAGTCCGGTCGGGCTCGCGGCCGCGGCGATCTACGCAGCCGCACGGTTGACCAACGAGGAGGCGACGCAGTCGGCAGTCAGCGACGTCACCGACATCAGCGAGGTGACGATTAGAAACCGATATCAGGAACTGCTTGCGGCCGCCGAGTAATCGTCGGACGCGTGAGACAGTCCTGACAAAATTCGGATGATCCCGAATATA
>JBNJFV010000171.1:0-5365 GCA_051747145.1 Halobacteriota archaeon
CCGTGTTCGCACTGCTCCTCGCAGCGGCCGTGTCGATCGTCTCCGTCGGCCTCGGAATCGTCGCCGTCGTCCTCTCGGCGGGCGCAATCTACTTTCGGGGGTACCTCGTTCCCGGCACGCCCCAGCTCACGAAGCGGTACCTTCCCGATCGAGTACTCGGGTGGTTCGACAAACACCCGCTTGCAGCCGATCGGGAGGACGGCGAATCGTTCGAGACTGTCGCAAAGATCGAACACCAGCGGGCGAACGCCGTCGACCCGGAAGCGTTCCTCCTCGACGTTGGCGCTGTCGAAGACTGTGCTGACGGTACGGATCTTTGTCTGACAGACGAGTTTGCAGCCGCCATCGACCGGCAGCTGGAGACCGACAGCGAACGTGGCGTCGATCCCGCGGCGATCGCCGACCTGTTCGACGTCGCCCCCGACGACGTCTCGGCCAGGGACCGACCGTATCCGGCCTACGACATCGGTCGCCGGCGCAGAAAGTGGCCCGGCGAGGGATCGCTTCAGGTCGATCTTGCGACCCACGAGGCGTTAACGGAGCGTACCGACCGGTGGGACGATGTGCCGGTCGAACAGCGGCGCGGCATCCTCGAATCGCTCCGATCGTTTCACGAGACGTGTCCCGCCTGCGGCGGATCGATCGGCGTCAGCTCGAACACGGTCGAATCCTGCTGTCGATCCTACGACGTCCTCACGATCGGCTGTGAGGGTTGTGGGGAGCGTTTCCTGGAACTCGATCCGTCGACGATCAACTCGCGGGCGACTGACAAGGAAATTATCCCGTGAATCACCCTGGGTAGTTTACCTGCGTCCCGTATCGACGCGCGGGTCGAGGAGGCTGTATGAGACGTCCTGTAGGATGTTGCCAATCACGCCGACGCCGATGATGACTATCGTTCCGCCGAGCAGCACCGGCAGGTCACGCTCTTTGACGGATTCGAAGAGTAACAGTCCGAACCCGTCGATACCGAACAGGACCTCGATGACGAAGACGGCAAGCACCAACAGCGCGATCGCTTCGGTGAAAAGCATCGAGAAGATCGGGATCGCCGCGTTACGGACGACGTGTGCGGCAATCTTGAGTCGACTGGCACCCTTCGCCCGGACGAGCCTGACGAAGGCCGCCGAGACGTACTCCAGCGAGTGGGCCCGCGAGTAGCTCACGTACCCGCCCAGAAGCGTCGTCGTGGCTAACGCGATCGGCAGCAGGTGTTCGAATACGAGCGGCGAGTACGCAAGCCGGTCGCCGAGCGTGAGCGACAACAGCATGCCGCCGATCCAGAAACTCGGCAGCGCGAACAACAGATACGCAGATCCGATCCCGGTGTTTGCGAGTCGGCTAGCTGGGTTCATCGCCGCGTAGAGGCCGATCGCGACCCCGATCGCGATGCCGATGCCGATCGCCGGGATGACGTACATCGCCGTTCGAGCCACCGATTCGACGACCAGCTCGAACACCGGTTCACCGGTCACGTGCGAGTGATCCCAGTTGAGGGTGACCATGTTTCCCATCCAGTCGACGTACTGTTCGGTGGGCGATCGATCGAGCCCCCGAGCGGTCATGTATCCCTCCACGGCGTGGTCGATCTCCGATTCGTCTGCCCTGACGAACTTGAGGTTCCCGACGATCCCGCCGAGCACCCAATCGTCCGTGAGCGTAAACAACGCGAAGACGGTCGTCAGCACAGCCCACGCAGCAAACAGCCCCAGCGCGATCCGCTGGATAAACAGTCGAACCAGGCTCATCCGTTCGCCTCCGTATCAGGACTCACGTGGAGGGTACGCGCCAACGTGGGGGCGACGGGTGGCGTAAATCGGAACGCAGTGACGGGATGGGTGAACCGAAGGGTCGATCGATGGGTCGATCGGTTTTTCGATCGATGGGTCGATCGGTTTTTCGATCGATGGGTCGATCGGTTTTTCGATCGATTACAGCGTTCGGAGGGCATAGCGGCATCGTTTCGGAGTATTCGTCATAAAGGTTGCTCGTCACAGCCTAATACGTGCGTGATTGGTCCAGAAAACGAATAGTTTTATCACAATCTGGGTTCCGAGTTGATGTGTCCTCCATGAGTACTGGTAGCGAGTCTCCGCGGTTCGAGCGGGTAGATTGGACCGAGGTCGATCGATCGCGACCTCGACTCACCGCAGAGCGGCTCACCGTACTCGTGGGCGCGATCGCCCTGTTTGGATTGTATCTGTACGACACGTACGTCACGGGACTGTACGTGATTTCGACCTGGCGTCTCGAGGCGGTCGACTGGGTGTTTCTCGTTTCGATCGTGTTGCTCCTCGGATACGGGGTAGTCCCGGCGATCAAACGGCCGACGTTGCTAAGGCGGGTGCTCGCCCGTCTCGGATCGAACCCCGCAACGCTTCTCGCCGGCACGTATCTGCTCGCCGTTCTGCTCGTCGGAATCGTCGGTCCGGCCGTCCTGGGCGTCTCGCGGCTTCAGTTTCAACACGGGTTTCACCCGCCCGTCGGGTTCACGGTCGACGGCGGGATCGGTCCGCTGGAGTGTCTCGGGGGCGAAACAGGCGAGGTCTTCGAGACCCGATGTTCCGGGTCGTGGGCGTACCCACTCGGAACCAACGAGCGCGGGCATCCGATGGGATACCTGCTCGTCACCGGCGCGCGGGTCGCCCTCTACGTGCTCGCGTTCACCGCGGCGTTCGTGGTTCCGATCGCCGCCGCCGTCGGCGTCGTTGCCGGGCTTTACGGCGGCGTGATCGACGACCTGTTGATGTCGTACGTCGACGTCCAGCTGTCCATTCCGGCGATGATCATCTACCTCATCGGCTACATGTACTGGAACCCCTCGTTGCTGTTGTTGCTCGTCACGTTCGGGCTGCTCAGCTGGGGAGGGATCGCGCGACTCGTTCGAAGCGAGGTCCTCCAGCGCCGCGAGGACGGATACGTCCTCGTCGCAAAGAGTCTCGGAGCCTCGCGTTCGTACGTTGCGAGACGCCACATCGTGCCGAACAGTACGAACACGATCGTCCCGGCCGTCTTTCAGCTCATGGCGTTGCTGGTGATAATCGAAGCCGGCATCGCCTTCCTCGGTTTCCACGACCTGGAGTTTTACTCGTGGGGATCGACGATCGCCGAATCGGTGAACGCGCAGGTGCCGGCGACGCTGCAAAGCCGGGCTGACGTCCCCGCCTACGAGATATGGTGGGTCTCGACGCTGCCCGCGATCGCGTTGACCGGGACGGTACTGTCGCTGAAGGTGCTCGGTGACGGGATCCGTGACGCGCTCGATCCCAGAGGTGAACAGTAGATGCCGACGGAACACACGACAGATTCACGGACCGCAGCCGACCGACCGACCGACGACGAGCCGTTGCTCGCCGTGACCGATCTCACGACGCACATTCACACGGCCCGGCACACGGTTCACGCCGTCGACGGGGTGAGCTTCGACGTCGATCGGGGCGAAACCGTCTGTATCGTCGGTGAGTCCGGCAGCGGGAAAAGCGTCACCTGTCAGTCGCTGACCGGCATCGTCCCACAGCCCCCCGCGGAGATCGTCCGCGGGGAGATACGGTTCGACGGCCGGTCGATTCGGACGTCCGAACGGGGCTTTCGTGAGATCCGTGGGAATCGCGTCGCCCACGTCTTTCAGAACCCCCAGGGAGCGCTCGATCCGGTGTACACCGTCGGCGAGCAGATCGAAGAGGCGATCGCCGCCAATCGATCGAGGGGTGACGTGGCGCTCCGCGAGCGAGCGATCGATCTCCTTCGGCAGGTGGGCATTCCGCGTGCGGAAGACAGCGTCGACGAGTACCCTCACGAGTTTTCCGGCGGGATGCGCCAGCGGATCGCGATCGCGATCGCGCTGGCGGCCGATCCGGACCTGTTGATCGCCGACGAGCCGACGACGGCCGTCGACGTCACGGTGCAGGCGCGGCTGATCGAACTCCTCCGTGAACTCACCGCGGGTGGCATGTCGCTTTTGTGTGTCACCCACGATCTCCGCGTCGTGTCCGCGATCGCAGATCGCGTCCTGGTGATGTACGGCGGGACGATCGTCGAGCGCGGGCAGACGGCTGACCTCTTTGCGAACCCCTCGCATCCGTATACGCAGGCGCTTTTCGAAAGTTACGACGGGCGTACTCGGCGCGGCGATCGATCCGCCAGAGACGAGATCCCAACGGACGGCTGTCGGTTCCGCAGGGAGTGTCCCCACGCGATCGAGGCCTGTCGCACGGCCGACCAACCGCCGTTCAGCCCCGTTTCCGATCGTCGGTCCCACGCCGTCTCCTGTGTGTACTTCGGCCCCGATCGCGATCCGACACCGATCCTCGCCCAGCGTCGGGCGTGGCGATCGGTCGCCGAGGAGGGGACCGATGACTGACGGCGATTTGGATCGCGCGGCCGAGGCGACCGATCGGCCGCTCCTCGAGGTTCGAGATTTGAAAACGCACTACCCGATCACGGAGGGGATCTTCCGCCGCGAAGTGGGTCGTGTGAAAGCAGTCGACGGCGTCAGTTTCCAACTCGACGCCGGCGAGGCGCTCGGCATCGTCGGCGAGTCGGGCAGCGGCAAGACGACGACGGCACTGTCGATCTTGGGTCTCGAAGCGCCGACCCACGGCGACGTCGTCTTCGACGGCCAGCGCGTGAGCGAGCTTTCGGGCGCGGCGCTTCGGGCGTTCAGACGGCGGGCCCAGCTCGTCGTCCAGGATCCCAACGAGGCGTTCAATCCCCGGATGACCGTCGGCGAGGCGGTCGCCGAACCCCTTTCGTTACACGGCATGCGGGACGCCGATCGGCGGCGTCGGATCGTTGCCGACCTTCTCGAACGAGTCGGGTTGTCAGCACACGACCTCGATCGGTATCCGCACGAATTTTCCGGCGGGGAGAAACAGCGGATCGCGATCGCCCGCGCGCTCGTTCTCAATCCCGACCTGATCGTCGCCGACGAACCGACGAGCGCGCTCGATGGACGCGTCCAGGCGGACGTGCTCGCGTTGCTCGACGACGTTCGACGGGAGTTCGACATCGCCGTGTTGTTCATCAGCCACGACATCGACGTCGTCCGACGGTTTTGCGATCGAGTCGCGGTGATGTATCTGGGCGAAATCGTCGAAACCGGCCCAATCGAGGCGGTGCTTTCTGAGCCGGCCCATCCGTACACCCGCCTCCTTCTCGGTTCGGTCCCCAGCCTCGATCCGGCCGATCGAACGATGGCGAAACCGCTCACCGACACGATCCCGGATCCGTCGGCCCCGCCCGCAGGCTGTCGGTTCCACACGCGCTGTCCGGAGCGCATTCCTCCCGACGAGGTGACGCTCACAGCGTCGGTGTGGCAGGCGGTCGCCGCCTTCGAGCTAACGCTTCGAACGGGCGAACTCCCGGC
>JBNJFV010000172.1:0-5363 GCA_051747145.1 Halobacteriota archaeon
CTCGAGTTGCATTCGGCGTACGGGTCGCCGCTGTACGTGATGGATCTCGATCGAGTCGAGGAGAATTGCAGGCGGCTCCGGTCGGCGTTTCCGGACGCGAACGTTCGCTACGCGGCGAAAGCCCACACCGGTCGAGCGGTCCTCGAAACGATCCGCGACGTCGGCCTCGACGTCGAGTGTGCCTCCGCTGGCGAGGTGATGCGCGCGATCGACGCCGGATTCGACGGCGATCGACTCCACTACACCGCGGTCAATCCCCCGGTCGTCGACCTCGAATACGTCGTCGGCCGCTGGGAAGACGATCCAGAGATCACGATTACCGCCGGTGCGACCGACACCCTCGATCGACTCGCAGAACGCGGCTTCGAGGGTCGCCTCTGTCTGCGGGTGAACCCCGGCGTCGGCGCGGGGCACCACGAGAAGGTTCGCACGGGCGCGGCCGCGAAGTTCGGCGTGCCGATCGAACGGGCACTCGAAGTCGCGAGGGACGCGGCAGACCGGTTCGATTTCGTCGGGATCCACGCCCACGCCGGCTCAGGGATCACCGGCGACGATCTCTCGAACCACCGCGAGCTGGTCCGCCGGATGGGCGAGCTGGCACGCGAGTGCACCGCAGCCGGGATCGACCTCGAATACGTCGACGTCGGCGGCGGCTTCGGCGTTCCGTACAGGGAGACTGAACCGCCGATCGACCTCGAGGCCGTCGCGGCGGAGACGCGAGACGCGCTCGGGGAGCTCGAACGAACAGACGGGTCTCCCGTCGGGATTGCGATCGAACCCGGCCGCTACGTCGTCGCCGACGCGGGCGTCCTGCTGACGCGTGTCAACACCGTCAAAGCGGCGCGCGACACCACCGTCGTGGGGACCGACGCCGGGATGACGACGCTGCTTCGACCGGCGATGTACGAGGCGTATCACGCGATAGCCAACCTCTCCCGGGACGGAGTGGCAACACCTGTCACCGTCGCAGGACCTATATGTGAGACCGCAGACGTATTCTGCGAAAACCGACCGCTCGTGCGGCCCGAGCGCGGTGACGTCCTCGCGATCGGCAACGCGGGGGCGTACGGGTACGAGATGGCGAGCACGTACAACTCCCGCCCGCGGCCCGCGGAGGTCGCCTTGACAGACGGTACGTCCCGTCTCCTCAGGCGAGCAGAACGCATGGACGAGCTGACGAGGCTGGAAACGACCGACGACGAATCGCCATCTCCCAGCGCCGATGTTCGTTCCCCCGAGGGGGAGCGAAATGACTGACCACGCACACAGGAGCGACCAATGAGCACGCTACATCACACAGTACCGTTCGAAAAGTATCACGGAACCGGGAACGACTTCCTCGTCGTCGACGCCGACGAGTCGGTCCCGGATCGCGGTGGGTTCGCCTCGACGTACTGCGATCGACAGACAGGGGTCGAAAGCGAGCGAAGCGATCGCCGTGGCGCAGACGGCGTGTTGTTCGTCGACTTGACCGATCGGTTCTCCCCGCCGCGTGTCGTTATGACGCTCGTGCAGCCGGACGGGTCGATCGCCGCCATGTGCGGTAACGGGGCACGCGTGACCGCAGCGTGGGCCCGGCAACACACCAACGCGGACGAGTTCATGATCGACACGCCCGCCGGAACCAGACACGCGAAAATCGGTGCCGATTCGATCACGATCGAGATGGGCGAACCGACGTTCGACCCGACTCGCGTTCCGCTGTCCGATGCGTACGACGAGCCGTTGATCGACACCGACGTCGAGGGGCTCACCGTGACGGCCGTCAACACCGGCGTTCCGCACGCTGTGGCGTTCGTCGACGACGTGGACGCGATCGATCTGGAGGCCGTCGCGCCATCCGTTCGACACGCCGACGCGTTCCCCCGCGGAACCAACGTGACGATCGCATCCCCCGTCGATCCGGACGACCCGACGGCCGGATATCGACAGCGGACGTTCGAACGAGGAGTAGAGGGTGAGACGCGTTCCTGTGGAACGGGTGCGGTCGCGGTCGTCGCGGCCGCAAAACGGACGGGGCGGCTCGACACGAACGAGCCTGTCACCGTCGCACCGCCGGGTGGAAAACTGTCGATCACAGTTCCGGATCGGGGACCGGCGACGCTCGCCGGACCCGTCGAATACGAGTTCGACGGCGAACTGGCCGTCATCGCCCCCGGTGAATGACCGACGACGGCTCCGCTGACGAGGCCCACGCGGAATTCGATCCGATCGACTTTCTCGAACGGGCCGTCGAGATTCCGTCCGACGAGTCCGTCGACGACGTGCGATCGCTCCTCGTCGAAACGATCGACGCGTACGGTGTCGACGTCCACGTGGACGGTGCCGGCAACACGATCGCGACGAAACAAAGCGACAGGCCGAACGAAGGGCCCCACCTCGTCCTCAACACGCACGTCGACACGGTGTCGCCGCACGTCCCCTACGAACGGGCACCGGGCGTCGTCCGCGGTCGCGGTTCCTGCGACGCGAAAGGGCCGCTCGCGGCGCTACTCGCAGCGTTCGTTAGCGTCGATCCAGACGTTGGACGGGTGACGCTCGCGGTGACGCCCGACGAGGAGACGCTGTCGATGGGTGCGGCCGCGTTGACGGGGGCCGTCGACACCGAGGGCGTCGACCCGATCGACGGCGACTGGTACGTGGTCGGCGAACCGACCGGGCTCGACGTCTGTACGGCGGCGAAAGGTCGATTTCAGGGACAGCTCACCTTGCATGGCAAGAGCGCACACGCTGCGAAACCCGACACCGGCGTCAACGCGATCGCCGCCCTGGAGGAGCCACTGGCGGCAATCAGGCGCTTCGACGAAGGTCGGGACCCGCATCCGTTACTCGGGCGGGCGACCCTCACGCCGACGGTGATCGACGGCGGCGAGGCCACGAACCAGGTCCCGGCTCGCTGCACGGTGACGCTCGATCGACGATCGATCCCGCCCGAAACGGCGGTGGCGTTTCGATCGGCGCTCGAATCGGCCGTACGCGAAGCGGTGCCGGATGCGGTCGGCGTCGAATTCGCGTTCACCGATCGGGAGTCGCCGTTCTTCGAGGCGTTCAGCACGGCCGAGGATCACCCCCTCGTCGAGACCGTCTCGGCGATCGCCGCCGAGGTTACCGACGATCGCTGTGGATCGGTACGTCCCTTCCAGGCGGCAACGGAGGCGTCGTACTTCGCTCCCGCGCCGACGATCGTCTTCGGTCCGGGAGGACTATCGGACGAAACCGGCGCTGTCGCACACAGCGATCGCGAATACGTGCGAACGAGCGACGTTCGTGCCGCGGCGTCGATCCTGACGGCCGCTGTCGAATCGATGGTCGGCGGCCGATAACCCTGCACGCGATCGTGCGGACGACCACTCCGTTCACGCGATCGCAGTAAGCGCGAACGTTCACGCGATCGTTCGCGCTGGATCGACTATTCACTCGATCGTAGTCGGCGCGAACGTTCACGCGATCGTGAGTGTCTGTGCCAAGAGGGGATGATTTATGTGTGGGTACGGAACAACCATACGATATGTGTGCGGACGTTACCGGGGAACGTGGGAGCCTCACCGACAGTAGGGCAGTCGGGCGGAGCTGTCTCCTCGCACCGATACGTGACGAATCGATACGACCTCGCGCGACGGCTGTCTGTCACGCGTTGGCTGCCGAACGCGACGTCGATCTGACGGTCGCAGACGAGTCCGTCACTGACATCGCCACGTCGATCGGTCCGTCCGCACGAGTGAATCCAGACGAGGTGTCCGTACACGACGCACCGTCGGTCAACGGCGGGATCGACACGCTTGCGGATCGTTGTTATGCGACGGCGGTCATCATGGAGCGCCGAGCGCACTTCGGCCCCCTCGATGACCTGCTCGGTACGCCGGCCGCGAACGTGTCGACGAACAGCTCGGTCGACGTCCTGACGGTCGGTGACCGAGGGGCGTTCGACGCGCTCGCGTCTATTCTGGTGCCGGTGACAGATGGTCCGAACTCCCCACTCGCCGTCGAAACCGGGGTCGCACTGGCGAGAGCCTACGATGCGGCGTTGGACCTCTTCCACGTCGAGACACCGGCCGAATCGAGCACTGACGGCGAAGCGATATTGGCGCGAACCGTCGAGTCGATCGACAACAAGTCGGAACTGAAAATCGACACCTGGTTGTACGAGGCACAGGACGTCGCGGCGGCGATCATCAAACAGTCGGAGTATTACGATCTCACCGTCATGGGTGCGCCGACGTCCGGCAGGCTCCAGCGGTTCGTCTTCGGGTCGACGTCGAAAGCCGTCCAGAAGGGAGCCGTCTCACCGGTGATCGTCGCCCACTCCGGATCGGCCTGAGTCGTTCGACGACCCGAGACGATCTCACCCGAAGAAGAAGTCTACCACGTTGTGTTGCGATTGGCCGCGATACAGTTCGGAGTACCCACACTCAACGCAGGAGACGACGGTGAACTGGCGGTTCTGCACGTCGAATAACTTCGTCAGCCCGGTACCGGACGTAGATATTTTGTCGAAATCGACCTCCTGACAGCCGCACTTCGGACAGCCGTCCTCGCGTGCGGTTTCAGGAGTTGGCGATTCGGTGTCGCGATTCGTGGCGTTTGTCTCGGATCGATCGCCTCGGTGGTCGTCGCTCGCCGATCGATCGGTCTCCTCGAAGACGCTGTATTCGCTGTCGTCGGAGGGCATCGATCGATGTCGTGTGCCGACGACTATAATACTTGTCCGAGGTCGTCGACCAACTCGGCTGCGACGCCGGTGTATCCCTCGGGGGTGAGCGCGAGCAGTTCCTCTCGTACCGACTCGTCCACGTCGAGTTCCGAAAACAGGTCGTGAAAGTCCTCGATCGTGACGCGCTGGCCGCGGGTGAGTTCCTTGACGCGTTCGTACGCGTCCGTATCACCCTCCCGCCGGAGGATCGTTTGGACCGCCTCGCCGATGATCTCCGGCGTGTTTTCGAGCGCCTCGCGCATGACGTGTTCGTTCGGAACGATCTTCGAAAGGCCCGTTTCGGTCTTCCCGTAGCCGATCAGACAGTGACCGAACGCCGCGCCGATGTTCCGTTTGACGGTCGAATCGGACAGATCCCGCTGTAGCCTGGAAGTGGTGACGTAATCGGCCAGAAACGTGAGATCGGCGTTCGCCTTCGAGAGGTTCCCCTCGCTGTTTTCGAAGTCGATCGGGTTGACTTTGTGCGGCATCGTCGACGAACCGGTTTCGCCCTCGACGGTTTCCTGGCCGAGATACCGATCGGAGACGTACAGCCACACGTCCCGATCGAGGTCGATGAGGACGTTGTTGATGCCTCTCGTGGCGTCGAACACTGCCGCGAGGTCGTCACACGGGTTCACTTGCGTCGCAAGCGGCGTGTGTTGGAGGCCCA
>JBNJFV010000173.1:0-5311 GCA_051747145.1 Halobacteriota archaeon
CGCAACAGCGTCCGTCGCGGCGGGGCTGGAGGGCGGTGTCAAACGACTGAGCACCATCAACCTCTATCTCATGTTGATCTTGATGGGCTTTTTGCTCATCGTCGGACCGACGATCTACATCTTCGGAACGTGGGTCGAAGGACTCGGTGCGTACTTCGGTAGTATCCTGGCGCTGTCGTTCTTCACCGGGACGATGGGCGAGGGCGCAGCAACGGTCGGCGGATGGACTGTGTTTTACTGGGCGTGGTGGATCGCGTGGTCACCCTTCGTTGGGATGTTCATTGCGCGCATTTCGAAAGGCCGAACTGTTCGCGAGTTCGTCCTCGGTGTCCTGTTCCTCCCGTCGCTGTTTTCCACCCTGTGGCTGTCGGTCTTCGGTGGGAGTGCGCTATTCGACTCCCTGCAGGGCAGCGGTGCGGCGCTTGCGACCTACAACGAGGCCGGACAGACGGTCGCGATGTTCGCAACGCTCGAACAGTTCCCGCTGGGTGCCATCTCCGGGATACTCGCCACGGTGCTCGTCATCACGTTCTTCGTGACGTCCTCTGACTCGGGGTCGCTCGTCATCGATCATTTGACCTCCGGAGGGAAACACGACGTACCGAAAGCACAGCGCGTCTTCTGGGCTGTCACCGAAGGAGCCGTCGCGGCGGCGCTCCTCGTCGGCGGTGGCCTGAACGCCCTGCAGACGGCAGCGATCGCGACCGGATTCCCGTTCGCGATCATTCTGGTACTCATGTGCTATACGGTCTGGTTAGGACTCTCGAAGGAACACCAGATCCTACAGTCGGAGGCCTTCCGTGAACAGATCGAGGATCTGACTGCCGAAGGTGACGTCGAAGTGGTCACGACAGGCGGTGACGTCGTAACCTCTGTCAGCGACGGCGAAGAGTCCGCATCAACGGACTAAGTGACGCTACCGAACGCTTTCCAGCTGCTTTTCCTTTCGGCACGTTCGATCGATTCTGATTAGCTACGGTTCGTGATCTCTTCGGGACTGGCGTGTACCCATTCTCTGGTCGGGCCACCAATCCCGATCGAAACGAGGAGGATCCAAACCACCCCTGCGGCTACGATCGACGGAATGGTGGCGACAAGCGCACTGATCGCGGCACCGAGCACGACGCCTGGGGCAATTTGTCTGTGACTCATGAGTTCAACCAGCGATATGCCGAGTACGGTGAATCCGACGCCAGAAAGTAGTAACCACGCGGCTGCAGTGACACCCAACAGAATCGAGACGGTGAACGACCCGATCGTCACGAACTGGACTAGCTGTGCATACGAGTAGCCGAGGATCATGACCACGCCACCGTGCATTGCGACTCCGTAGATGACTCCCTTCATCGGTCTGTCCATCGTTGCGTCAATCGATCGGTTGACGAAGCGTTCTCGCCGGTGCAACACCAATCCGCCGATCCCCAGGACGACCACGAACGCAATGACCGCTCTGAGTAATTCGGACAGTTCGAGCACGAAAGCGGGATCTATTGACAGGGCTGAAATCAGCGAGCCGATCTGAACCGCTTCCGCCTGGACCGCATCCACTATCGGTCCCGTCCAAAGGAACATGGTAACACGTACGGAGAAGGTGATGAAAAACTATCGCCTACGTTTCGGCGATACGATGAGGGAAGGATTGATCGACGCAAGTCCGTCACGACGGCGGAATTCACACGCTTCGAGCCGTGTGTCACATTCGTCACCCTGCGCTGCGTTTAACCGATTTGCGCTCGTATTACGGGTATGCCTCGAAATGACGTTATGCCCGAAGAAGTCGGTACGGTCGCCGAAGTGGACAGTGGATACGGCCGATATCTGCGGGCGATAAAACATGTCTCCTGCCGAATCAAAGCGGCGTTTACTCTGGAGGACGGCGTCAACGCATTTGCCATTCCGAAAACGCAGACGACGTCGGTTCGAGGTGACGTGGGATGGAACGATCGACCACCGGCAGTACTTTCGTGCCGACGCTGTGGAACCGACATCGAACAGGAACGGGCGTTTCACGACATCGATTGTCCCCACTGTGTTGCAGAGTACGCGCCCGAAGCGTTCGGCGACCTCGAATTGGTGGCGATGCACTGTCCCCGGTGTCAGCGGACACTCTCCCACGGGATCCGTCATCCGAACGTATTTGACGTGCCCCAGTGGGCCCACTGTGAGGGATGTCAGTACCACTGGGAGTTCACCTACAGTTTCTGAGCGGACGTCTCGTTTTCATTTCAACGTGACGTCCGCACCGAAACGTATACCCTGGCGGCCTTCGTTGGATCGGCCATCCAAACGGAGTTCGAACGATGATCATATCGCCCTCGACGATAGTCGCAGTCGGTACCGTGGTGTTGTTTGTACTCGCGTTGATCGCGATGGCGATCGGCGAGCTCCTCGTTGCCGGGTTCGTCTTCGTCGCGATCAGCGTGTTATTATTTTTACGGGAGACTCGATTGTAACAGCCACGGCCCGCCACCGGCGGTTCACGTTGTTGGAACGGTAGCCGATCGCAGGTTCGATTGATCGGATCGAAATGTACACGCACAGCTACGAGTTGGATGTGACGGTCGGTGCACCGAACGATACCTTTCGGGTCGTTATTCGGTTCCCTTCATCCGGATCGTAGTTACTGGAACCTCCGAGGTGCGGACGACCTTTTCGGCATCGCCCCCGAGGAGCGCGCCGAACTTCCCGCGGAAACTGGTTCCCATCACGATGAGATCCATGTCCTCGTCCGTGGCATAATCTGTGATCTCTTCGTGTACCGAGCCCGATCGTTGAACAGTCACGCAATCGGCACCGGCCTCGGCGGCCATGTCGGCGACGGCTCCGGTCACTTCCTCGCCGAATTCGCGGTACCGTTCCCGCATCTCCTCTTCGTCGTCCCGCAGGTACACCGTCCGAGGCGAACCTGGGAGGTCGATAACGTACAGCGCGTGTACCGTCGCACCAACGGCTGCTGCGAGTTCCACGCCGTGTTTGACTCCCTTTTCCGCTTCGTCGCTTCCGTCAGTCGGGATCAGAATTCGATCGTACATGATCTATCCTCTAGGACCAATATCACAAAGCTAAATGAAATAGTTTATGAATACTCCGACGTCGAACTGGTAGAATACGGTTCGCCCACGCCCAGCGTCGAGGTCCGACGTGTGGACACCGACATCATATCTGTAAATTGATGGGTTGTGGATGAGGGAGTCGGTCGATGTTTCAGTCGATTTTTCGTCTACCTGGAGGACAGAACCGTTCCCCTTGGCGATCGGCTGGTTTTCTCGCAGATCGGTCATCCAGCCGTCCGAACAGAGTTGTGGGTATCGAGTACAGGCAATGATTGGTGGTCGAGTTCAGATCACTACCCAACCATCGCGATGAGTTGTCGCGGTATACGTTAAAGTGGTACCGACGTGTAAAACCGACTGTGTCGAGTGATACGCAACCAGGCCCCGATTCCGCCCTTGAACGGGTATTTCATCATACCGACACCGTCCGGTTCGTCTACTGGGAGGAGTTTTCGGGGGCAAAAACGGCGGTGCTTTTGACCGGGTTCCTCGCGCTCGTCACGTTCGTCACTGGGTTATCGAACCTCAGCCGACCGAACGTCGCGTTCGACGGGCCGTTAGGGTCGGTGCTCCCGTTCGATCCGAGCTTTGTGCAGTTCACCGGCGTTCTGATCGCGTTTGTCCTCGGCGTGCTCACGTTCGCCTTACAGCGCAGAAAACGACTCGCCTGGTACCTGACACTCTGTGTACTCCCGCTCGTACTGTTACTCCCGCTGACGACGTTTCAAGCAACTGATGTTCCGCTGTTGGTGTTGCTCGTCGTCACCGCACCCCTACTGGTTTCGAACAAGAGCGCCTTCGACCAGCGGATCGAACTCTCCCCGCTTCAGATCGCCTCGTTGTCGTCCATCGTGGGTGTTGGACTCTACGGCACGATCGGATCGTACGCACTCCGCGATCAGTTCGCGGAACTGGACACTTGGGGCGATTCGGTCTACTACGTCATCGTTACGATCGCAACGGTCGGATACGGGGACATTACGCCGCTTACCCAAGGAGCCAAGTGGTTTTCGCTCTCGGTGATCCTCCTCGGGACCGGTGCGTTCACCGTCGCCATCGGTTCACTCATCGTCCCTGCGATCGAAAAGCGGATGGCAACAGCATTCGGCAACATGACTTCCTCAGAACTCACCTTGCTCGAGGATCACGTACTCGTCCTCGGCTACAGCGATATCACCGAATCGTTACTCGAAGTGCTCGCGGATCGAACGGACGTCGTGGTCGTGACGCCGAACGCCGATACCGCCTCGGTGCTCAACGACATGGACGTCAACGTCCTCACCGACGATCCGACCGACGAAGCGGTTCTGGAGACCGCACAAATTGGTGCAGCGATGGGCGTGGTCGTCGCAACACGTGACGACGCACGCGACGTGCTATCGGTGCTGGCCGCACGAAAGGCGAATCCGGACGTTCGAATCGTCGCCGCCGCCAACGACCGAAAGCACGTTGATAAGCTGGCGTCCGTCGGCGCGGACGAAGTCGTCAGCCCGATGGAGATCGTCGGAACGCTCTTGGGTCGATCGATTCTCGACGGGCACAGTTCGGAATCGATGTTCGATCGCGTAAGCGGTAACGACACCGACGGGGGCGAGTAATCCGAGAGTTCTAGATAGCGTATCATCCGTCGAATTCGTTTACAGACGAAGTTGCTCGAGCGCTTCGGAGACGTACTGAACTGTCGATTTCCGTGCTGAGGGGAGTCGACGCTCCTCGATACAGTTGCTCTCGAGGCGGTTCACTACCAGCCATCGACCCGAATCACGATCGAACAGCCGACCTCGATCGCAGATCGCAACGGTATAGCGCGGACGGACAATATATGTAGCTAGGGGGCAACCGCTGTCGTATGGGAGACATCGGCGCGTGGTGGGTGGCCAACCACACGGCGCTGCCCGACGAATCGCTCACCGCGTCGTTTTACTGTAACTACTTGCGCCCACAGGGCCGCCCACTCGGTGGAAAATTGTACGTCACCGATATGCGAGTCCTCTTCAGTCCGCACCTTCTGGACGCCGTGCTCGGTGGCGACGCGTTCGACATCGACCTCGAATCAGTCGATCGGGTGACGGACGCGCCGATCTCGGACCGCCAGGAGGGAGCGGAAAAAGCGTTGGCGATCGTGCTAGCCGATGGGACTCGAGAATCGTTCGTTATCTCGGACCTCCAGACGGCGATCGAAGAGCTATCACTCGTTCTCTCCACGTGACCGATCGACGCGTTCACCGCGTGACTAATCGACGCGTTCACCGCGTGAC
>JBNJFV010000174.1:0-5284 GCA_051747145.1 Halobacteriota archaeon
CATGGGACGAACTGACATTCCAGCGAGCCGCACGCTCGCCTTCGTTGCGATACCGTCGGTGAAAACGCGTTGCAGCGGTGAGACAGATGACTGAGTCGAAAACCATCGCGTTCTTCCCCGAGGCGGCTTACGGGCCGGCGCTCAACTCGGTGGGCATCGCGCAGGCGTGTCGCGACATGGGTCACGAGCCGGTCTTTTTGACCGACCCGGGGATGGGTGGCGTCTTCGAAGACTACGGCTTCGAGGAGTACGAGGTGAACATGTCCGAGCCCATGCCGCCCGAGGAGAAGGCGAAATACTGGGACGACTTCATCAACAAACACATCCCGAACTTCGATCTCACTCCCTACGAGCAGATCGACAACTACGTCAAAGAGTGTTGGGAGGCGATCGTCGAGACCGCACGGTGGGCACAAAAGGACCTGCCGGACGTCCTCGAGGAGGTCGATCCGGACCTGATCTGCGTCGACAACGTGATCCTCTTTCCGGCGGTCAAACAGTACGACGCGCCGTGGGTTCGGATTCTTTCGTGTTCGGAAAACGAGATCCCCGATCCGGAGATCCCACCGTACCTGTCGGGCTGTTCGGCAGCCGACACCGAGTGTTTCGATCGGTACGAATCGCGGTTCAACGAGGTCATCGAGCCGGTCCACGAGGAGTTCAACGAGTTCCTGGCCGACTGTGGCGAGGACCCGTATCCGCTCGGGCAGTTCTTCGAGGCCTCGCCGCACCTGAACTTGCTTTTGTACCCCGAACCGCTGCAGTGGGATCGTCGCGAGCCGCTGGACCCTGATCGGTTCCAGTATCTGGAAGGTTGCGTTCGGGAGGAAGACCCCTACGACGTGCCGGCGTTCGAAGGGATGGACGACGAACCGCTGTTGTACCTGAGCTTCGGGAGCCTGGGGGCGGGCGACACCGACCTCATGAAGCGACTGATCGAGTTCCTCGGGACGCAACCGTACCGGTGTCTCGTCAACGTCGGCGAGTACGTCGACGCGTACGATCGCGAGACGCTCCCCGACAACGTGCGGATCGAGACGTGGTTCCCCCAGCCGTCTGTCATCTCACAGGCTGACGTGGTCATCCACCACGGGGGGAACAACACGACCAACGAGTGTCTGTACTTCGGCACGCCAGCGATCGTCATGCCCTACGTGTGGGACGGCCACGACAACGCGACCCGGGTGCAGGAAACCGGCCACGGGTTCAAACAGCATCGATCGGAGTGGACCGACGAGGAACTCGCCGAAAAGATCGACGCCAGCCTGACCGACGAGACGATCCAGTCGAACGTCGCCGCGGCGTCCGAACACATGCAGGCGGTTGCGGGCCAACAAAAGGCGGCTCGACTGCTCGATGCACTCCTCGAGGAAAATGTCTGAGGACGGCACTCCGTTCTCGGTTACGACGCTCACCGATCCCGCCGACCTAGAGGACGTCGAAGACTGGGGGCCGATTGCGACGATGATCGAAGGGCAATCACACACCTCGGGGAAGGTAATTCACAAGGGACCGGATGGCGAATCCGAATGCGGCGTCTGGATCTGTACGCCCGGCTACTGGGAGTGTGACGTGACGCGTGCGGAGTTTTGCCACTTCATCGAAGGTCGTGCGACCTACACGCACGAATCCGGCGATGTGATCGAGATCGAACCCGACACGATCGCGTTCTTCCCGGCGGGATGGTCCGGTACCTGTCGCGTCCACGAGACGGTCCGAAAGACGTACATGATCCGGTAATCGAACGCGCCTACCGCCGAACTGCCGATCGGACGACCGTCGGGACGGCGATCGCCCGCGGTCAGTATCGACTGGTCTATCGATCCACCCGTGACTCCATTTTGTACCCATCAACGACAGCGTACGATCTTTTGTACCCACCAACGACAGCGTACGATCGGTTCGACTGCGGGGTGGTTTTCCCATTAACGACGATCGGTCCTGCGATCGGACGGTTCGGTCCCGCGATCGGGACGAACAGCTACTGGGTAATGACGAACTAATTTATATCAGTTCCAAATAATAGACAGAAATGTGGTATATATGCGCGAAACTTGTTCGCTGACCGTTCGTATCGTACCACCGAGCAGACGGACCGTACAGCTATTAGGTAAGTCCGCAACAGTGTCACGTGTGACTCGAACAATTACGGACGTTTTCAGCCAGTTCGACACGAGCATCGTTTCGGACGCCCTCGACGAACACGATATCGACGGCGTCGTGACGGGACTCCACCCGGCGCATCCGGATTCCGTCGCCGTCGGACGGGCGCGAACGTTACAGTTCTCACCAGTGGCGGGCGACGCCGAGGAGGCGACGAACTTTCCGTACGCCATGTTGACCGAGATCGAGTCCGATCGGATGCTCGTCATCGACGGCGTCGGCGACGATCTCTCCTGCTGGGGGGGTAACGCGTCACGGTTGGCCGCGGCCGGCGGCGCAAACGGCGTGGTGATCGACGGCGGCTTTCGGGACGTCCGCGAGGTCCGATCGAGTTCCGTGCCGGTGTTCGCGGCCCGGCCAACCCCACGAACTGGACAGCGGCGGGTGCGCGTCTCCGCGGTCGACGAACCGATCGATCTCCGTGGCGTCACCGTCGAGCCGGACGACGTGCTCGTCGCCGACGCCACCGGAATCGTGGTCGTTCCGTCCGAAGCCGCCGAGGCGGTCGCACAGACGGCGGAATCGATCCTCGCGGAGGAACTGCTCGTCGAATCGAAGATCGAACACGGGGCGACGATCGAGGAGCTGCAACGGGACGATCACGCCTTTTGATCCGTGCGCGAGTGCGGTTTCGATCGGACGGTCAGTCCGCCTCGATCAACAGCAACCTGAGATCCATGAGATTCGTGGCCGTCGCCCCCGTAACCACCGCGTCGTCGACAGATCGCAACGCGACCGTCGAATTGTTTCCCTGAAGCTGCTCGATCGGCTCTATCCCCTTCGATCGAAGGCGTTCGACCGTCGAGTGATCGACGAGACCGCCTGCCACGTCCGTCGGACCGTCCGTCCCGTCTGTGCCGAGTGCGAGCGCCGTTATCGACGGTTCGTCTGCGACATCGAGCGCGAACTGGAGGGCGAACTCCTGATTCGGCCCGCCTTCGCCGGCGTCCTCTCGGACGGTCACCGTCGTCTCCCCGCCAGAAACGAGCACGCACGGCGGCTCGAATGGACGATCCCGGGTCGCTACTTCTGCGGCAATACTCGCGAAGACGCGTGCGACCTCGCGGCTTTCACCTTCGACCGTCGAGGAGAGGACCGCCGAGTTGTACCCCCGCGATGCGACAACCGCACCCGCCGCCGAACAGAGATCGGCCGAATCAGCGAGTTCGACGTGTTGGACCGGGTACTCGTCGATCGACGCCGGAGGGATCGTTCGGGTGGTTCCGGTCTCCCGTGCCCGACAGAGCGCCGTCCGGACGGTGTCGGGGGTTTCCTCCCACAGACTGCGCCGCCTCAGCACGTCGATCGCCGCAGCCGGCGTGGACGCATCCCCAACTGTCGGCCCCCACGCCTCGCCGGCCACCTCGTCGATAAGGACGAACGTAACAGTCCTCGCGGGGGCGATCGCTGCGGTCAACTGCCCCCCTTTGATCCTCGAAAGCTGTTTTCGGACCGCGTTTATCTCGTCGATCGGACAGCCCGCCCGTAACAGTCGATCGGTCACCTGTGCGAGTTCCGACACCGATATCCCCGGAACGGGGGCCACCGCCTGCGCGGAAGCCCCACCGGTGACACACGCGAACACGAGGTCGTCTGCGCCAGCGGCGTCGGCAATGTCGAGTGCCCGCTCCCCCGCACGACGGCTCGATTCGTCCGGGATCGGGTGGCCGGCACCCACAACCTCGACGCCCGGAATCGAACGTTCCTGCCCCGATTTCTCCGCGACGACGCCGCCATCGACAGGACGATCGAGGGCTTCGAGCACAGCCTCGACGAGCGCAGCTGAACCTTTCCCGGCACCGATCACGTATATCGAGTCGATCGCCGAGAGGTCGTATCGTGTCCCGTCAACGAGCAACTGCTCGCCGGCCCGTTCCAGTACAGTCGGTACGATGATGCTCGGATGAAGCCGTTCGATCGTCTCTTCGGCGATCGCACAGAGGTCGCGACGCGCCGGTTGGTTTCCGTGATCGGTTAGCGAGTCGAATGGTTCGATCATGCGACGTCCTCAAAGCCACTGGCGGAGAGACGGCCCGGTTTCGACCCCGTACGTCGCAGCGTCGCCCAGCTCCGCTTCGATTTCGAGCAATCTGTTGTACTGTTCGGTTCGTTCGCTTCTGCTGACGCCGGTTTTGATCTGCCCGGCATTCAACCCGACGGCGACGTCCGCCAACCAGGTGTCGGCCGTCTGCCCGGATCGCTCCGACACCTGGACGGTGTAACCGTTGCGAAACGCGATCGACGAAGCTGTCAGTGCTTCGGTAACTGTCCCAACCTGATTGATTTTAAACAACACCGAGTTCGCCGCGCCCTCCTCGACGCCGCGGGCGACGCGATCGGGATTCGTGACGAACAGGTCGTCGCCGACGATCTGTGCGTCGACCCGTTCGGTGAGTGAACGAACCCCCTCGAAGTCGGTCTCCGCGAGCGGATCTTCAAGGGAGATAACGGGATACGACTCGAGGAGGTCCTCGTAAAACGTAATGAGTTCCTCGCGGGTTTTCGCCTCCCCCAGTAGTTCGTACGTTTCCGTCCGGGGATCGTACAGGTGGCTCGCAGCGACATCTGCAGCCAGTCGGAACTCGTCGGCGTATCCACACTCTTCGATCGCTCGGAGGAGTAGCTCGAACGCGTCCCGAGGATCGTCCAGCCCGACGGGATTGTATCCCCCTTCGTCGCCGACGTTACGCGACGCGTCGGGGTATTCGGCCTCGAGGATGTCGCCGAGTTCGTAGTACACCTCCGCACTCCAGCGGATCGCCTCCGCGAACGACTCCGCGCCGACCGGGACGATCTGGTGCTCCTGAAAATCCAGCTCGCTGCCGGACAACTCGCCGCCTTCGATCAGGTCGAAAAACGGGATCGGCAGGCTCGTCGCGTCGACGCCGCCGAGGTACCGATACAGCCCGAGCCCGCTTGCGGCCGCGCCTGCTTTGAGCACGGCCAGCGAAACGCCCGTAATGGCGTTCCCGCCGAGGGCCGACTTGTCGACCGTTCCGTCGAGTTCGACGAGTCGCTGGTCGATCGCACGTTGCCGGGTGACGTCGAACCCGACAAGCGCCGGTTCGATTCGATCGGTGACGTTTTCGATCGCCGTTTTGACGCCGCGTCCGCCGTAGCG
>JBNJFV010000175.1:0-5207 GCA_051747145.1 Halobacteriota archaeon
CCGACGGCAGCGTGCAAACCGATCCCCGACGACGGCAGCGTTCAAATGGATCGACGGCGAGTACACTGACATGCAACGACGAAGCGTGTTGTTCTCGCCGGGCGATCGACCCGAACTGCTCAGGAAAGCCGCCGCGACGGACGCTGACGTCATCGTGTTCGATCTGGAGGACGCGGTCGCACCCACTGAGAAAGCCACCGCCCGCGCGGCCGTCGCCGACGTGGTGACCGATCCCTCGTTCGATCCGGACGCGGAAGTGTGCGTTCGGCTCTCCGGACTCGATCTCGAGGCGGACCTCGAGGCGATCTGTGCGGCCGACTCCCGTGTGGATGCAGTCATGCGATCGAAGGTCAAAAGCGAAGACGACGTCAGGCAGCTTTCGAACGCGCTTTTCGATCGCGACGTCGACCTGGCCATCTACGCGCTCATCGAGACGGCCGCGGGCGTGCTCTCGGCGGGGCAGATCGCGGCGGCCGACGGCACGGACGCGCTGGTATTCGGCGCGGAGGACCTCGCTGCGGACATCGGTGCGAGCCGTACGTCCGAGGGGACAGAAGTCCTGTACGCACGCGAACACGTCGTCCTCGCGGCCAGTGCGGCGGGCGTCGACGCGATCGACACCGTCTTCACGGACTTCGAAGATTCCGACGGGCTCGAATCGGAAACCGCGTTCGCGGCGACGCTCGGATACGACGGCAAACTGGCGATCCACCCCGCACAGGTCGACGTGATAAACGACGGGTTCACGCCCGATCGCGATCGCATCGCGTGGGCCGAACGCGTTCTCGAGGCGAAAACGGTCGCCGACGGGGAGGGACGGGGCGTCTTCGAGGTCGACGGCCAGATGATCGACGCGCCGCTCGTCGCACAGGCAGAACGCATACTCGAACGGGCCGGCAGGCGGCCGTGAGCGATCGACGACGTCACCGCTCTGGAACGAAAAACGCGAGGACGAGCCCGCCGGCCGCAACGGCTGCCAACACGAAAAACGCCTCGTCGAAGTACCCAACGTCGGCGATCGAGCCGATGACGAACGGCCCCGTGGCGCCGAGGGCGATCTGCCCCGTTCGGAGCAATCCGAGCCCGCTGCCTTTCATGTCCGCCGGCAACGCGTTGACGAGATACGTCTGCGTGAGCGGCGTCACGCCGAGGAGGGCGCTCATCACGATCGTCGTTGCGGTGAGCGTGCCGAATCCGTCTACGAACGGGAGCCCGGCGAGCGCAAGCACAGAGATCGAGCCGACCCCGACGAGTGCGATCGACGTGCCGAATCTGGTGCCGCTGGCACCGGCGACCGGCTGGACGATCATCCCGGCGACGAAAAAGAGGCTAAACAACCCCGCGGCGATCGCAGGCGACAGCCCTTTCACCTCGACGAGGTACGTCGGGTAAAAGGCCGTAAACCCCTGATAGACGAAAAACAAACAGACGTGAATCGAGACGACAGTCAGGATGACCCTGTCTGCGATGCCGCTGAAGACGTATCTGAGCGTGTCGAACGAAAGCGTGTCGACGGCGCTTGCTTCGGTCAGTTTTCCGGGAACGACGAGATAGAGGACGGCGGCCATCAAAAAGAACAACGGCACGGTCACACCGAACCCCCACTGCCAGGACGCCCATGCGGCGAGCACACCGGCCAGACTCGGCAAGACGGCGTTACCCGCCTCACCGGCCGAAAGCGTCAATCCGACCGCGGTCGCGTCCCGTCTGTCGTAGACGGTCGAGAGGATCGTAAACCTGGCCGGGCCGAAGATCGCCGTCGAAAAGCCGAACAACCCCGTTGCCACAAAGAGCATCCACGCCGACGTCGACAGCGCGATGATGCCGATTGTCACGCCGGAGACGATCGTACTGATGACGAGCGCGTTTCCCTCCCCCAGTCGATCGCTGATGATCCCGCCGGGGAACTGTCCCAGTGCGTAGGCGACCCATAAGACGGTGATCAAAACCCCCGCGACTTGCAAGTTCAGCGAAAACGCCTCGCGGATGTACGGCAACAGCGCCGGAAACACGAGTCTGACACCGAGGGAGAGAAACCAGCCACCGGCAACACCGAGGAGAATCCATCCGCGACCCTCGCTCCAGAGATCGGCCAGGAGGGTTCGAAGGCCACTGCCGTCGATCGAAAACACGGCTGTACGCACACCGACGTCGAAGAAACGTTTACTGGTTCCGGCAGTCCGATCGGACGATTACCCACTGTCATTCGCACGTTTTCGTACCGTTCGTCATAGTTATAATACCGGCAAACCGCGGGTATAGTATGAGTGACCAGGCCAACCCATTCGAAAGTCTGGGGGAGCAAATCGACGAGGCGGCGGTGTATCTGGACGTACGGGACGACGTCCTCGTACGGTTGAAAAACCCCGAACGCGTGCTCGAAACGAACCTCTCTGTCGAGATGGACGACGGTTCGATCGAGGTGTTTCGCGCCTATCGATCGCAATTCAACGGTGATCGCGGACCGTACAAGGGCGGCATTCGATATCACCCGGGCGTCAACCGTGACGAGGTGAAGGCGCTTTCGGGATGGATGGCGTACAAGTGTTCGATCGTGAACATCCCCTACGGGGGTGGAAAAGGCGGCATCGTCATCGACCCGAGCGAATACAGCGAGTCGGAACTCGAGCGCGTGACGCGAGCGTACGCCCGCGAACTCCGACCGTTGATCGGCGAGGATCGCGACATCCCCGCGCCGGACGTCAACACCGGCCAGCGGGAGATGAACTGGATCAAAGACACCTACGAGACGCTCGAAAACACGACGGCACCGGGCGTCATCACCGGAAAGGCGCTCGATTCGGGAGGGTCTGAGGGGCGCGTCGAGGCGACCGGTCGATCGACGATGCTTGCCGCACGGGAGCTATTCGAGTACCTCGATCGGGACATCGCCGAGGCGACCGTCGCCGTTCAGGGGTACGGGAACGCGGGATCGATCGCCGCCTACCTTATCGAGGATCTCGGCGCGGACATCGTCGCCGTCTCCGACTCCAGCGGCGCGGTGTACAACGAGGACGGTCTCGACGCCCGTGACGTGAAAGCGTACAAAGCAGAGACGGGGAGCGTCTCCGGCTACGACGGCGCGACAGACGAGTTCACCAACGAGGACCTGTTGACCCTCGACGTCGACATCCTGGTCCCCGCCGCCCTCGAGAACGCGATCGACGAGGAACTTGCGAAAGACGTCGACGCGGACGTGATCGTCGAGGCGGCGAACGGGCCGCTGACGCCACGAGCCGACGACGTGCTCACCGATCGCGACGTGTACGTGATCCCCGACATCCTCGCGAACGCCGGCGGCGTCACGGTGTCGTACTTCGAGTGGGTGCAGAATCGCCAGCGCTTCGCGTGGTCCGAAAAACGGGTCAACGACGAACTAGAGCAAGTGATCGTCGACGCGTTCGACGATCTGATGGAGACCTTCGAAGACACCGGCACTCCGAACCTGCGGACCGCGGCGTACGTCGTCGCGATCGAACGGATCGTTAGCGCCTACGAGCAGGGCGGAAACTGGCCGTAACACGACCAGCGTTCGCGAGTACTCCGTAGGTCGGCTTTTATTCTTGCGGTACTGCGGATTTGAGCTGCGCTGCGAGCGCGAGTGCGATCGGCTCGGCCGCCTCCTCGACGAACCGTGCGACTGCCTCGCCGTCGCGTTCGACGACGACGGTTGGTATGCGTTCGATCCCGTACTCGTCGACGCCGGGGCCGTCCTTGCTGCCGTCGTCGTTTTTCGTCACCGGATAGTGTTCGATCGATTCGCGGTCGACGCCTGCGGCCTCCAGCGCCGCAGCGAACGGGGGCAGTTGGCGTTGACAGTCGATACACCAGTCGCCGCCCCACACCTTGAAGACGAGTCCGGACGCGCCGAGCACTTCGATTGCCTCCTCGTACCCGTCGGGATCCCAGTCAGGGTCCGGCCGCAGCGTGTCGAGTGTCGATGGCATGACCACAGGTTCGGCCTCGATCGATATAACGGCCGCGCCGATCGACGATCTTGCCAGTAATCGCGCCGAGGGAGACGCAGGTGGGCCGACTGTCCGACGTGGAGTCGCCCCACTGCGTTGCCGGTGTCCGGTACCTGTTTAGGATCGAACCGCCTACGTTGGATAATGAGACGTGACATCCTGGATACGATCGGATCGCCGCTCGTCCGCGTCGATTCGCCGGCGGGGTCGACGATCGCCGCGAAGATCGAATCGAAAAATCCCGGCGGGTCCGCGAAGGACCGACCGGCGCTCGCGATGATCCAGCGGGCCGAACGCGAGGGAACGCTCACACCGGGAGATGCGATCGTCGAGCCGACGAGCGGGAACACCGGAATCGGTGTCGCCATGGTCGGTGCGACGAAAGGCTACGACGTGACGATCGTCATGCCAGCGTCGAAATCCCCCGAACGGCGCGCGATCATGCGCGCGTACGGAGCCGACGTCGAACTCGTCGAGGGGGACATCGCCGACGCGAAGGATCGGGCCGACGAGCTGGCGGCCGACGGCGGAATGGTGCAGCTCCGGCAGTTCGAAAACCCCGCAAATCCCGACGCGCACTACCGGACGACCGGCCAAGAGATCGTCGATCAGGTCGGCGATCGGACGATCGACGCGTTCGTGGCGGGCGTGGGGACCGGCGGCACGCTCACCGGGATCGGTCGGCGACTCCGCGAGGAGTACCCCGACGTCGAGATCGTCGCGGTCGAACCGGCCGATTCGGCCGTCATCTCGGGGGAGGAACCGACCGGCGACAGCTTCCAGGGGATGGGACCGGGGTTTATCAGTCCGAACCTGGACACCGATCTCATCGACGCCGTCGAGACGGTCGAGCTTCCCGACGCGGAGGCGGAGTGTCGGCGGCTCGCCCGCGAGGAGGGGATACTCGTCGGCCAGTCGAGCGGGGCGTCGAACCTCGCGGCCAAACGCGTCGCCTCGAGGCTCGCAACGCCGGACGTCGAGTGTCCACAGCCGCCGCGAACGGTCTCGTTCGGGAGCGAAGTAGACGTCGAAGCCGACGGCGGTGCGGCCGACTGTCCGCTCGTCGTCACGGTGTTTTGGGACAGCGGCGAACGGTATGTCTCGACCGGACTGTTCGAGTGACCCCGACGACCGTACGTGGTGAGCGGGTGATTCGATCGACCACCGATCGATAGATCGACCACCGATCGGCGGTCACGATCACGAGTTCGAACTGCGTCTGGACGGGCGGATATACGC
>JBNJFV010000176.1:0-5146 GCA_051747145.1 Halobacteriota archaeon
GGTTCCAGTGACGCCGAATCGAGTCGGTTGGTCGAGATTCTCACCTCGGTTCGGTGTGAGATCTGCGGCGTGGGAGGACGGCGGATCGTACGACTCCTGGCAGTTGCCGGCCCGATCGACAGCCCCCGGGCGAACTGACGCGACGTGCTGGCTACCGGCTCCGAACTGGTGGAAACGTGCTGTGACGGCTTTCACCATGTGGTGGCATTTCCGACGGCGACAATTTCACTCGGGGATATCGCGGGCAAGTGTGCACCCGTCGGATCCGACCGCGACCGACTGAGTCACGTCCCCTCGACGAGTCGCGCTACCTGTTCGGGCGGAACTGCACCCCGAGCGCTGTATCCGTCGTAGACGAACGTCGGGACGCCCGTCACTCCCTCTCGCTGGGCTTCGGCGAATTGGTCCTGGAGGCGATCGCGGAGGCGATCGTCCGCAATTGCGGTTCGAATCTCATCTCCGTCCAGACCGATCTCTTCTGCAATATCGACGAGTACGTCACCATCGCCGATGTCCCGTCCGTCGACCCAGAGGGCCTCGAAGATCGCTTCGTCGAAGGCGAGCCACTGCTCGGGGTGCTCGGTGGACACGTAGAACGAGGCGACCTGCGCGTCGAGTGAATCGACGTTTTCGGGGAGGTCGTCTAACGCAAGCATCTCGCCGGCGTCGTACGCTTCTTTCAATCGAGTAACGTTCTGGCGAACTCGATCGAAGTACGCGTCGTCTTTGCCGTCGTCTACCGAGTGGTCGATCTCTCCGTCTGGGCCGCGTTTTTGACTCCGAAGATCGAACGGTTGCCAGTCGATCTGCAGGTCACTTTCGCGTGTCTCCTGGTACGATTGTAACGACCGTCGACCAAGGTAGCAAAACGGGCACACGTAATCAGAATACACTGTGATTTGCTCGTCGTTCTGCGTCATCTCGTACGTGTACGTACTCCTCTCAAATAAGAATCCCAGTGAGTCGGAGGTTACTCGACCGGCTGTTGACACTCAGCGTCTATCTGGGTCCTTCGAGAAAGCGGTTGTAACTGTGTTATGCTCCCGCCGTTCGCACGATACATCAGATTGGTATCCATGGAGGGCAACACGACGTCGACGACGTGTGTACTCGATCGGGTTGGTGTATCCGATTGGGTGGGCAACGCGAGACTTTTCGCATTCGATTGAGACGTGTTGCACATGGCGTCAGATACCACCGCGGTGCACGAGTACGAAGTCGTCGTCGTCGGCGGCGGTCCCGCCGGAATGACGGCTGCACTGTACAGCACGCGACTCGGACACGAGACGGCCCTCGTCACCCGCGGAGGCGGACGGGCGGCGATGATGCAGGAGGTTCACAATCTCGTAGGCGTCACAGAGGAAACGAGCGGGGCGGAATTTCTCGGCATCGGACAGGAACAGCTCGAAGCGTACGGGTGTGCTATCCACCGCGACATGGTCACGTCCTGTTCGCGACCGGATTCGGACGGCATTCGGCTGATTGGTAACAGCGCGGCGTACGAGGCGGACCGCGTCGTCCTCGCGACCGGGTTCAACGACGTTCGGCCGGACCCACCGCTCCCGCGAACCGGCCGCGGCCTCCATTACTGTCTGCACTGTGATGCCCACATGTTCGTCGACGAGTCGGTCTACGTGATGGGACACGCCGAAAGCGCTGCTCACGTCGCGGCCATCATGTTGAACTTCACCGACGAGGTCGACCTGCTCACCCGCGGCACCGACCCCGAATGGAGCGAGGCGACCGACGAGATGCTCGAGAATCACCCGATCGACGTCATCCACGAGGACGTCTCGGGCGTCCAGAACGGCGAGGACGGCTGGCTGAAAGCCCTCGAGTTCGATGACGGAAGCGTTCGAGCATACAAAGGCGGATTCGCGATGTACGGCGCCGAGTACAACAACGGGCTCGCAAGCGAACTCGGATGTGAGATACACGACGACGGTACGATCGAAGTCGACGATCACGGACGGACGTCGATCGACGACGTCTACGCCGTCGGCGACTGTACGCCGGGTCACAACCAGGTGCCCATCGCGCTCGGTCAGGGCGCAAAAGCCGGCATCGACATCCACTTCCAGCTCCGAGACTTCCCACGGGACCCCGACACCCTCGAAGAACAGGGTCCGGTGCGTTCCGAGGAGGTCCCCGGAATCCCCGACGAGCTGCTCGAACAGGCCGTCGACTTTCACACGTACGGTGAATAGTCTCGAACGGGGAGCACCGAGAATCACCGCCGATTCACGATTCCGAGCCGTTCCGGCGATCGGTGTTTGGGATCAGCACGCGGCGATCTGCAACCACTCTGAAGGCGGGGTTTTTGACAGACCGAGGATGGACGCATCGTGAAAATCTCTCGCGGCGTTCTCCGAACCCGGTATAAGGAGGTTATACGTATAAGCTACAGAACAATGCGGTTACGGGTCGTTTATTCATTTGTATGACACAGAGAACCCATGCCGGCGATCAAGATAGCGCTGCTGTATCAAAATTCTACCTCCCCGCCGGGATCACACCGCCATTCGATGCCAGTCGGGTAGCGCGTATCCGGGCGACGTTGTTCAACCAGTACGGTGCCCCACCGAAAGAGATTGCTAATGTCGAGAAATAACCACCCGAACCACCCCAGTGTCGACCAATCGAATCGCACCGTTCCCAGAAACCTTCGTCAAACAGGCGATACAGACGTTGATCTCCTGATCTCCACCCGCATTCGGAAGTCACCGTTCTGGCACCTCTCCGTCGAGGAGGGGTGTTGGCAGGCGACGGTCTACAACAATATGTACCACCCTCGCGGGTACATCGACCCCGAAGCGGGCGGATTGGAAGCCGAGTACGAACTGCTGGTCAACGACGTAACGCTGACGGACGTTGCGGTCGAGCGCCAGATTCGCGTCGTGGGACCTGATGCGGAGGCGTTCGTCAACTACGTCATCACGCGCGATGCGACCGACATCGAAACGATGCGTGGCAAGTACGCCATCTGCTGCAATCAGGACGGCGGTATACTCAACGACTTCATCCTGTTGCGACCCGACGACGACGAGTTCTGGTTCTCCATCGCCGACTCCGACCTGATGCAGTGGTTGCAAGGGGTCGCAGTCGGAACCGACTTCGAGGTCGACATCGACGAGATCGACGTCGCGCCGATGCAGATTCAGGGACCGAAATCGGTGGCCGTGATGGAGTCACTCTTCGGTGACGCGGTCGAAGACATACCGTACTACGGGTTGCTGGAATCGACGGTCAACAGTGTCCCCGTGTTGGTGAGCCAAACGGGCTTTTCGGGGGAGGAAGGATTCGAAATATACGTCCGTGAGGCGACGAAGAACGCCGAAGCTGTGTGGAATCCGGTCCTCGAAACGGTCAAAGCTCACGGCGGTGCCGTGACAGCAATATCGCATCACCGACGTGTCGCTGCCGGAATCCTGTCGTTGGGGCAGGACATGGACCACGAAACGTCGCCGTTTCAGGTCAATCTCGGCTATCAGGTCCCCGACGACAAGGCCGCAGACTACGTCGGCAAAACCGAACTGGAACGCCAGCAGGAAGCCATCGAAAACGGTGCGTTTCCGTTTACTCACAAACTGGTCGGTCTGAAACTGGCAGGTGAACCGGTTCGAGAGTGGGCCCCGGACTTTTGGCTCATATCGGATCCCGAGACGGGCGAGGAATGTGGCTACGTGACGTCGCTGTGGTGGAATCCGGAGCTCGAGACCAACATCGGCCTCGGATACGTGCCTGCGGCGAAACTGCAGGCTGCGACCGACGTGCCGCTTGACGACTCGATATACGACGCGGACGTCGACGTGGAGTTCGAAGTACACCTCCCCGACGAGTACACGACGGTGCCCGGCGAACCAGTGTATGCGACGTTGGCGACGGTTCCGTTCAAAGCGTCAGTCAATCCCAGCGCTCGCGAACAGGCCAAGATTCACGCCAGCGACGACATGAACGATTGAGAGTCGCTTCTCCGATGACCCGTCGTGACGAACTCAGCAGCGTACGCCTCCAAGCGGCGACTCGTATGCAGCCGTTCCGACCAACCGACTCAGTTACGCTCCCACACGACTAGCAGTACTACTCCAGAAGCAACCATTGCAACGTGTCTTTCCACCGAACGTGTACCAACATTATTCATACGCTTTGAACACTAAAACGACTACGCTACAGAACAATGGCCGATATTAACGCGGTCGTCCGGGTCGAGCATCCTGACATAGTGCTTACAGAGACAGTCACTCACGATCGAAGTTCGACTGTCACGTCGGTGTCAGAGGCGGGAACTGATCCAACGTCAGGAAAATTCTTCTATCAGATACAGTCATCTGATTTCCACCAGTTCGAAGACGGGTTACGGAACGATAGTACGATTGGTGACTTCGAGCGAGTCATTGAAACCAGAGACGAGGAGGCGATTTACAGCTTCGAGTATACGGACGAGGCGAAGATTCTCTCACCAGTAATCTCGGCTGCGAACGGTGTCATCCTCGACATGGAGAACGACGGAAGCGCGTGGGTCCTCACCGTCTGGATGCCCGAGCGATCGGATCTGGTCCACCTCTGGGAGTACGCACAACAGAATGACATTGATATCGATTTACTGCGCGTGAACGAATACGCCAGTTTAGGTGAGACGGACGATGGGTTGACCGACACCCAACGCGAAGCACTCCTCGTCGCATTCGAATCTGGGTACTTCGAAGAACCGCGGAACGCAACGCTCAGCGAGGTCGCCGCTGAGCTGGATATCTCCCAACCCGCAGCCAGTGGGCTCTTTCGACGCGGAATCAAGCGACTCATCATGTCGTCCCTGATAGCGGACCGCGAAAAGCCGGATTGATCGACAACACGGCCGAAAAACAGCGTTACAGAGCCATTCCAACCGCGCCGATATCGATCGTCGTCCCAGAGACGGCTCTCCGGAAGTTCGTCGCAGACGCCAGCACGGACGTGACAGGTCTCAATGGAAAGAATATTGGGAGGTTGGTTCTCGGTCCGAGTCCGAGAACAGGCGTCACGGTACCCGCTCGATGTACGGCGGTTGTTAGATGACGCGGTTCTGCAGGTAGTCGAGGTGTTTGGCGTTGTAGACGATCTTGACGGTGTCGGCCATCGGCGAGCCGATACAGGTCAGTCGAACGTT
>JBNJFV010000177.1:0-5143 GCA_051747145.1 Halobacteriota archaeon
GAGTTCTGGGTGGTCCTCGGCGTACTCCGCGAGCGGAACGTCAGCCATGGTCGCCGCAACCGCCTGTCGTAGCGCCTTCGCCCCGGCGTGGGTGCCGTCAGGGTGGCCGTGGATACCGCCGCCGGCCTGGATGCCGATGTTCGTCCCGCAACGATCGATCAGTTCTGGGACCAATCCGGGGTGTAGCCCGCCCGAAGCCATCGGGAGGACGTCGGTGAGCCCGTACAGCTCCGCGGAGAGCCACTCGTTGATGCCGACGGTGTCCTCGTTTGCGAGCTTTCCGAGGTCGGCGGTGCCGGTGTGGAGTTGGTCGACCCCGCAGAGGCGACCGATTTGTGCGAGGACGCGCATCGAGACGCCGTGATCGTCGATCCGATCGAACGCCGCGTGCATGGCACGGTGGGCGTGGATCGCGAGTCCGAGTTCCGCACACCGCTTTTGGACGGTCTGGACGGCCCCCCAGCCGGTCGTGATCACGTCGACCATGACGTACTCGCCGCCCGCTTCGTGGACCATGTCGATTCGCTCTAACATCGTGTTCGTGTCGGCGGTGACGTTGACGAGATACGATTTGGGCTCGCCGGTTTCCGCCGCGGCGCGGTCGCGCGCGTCGAAGCTCTCGGCGAGTCGATCGGCGAACGGGTTGAACGCCTGATCGGTGAGGTTTTCGTCGTCTTTCAACAGGTCGATTCCGCCGGTCCACGCCTCGTAGCCGATCTCTGCGTGTCGCTCCGTCGAAAGGCCAACCTTCGGTTTGGGGACCGTCGCGGTGATCGGCCGATCGCCGGCGTCGAAAATTTCGTTTCGCACGGCACTGCCGAACGTCGGCCCGTCGAAGGCCGTGACGATCGACTCGGGCCACGCACAGTCGAGCAACCGGATCCGATCGACGGCCTTCATCCCCATGATGTTGCCGGCGATACACGAGAGGATTTGCGGCATGTTCCCCGGCTCGAACAGTTCGGAGGGATACGCGACCTCGATCTCCGAGCCGTCGATCGAAAAGGCGGTCGCAGCGAGATTCGTGAAGTCCTCGCCGACCGACAGCGCGGCCCACGTTCCGTTCGAACTCTCGGAGGCGACGCGGCTCGCGGCGGCCTCCATGTCCATGTCGGCCGCCGGTTCGATCGAAAAGCGGCAGACGAGGTCGTCGTCGGTTGGTTCGTACGACAGGTCGATGAAGTCTTCGTACGTGATTCCGGTCATAGCTTCTGTTTTCGTCCCTCGACACATAAAACACGGAGGCGGCGACGAGTGGGGTCCGACCATCAGTCGTCCGTTCACTCGGCGACGGGTATACCACCCCTCCGTTCGTAGGTCGCATATGGCGCTTTACGATCGCCTCGCTGATCTCACGCTATCGATCGACGCTGCGGATCGAACAAGCCGTAGACGGGAGACATCGAGCGACTTCACCCGTGTTACGTCCACGTTCGCGCTGTTGGGCGGGGACACGTTCGGCGCGGGCGAGGACACGACCTACGACGCGGCGGATCACGACTCGCTGGCCGATCCGCTCCCGTTCGATTTCACCGGCGAGTACACGTTCGATGCGTTCTCCCGATCGCTCGAAGACCTCGATCTGTTCCCCGGGGGCGGCCCCGAACACGACTCGTCGATCGCCGCCCGTCGGTGGGCGATCGAGAGCGCCGCGCTCGACCTCGCGTTGAAACAAAACGACACGGATCTCGCAACGGCGCTCGATCGGACCCTCTCGCCGGTTCGGTTCGTCGCCAGCACCCGTCTGCCGAACGGAGACACGGCGCGAGTCGAGGAGATACTCGACAGAAACCCAACGTGTGAATTCAAACTGGACCCGACCGACGAGTGGGACGAGGCGACGTTTTCGAGGCTTTCGGCACTCGACGCCGTCCGGGTGCTCGATTTGAAAGGCCAATACGAGGGACGAGACGTCGCCCAGAACCCAGACCCCGACCGGTACCGTGCGGTCTTCGAGACGTTCCCGAACGCGATCGTCGAAGATCCCGCTGTCGACCCATCGGTGCGAGCACTCCTCGAACGCAACGCAGATCGGCTCTCGTGGGATGCGCCGATTCGTGGCGTCGGTGACCTCCGCGAGTTGCCGTTCGAACCGACCTGGTGTAACATCAAGCCCTCGCGGTTCGGGACCGTCCGATCGCTGCTCGAGACGATCGAATACTGCGAGGAACGGGAGATCTCGATGTACGGCGGCGGGCAGTTCGAACTCTGCGTCGGACGCGCACACGTTCAACTCCTCGCGTCGCTGTTTTACCCCGACGGCCCCAACGACGTCGCGCCCCGGGCGTACAACGAACCGCAGGTGAGAGACGAGTTACTGTCGAGTCCGTTGGAACCGCCCGCCGACCCGATCGGGCTCAAGTGGCGACAGCTGGAGTGACCGCCGGACGCTTCGCCGCCGCCACGTTCGACGGTGGTCTGCGTCGTCTCGATCGGAGACGGACCTCCGCCGATCCAATTGACTATTCGTGTATGTACACTACTAGGACACTTAGGAGTGTGTATTTACCCTATCGAGGACAAATACACTACATGCGTCCAACAGAGTCGAATATGAGTGTGGAACTGCACGAGTGCTTCGAGTGCGGTGCGAGAGTCTACGACCCCGAGATCAGGACCTGTACCGCCTGTGGTGGATCTCTAGAAAACCTTACTCGGTGTCGCGATCTGTGATGACGATCGACGCTCCATAGTCGCCACGGCTCCTACCCGGACTCCATAGCCGCCACGGATCCTGCCCGGACTCCATAGCCGCTACGGCTTCTGCCCGGACTTCATTCCGGGCTCTTGACGCTCGTTCGAAATGTATTTACACGAATGACGCAACCACCATCTGGCAATGGCAGCTCGAATCCGGGTGCTTCACGTCGACGACGATCCGGATTTCGGTGCGGTGACGGCTGAGCTTCTCGAAGACGAAGACGATCGATTGCGCGTTCACACGGAGACGAACGCGATCGACGCGCTCGCACACGTCGAACGAGAGGCGATCGACTGCATCGTAACCGACATCGAGATGCCCGGGATGGACGGGATCGAGTTTCTCGAAGAGATACGCAACCAGGACGAACGGGTACCGGTCATTCTGTACACGGGCGAAGGATCAGAAGCGATCGCCAGCGAAGCGTTCTCCGCAGGTGCGACCGATTATCTCCGCAAGGGGGTCGACGCCGAACAGCATGCGATTCTCGCAAACCGGATTCGAAACTACGCTGAGACCGCACGGATCGAAAAACAGCGGGAGCGACAGCGCGTCGCCATCGAAACTGCACGCGAGGGTATCAGTATCCTCGATTCGGAGGGGTATTTCGAGTACGTGAACGAAGCGTACGCGAATCTCTACGGGTACGACACCGAGGAAATGATCGGACGCCACTGGGAGTTGTTGTACCCCGACGAAGAAGTCGCGTACGTCCGCGACGTGATTTTGCCGACCGTCGCGGACGACTCCTACTGGAGCGGCGAAACGACCGGTCTCCGCGCGGACGGGAGCACGTTCGTCGAAGATCACGCCGTTTCTGCGACCGAAAACGATCAACTCGTCTGTACGGTTCGCGACGTCACAGAGCGGAACCAACGCGACCAGCGCTACCAGCGGCTCGTCGAGAACCTCCCGGGGATCGTCTATCGTGGACGTGTCAGATCCGATTGGCCGTTCGAATTCGTCCACGGTGAGTGTAATTCGCTGACCGGCTACTCCTGTGAACAACTCCGATCGACGGTGAACTGGGGGGAAGAACTGATCCATCCGGCGGATCGCGACGGCGTCTACGAGGCCGTCACGTCGGCCGTCGAACGCGGCGAACCGTTCGAACTCACCTATCGGATCGTCCATCCTGACGGGGACGTGCGCTGGTTCTGGGAACGAGGTCGCCAGGTCGAAGCTGACGTCATCGAAGGGTTCATCACCGACATCACAGCGCAAAAGCGAAACGAAGAACGGTTGCAGAAAATGACGGGGCGGCTCGAAGCGCTCTTCGAACACTCCCCCGACATGATCGACATTCACGACGCCGAGGGGACGATCCTCGATGCGAATGCGCGGTTCTGTGAAACGCTCGGGTACGAAAAGGCCGACCTCATCGGACTGAAGGTGTGGGACGTCGATCAACGGATCGATCGATCGGAGGCGATCGGTATCTGGGAGGAGTTGTCGGTCGGCGAGCGGACGCGGGTCGAAAGCGAATACAACCGTCCGGACGGGTCGACGTTCCCCGTCGAAGTGCACCTCGTCAAGATCGAAATAGACGGGGTGTTACGTTTTATCGTCATCAGCCGCGACATCACCGATCGGAAAGCCTACGAACGGCAACTGGAACGGGAGAACGATCGCCTCGAGGAGTTCGTCCAGGTCGTCAGCCACGACCTCAGAAACCCGTTGAACGTCGCGAAAGGCCGGCTCCAGCTTGCGCGGGCGGAGTGTTCGAACGAACACCTCGATATCGTCGATCGATCGCACGATCGGATGGAAGCGCTGATCGAGGACCTGTTGACCGTCGCACGCGAAGGCCAGTCGGTATCGGAATTCTCGCCGGTGGCCCTTCCGAACGTCGTCGACCGGTGCTGGCAGAACGTCGACACTGCGACGGCGTCGATCGAAATTCAAACTGAGTCGGTCGTCATGGCAGACGGGAACCGTCTCCAACAGCTGTTCGAGAACCTGATCCGAAACGCGGTCGAACACGGGGGAGCGGACGTAACGCTCACGGTCGGGGACATCCCCGACGAAGGGTTCTACGTGGCCGACGACGGTCCCGGGATTCCGGCCGAAACCCGTGAGACGGTGTTCGAAAGCGGGTATTCGACGTCGGACGACGGGACAGGGTTCGGCCTTTCGATCGTAAAACGGGTCGTGGAGGCACACGGCTGGTCTGTGAGCATCGTCGACAGCGAACGCGGCGGTGCGCGCTTCGAGATAACGGGTGTCACGTTCGCCGACACCTGACGGGCAGTCCCGATCTCGTTCGATCGTCGGTATCATTTCGGATCGTCAACGATCTGCGAGAGCGTTTCACGTGATCTGCGAGCACGTTCGATGTTTTTGCGCGGGCGTCACCGCAATCCTCTGGTCAGTCCACCGACGGCTCCGAGACCGATTGCGATCGCGATCGGCAGCGCCGCGAGTTCGCCCGTCGCGAGGAAC
>JBNJFV010000178.1:0-5136 GCA_051747145.1 Halobacteriota archaeon
TCGATCGCCTTCTCGCTTCCGACGGAGATCACAGACGCCGAGTTCGAAACCCTGTGGGGAGCGATCGACGAGGAGTGTCGCGACCTCGGTATCAGCGTGTTTACGGGGCACACGGCGCGCTATCCGGGGTGCACGTTCCCGTGGGTGGGTGCGGCAACGGCGATGGCTGTCGGCGATCACGAAGCGATCGTCCGGCCGGACGGCGCTCGTCCCGGCGACGTGCTCGTCGTCACCAACGGGCCTGCCGTCGAAGCGACGGGCCTTTTCGCGTCGTTATTTCCAGACGAGATCCCGCTTTCTGCCCGATCGATCGACACGGCTGCCGATCGGTTGGCAGAGACCCAGACCGTCCGCGACACGAGCGCCCTCGGCACCGTCGAAGGCGTAACGGCGATGCACGACGCCACGGAGGGCGGGCTTCTCGGCGGCCTCCACGAGATGGCAACCAGCGCTGGCGTTCGCTTCGAAGTCGATCGAGACGCCGTTCCCATCCGCCCGGGCGTGAACGAACTGTGCGACGCGCTCGAAATGGACCCGTGGACGGCGACGAGTTCCGGAACCCTCCTCATCACCGCGTCGGCGGACGCCGCGGAAACGGTCCTGGACGTCCTCGAACGGCGCGGGACGGCGGCTGCGATCGTCGGAACCGTACGCGAGGGTCGCGGCGTCGTCGTCGATGGAACGGAAACTGACGCGCCGACCGAAGACGCCTCCTGGAGCGTGTACGCCGAGCTTTCGGGCTAGGCTAGTGATCCTGATCGGGTTCGTCCGCACCGGCGGTCCAGTCCGTGTCCGGCGTCGCACAGCCGAGCGATCGATGCGTACAGAACCTGCAGTGATCGCCTGGGACGGGGCGGTCGTACGTCGCGTCGGTAGCCGCAGAGAGCTCTCGTTTCAGATCGGACACGCGCTCCAGCAAGACTGTGCGATCGAACCGCTGTACGTTCGGGCCGGCCGGGCCGACGTAGAGATACCCCGCCCCGGCGATCGGCTCGTCGAACCGCGCGTCGGCCGCCAGGAGATACAACAGTAGCTGATAGCTCTCTTCGATCGACGTCCGGGATCGCGTCGTCTTGTAGTCGATCACGACGAGGTCCCCCTGCGAATCGCGGTACACGGCGTCGATCCGCCCGGCGATCCCGTCGGCGTCGACTGACTCGGCGAAACCGGGCAGCGAAACCGGGACTTCGACTGCCTGCAGATCCCACTCGCTCGGGCGGCTCTGGAAGTACCGATCGATACAGCGTTTCGTTTCAGCGCGCCCAGCGACGAGCGAACGCTCCCGGGCGATCCGCTCGCACGATCGGGTCCACGCGTCGGCGGTTTCGAGCCCGCGCCAGTAGGCGTCTTCGGCAACGAGGTGGAACAACGTCCCGACCGATCGCCAGGGGACCGATTCCGTCTGCTCATCGGATTCGGATCGCAGCTCCGGGTCGTCGAAGCCGGAGACGACGTGATCGAGATAGTGCTTCCGTGGACACTCGACGAACGATTGTAGCGACGTGTGGCTGTGTCGTCGCGGGAGCCGATCGTCGGCTCGATCCGCACGCGGGGTCGCTCGATACGGCGAACGCGATCGATCCGCGGCGTCGAGCGTCCCCGCTTTGAGAGCGCGTGTGAGCTCTCGAACCGCCGCTGTCGCCCGTTCAGCCGAGACCGTCGTGCCGTCGTACCAGGTGATCTGTTCGGGCGTCGACGATCGAGCCGCCTCGACTGCGTCAGTGAGATCGGCGAATCCCGACCCCGAATCCGTCTCGGAGAGCGACTCGATCGCGTCGGTCACTGCGGTCCACGGGTCGACGTCGACCCCTCCGTGACGCCATTCGAACGCCGGGGGAAGGAGTTCGTCGAGGTCTGCGGCCGGCACCGTCGACGTGTCCGTGCTGTTGCCGATCAAAACGAGTCGGTCGCGAGCGCGAGTGAGTGCCACGTGCAGGATCCGCCACTGCTCGGCAGCACGTCGATCGGACAGTGATTCGAACAGGGGAGCTTCGAGGTCGCCGTCGATCAACCGCTCCAGCACCGACCACTCGGTTCGATCCCCCCACAGCCCTAACGCGGGAGACGGGGACCACGACGGTCCCAGAAACGGAAGCAGGACGACCGGGAAGTCGAGTCCTTTCGCCTGGTGGACGGTCATCACGTCGACGGCGTCGGCGCTTTGGTCGCCGCCGACTGTCTCGACGCCTCGATTCGACAGCGCCAGTGGGTCGTCGAGGTACTCGACGAACCCGCTCGTGAGCCGCGAGTCGATCGGCGCGTCCTCGAAGGCGTCGATCCGCGATTCGAGCGCCGGAAGCACCGTCCTGTCTCGCTCAGTGAACGTCCAGCGGAGCCGGGTCCGATCGCAAAGTCGCTCGTACAGCGTCGACACAGAGGTGTATCGCCGTGCGTCAGCGAGCGCTTCGACGTCTTCGAGTGCACGCTCGGCACCACGAGGGTTCGACAGCTGCGACGTGTCTCCGTCTTTGAGCCCGTCGAATACCGTGTCGTTTTCACTGGCGAGTTTCCGCACGTCCGAATCGGTGAGCCGATACACGAGCTTGAGCACCCGAACGAGCCGTCGATCGTCGGTCGGATCGACGATCACCCGCAAGTACGACAGCAACGTCTCGATGCCCGGGGGGTGCGTCGTGTCCGTTCCCCCGGCCCGTTCGTACGGTATACTGTCCGCCGCAAGTGCCTCGCAGACGAGATCGGCGTCGGCGTTGCGACGGACCAAAACGGCGACCTCTGAGAGGTCGTGTGCATCTATCCGGTCGAACCCGCCGGTGAGGAGGTTCGATATCGTCGTACTCACCTGTTGGGCCTGTACTTCGCGATCGGTGTCGCCTGCGACCGTCAACACGGCCTCGGATGCGTCACCGCGATTTGACGCGAGCGTCTTCGTGCTCCCGTCGAGTTCGTTCGAGAGCTGTAAAATCGGTGCGCACGACCGAAAGTTGAGTTCGAGTCCGATCGGTTCGATCCCGGGGAAGGCCGATTCGACGTCGGTGATGTTCGTCGGTTCGGCTCCCCGCCACTCGTATATTGCCTGATCGGCGTCACCGATGACGAAAAGCGACGCGTCCGCAGTGAGGCGATCGATCAACGCAAGCTGTGCGGCGTCTGTGTCCTGAAACTCGTCGCAGAAGACGTAGTCGTACGCCGAGGCCACGTCCGAACCGAGGTCGCTATCGAGAAGCGTCGTCGTTCGGCGTATGAGGCCGTGGTAATCGAGTCCGTCACGGTCGGCGAGGATCGCCTCGTATCGTCTGTACCCCTCCAGAAACGTGTACGTTCGCTCGAACAGGTCGAGTAGCGAATCCACTCTGCCGATCGGCGTCTGGCGGGTGTCTTTCAACGAGCCACCGTGTGCGCCGCTCCATGAGCCAAAGAGCGCAGAGGGAACTTTCGACCAGTCGTCACCTCGTCCCGGGAGTTCTCGGATGAGCGTTTTCACTAGCGTGTGGAGTTGTTCGAGGTACGGCCGAATCCCCAGGTCGCCAGCCGTTTTGTCGGCTATCGAGTCGAGTTGATAGGAAAACACCTGCTCGAACCGTTCGAGCCGTCGGACGATTTCCTCGTGATCGCCGCTTGAGGTAAACGCGATCGCCCCCTCGCTGTCGGGGCCCAGTTGCTCGTCCGCAACGGATCGTACGGTGCGGACGAGTCCGACGAACGACCGCACGGTTCGTTCGTCGGGCAGGTGTGCTTCGATCGTCGAGGGGTCGATTCCAGCGCGTCGGAACGTCCCGATGAAGTCGCCGAGATCCTCCGCCGTTGCCCGCCGGGGGCTGGCGTGTCGGAACGGCAACTCCTCGTGGATGTCGCGAACGACCGCCCGTCGGCTGTCTTCTGTCAGCAGTTCGAAATTCGGCGAGAGGCCGACGGCGTACGCGTACTCTCGGAGGGTCCGATAACAGAACGAGTGGTACGTGAATGCGTCGATGTCGTACGCCTTCGCGTCGTCCAACCTACCGGTGAGACGGTCTACCGCGCTGTGGGCGGCTTTCGTCGCGAAGGTCAATACCAGTATTCTGTTCGGATCGACGTTTTGCTCCGAAAGCAACCGATCGATCCGTGCCACCATCGTCGTGGTCTTGCCCGTTCCGGCACCGGCGTCGACGACGAGCCGATCGGCCGTGGATTCGACCACTGCTGGCTGATTTCCCTTGAGCTGTCGCGGCGGATCCACGGGCCCATCCGGTGTATCCGGTCCGGTCACGGGAATCGAACCTCCGCGTTGAGGAAGTCCGAGCACATCCCCGAGTACGGACACGACTCGCAGACGGTGCGGTGAATCTCCTCGAACTGGGCGCTGGGATCGAACCCCCGACCGGTGAGCCACGTGAGCACGTTGTCGAGCAGTCCGAGGGCGTCGTCGCCTTCGGATCGACAGTGTGCGTCGAGTCGCCTGACGGCCGGTGACACCTCGATTCGTTCGGGCCAGTTGGCGTCTGTTCTTTCGCCAACGGGTTTCGCCCCGTGGGTCAATCCGACGACGGCGAACCCCGGTGTGCGGTCGAACCGATCGGTTGCGTCGATCGCTTCGATGGTCGCGGCGGCGACGACGACGCTCCCGACGGCCCACGGGCGGTAGCGTCGACCGCTCGTGTGTGTATCGACGGTCGTCGTCGAATTCGCGAAGGCGACGGCATCGAGCGTCCACTGAAACCGTATCGCGACCGGCCGCCCCTCGAGTTCGACGAGCGCGTCCACCGGACAGTCCAGTTCGACGCCCGAGAGACCGTATCGAAACCGTCCGTTCGTCTCGATGACGGTCCGGCCGTGTGTCTCGGCGTACGATCGGAGATACGATCGGACGGCCGCACGTCGCATCGTTCGAACGTACTCTCGTCCACTGGAGCCGTTCGGGCGCCGCGCGTCCCTCGCAGACCGGAACCGATCGACTGCGGCGTCGATACGCTCGTCGACAGTTCCGGCGTGTTCGAGCCCGTGGCCGATCGCCGATCGAGCAGCCCCGAGCGCACGGGTCTCGGCGATTGTGGATTCGTCCGGTGGGATTTCGAGGTCGTGTTCGTACTCGTACCGACGCGGACACGCCAGATACGTCGGGATCGTCTCGGCGGGGAGTACGGTCCGTTCACTCATCGGTTCCGACCTCCCCGTTTGCCATGTCGATCTGGGTGTGGA
>JBNJFV010000179.1:0-5109 GCA_051747145.1 Halobacteriota archaeon
TCGCTCAGCGCGCTCTGGAGGCTGTCGAGGCCGTTGAGCCACTCGGCGACGAGTCCGTACTCGAGATCGTCGGCGATCGACATGTCGAGCGTCTCCCCGTCGATGACGAGCGTGCCCGCCTGCACGAGATACCCCAACGCCGCGTCGAGTTCCGATTCGGCCTCCGCGTCGGCGGCTGCGGTGACGTACTCGTCGATCGACTCCTCGGCGCTGACGCCCGCGACGACGTACTCCTCGGCGGCGTAGAATACGGGAACGAGGCTGGTCTGGACGCCGTCGACGAGGATCGTCTTCTCCTCGTTTTCGAACTCGACCTCCGCGAGGACGATGTCTCTGATCTCGGCCAGTTCCTCGACGGCGCGATCGGCGTCGATCCGGTCCTCCTCGAACGCCGACAGCACCTTCACGATCGCGATCGCGGCGTCGTCCTGCAGGTTGATCAGCAAGCGTGCGGAGTCTTCGTTGTCCGGATCGAGGTCCTCCTCTTCCAGTCGGGTTAACCAGTTCTGCCAGCGTTCCTCGGAGTAGAACGTCTCGGCGGACTCATCGGTCATGTGCTAACGGTCCCGGGGCGCACTCAAATGCCTTTCCTCTTCATCGGTGTGCGCAAGTCGGTGCCACGGCCCGATACCACCCCGATAGTTACCGATCGAGGAGGTTCACCGATCGAGCGTCGCCTCGGTGTCGATGCCGTAGACGATCGACGGGGTCGCGACGTGGGCGTTTCGAACCGCCTCCTCGAAGCCGGTTTCCAGTAACCACCTGACTCGCCGGGGGACGGTTTTCGGCCCGAGGACCGCTCCCGGACGCTCGGGATCGTCGATGAAATCGGTCTCCATCAGGAACGGGTCCCCGCGTCGGGCGGCCGTTTCGATCGGCTCGCGGTTGCTCATTACGCTCGGGATCGGCCCCTCCAGACGACCACCGGCGTAGTGTTTGACCACGCGTTCGGCGGGGAGCCCGCGTTCGTTCGCCCACGCCGTGATTTCGGTGAGGTCTGACGATCCCTCGGTGTGGAGCTGCACCGCACAGTCGAGGTCGACACCGCGATCGAAGGCGTGTTTCATCACCTCGTTTGACGCCCGCCACACCGCCTCCGACACGTCGTAGTGCGGCCGCCCAGATTTGAGTGCGAGCGCCTCGCCCGCGGCCACGTATTCGGCGGCCACGTCGATCGCCCCTTCCATCAACGCCCGCGCCGCGTCGGGCGCGAACCCCCGATCGTCGACGAGTCGGGAGATCAACCCCGGATGGACACCCAGTACGGGCCACGCGCGGCCCTCGAGGACGTCGTTCGCCGCTTCGACCGCGTCGATTGTCGTCTCGAAGACGTGCCGGAACCCGTCGGGATCGTCCGCCTCGACGCCGAGGTGCCAGGAGGGCTTGTTGACGACGAGCAGGTGGGTTCCGCCCAGTCGATCGAAATCTCGAACGGCGTCGATCCCGCGGCCGCGATCTGGGTCCAGGTGCATGTGGTTGTCCAGTACGGGCGTGTCCAACGGCTCCATGCGAGAGGTAGGTATCGGCTGGCTGAAAAACGGGTCGCTTCCCGAGGCCGCTACGCCTCGTCGAACGAGAACCGCACCGCCGATCGGCCGTCCTCGACGATCGCACCCTCCAGGGAGGCGAACGCCTCGTGAAGCCGTTCGTAGGTGTCCTCGAGCGCCTCTACGAGCACCTTGGTGTCGCCGATCACCGGCATGAAGTTCGTGTCACCCTGCCAGCGCGGCACGACGTGGGTGTGGAGGTGATCGCCGATCGACCCCCCGGCGGCGTCGCCGAGGTTTACGCCGGCGTTGACACCGCTTGGGCGAAACGCGGCGTCGATCGCGGCGAACGTCCGCTGTTTGAGCCGAGCGTGATCCAGCAACTCCGCGCCGGTAAGGTCGCCGAACTCGCCGGTGTGTTGTCGAGGGATGACCATGACGTGGCCGGGATTGTACGGGTAGTTGTTCAACAGGACGAAGCTGTGATCGCTCCGGGCGACGATGCGGGTTTCCCGATCGTCGTCGTCGGCCGGAAGCACGCAAAACGGACAGCCGTCGATCGGGTCCTCGTCCCGTTCGACCCACTCGATCCGCCAGGGCGCGAATAACTGATCCATGCGGGAGCCAACGTCGCGTCGCCAATAGCTGTTCCGTCGTCGTCGCGAACGACGTCGATGCGTTTCGACCCAGAACCGTCCCGATCGAACCAGCGATTCGACCCAGAACCGTCGCGACCTGTATAGTCTCAGGGATGGATTTATTCGATACTCCGACAATGGCGGAGACATGGCGACGAGTCCCTCCGATCCCGACACCACGATGGAGTTCTGTTCGACGTGCGATCGGGAAACGCTTCACGAAGTTCGGGTCGAAATCCGAACCGAGAGCAAAAAGGAGGAAAACGCCGCATTCTCCCGCGAACCGTACCGGATCTCCCGCTGCGTCGACTGCGACGTGGAAACGACTACGCGAATGAACAACGCCTGATAGAACTGGGATACGCTCGACGGCGATCAGCCGACGTAGCTGCGATCGAATCGAACACTCGCGACGAGGCTGCGATCGGATCGAACACTCGCGACGCAACTGCGATCGGACGGCGAGTCAGTCGAAGTCGTGAATCCCGGCAGTGGTCACTTCACAGCCGTCTTCGGTGACGATGAGCGTGTGTTCCGCCTGGCTGACCAACCGTCCGTCGTCCTCTTTGAGGACAGGATAGCCTTTGATCACGTTGGCCGCCTTGAGCCGTCGAAGCGCCATTTCCGATCGGGATCCCTCCAGCCAGCGCGCGGCGAACGGGAGGTCGTCGAACGCCTCGATCTGTTCGAGTACGGCGCGCGCGCGACGATCGCGGACGGCACCGTCGGAAACCTGCTCGTAGATCTCCTCGTCGGTCCCCTCCGAGACCTTCCCCCGGCCGTCCGTGGCGAACGGCTCGATCGCGATCACGTCGCCGACATTCAGTTCGACGCTTCGTTCCACGCCGCGGTTCGGGATGTTCGGCCCGGTGTGAGCGTCGTACCGTTCGACGCCGTGTCCCGAGAGGTTCAACACCGGCGTGTAGCCGTACCCGCGAATGACGTCTTCGATCTCCGCGCCGACGTGGCCGACCTCGACGCCGGGGCCGACCGCGTCGATCGCCGCCGCAAGCGCCTGCTCTGCGGCTTCGACCATCTCGCGGGTGCCCGTGTGATCGATCGTCACCGCCGCGTCGGCGATGTACCCGTCGACGTGAACGCCGACATCCAGACAGACCATCTCCTCGCCGAACGTCGTTTCGTCGTCGCGACCCGGGGTCGCGTGCGAGGCTTCCTCGTCGACGCTGATGTTGACCGGAAACGCCAGCCCCGCTCCCGACTCGCGGACGTAGTCCTCCGCGTATTCGGCGACCGCTAGATGCGTCGTCCCCGGCTCGACCATCGATCGGGCCTCGTTCAGCACCTCCACGAGGACCTCGCCAGCCTCCCGATACTTGTCTACTACCTCGTCGTCGAGCGGTCCAATGCTCATGCGAACGGGTTCGATCGACACGAGCAAAGAGGTTGCGGGAGCGGCGAACCGACCCAACCGGCCGTGGCTATCGATCGGCGACGCTGGTCTGCATGCCGCCGCTGTTGAACGCGCTCCCCGCGGTGTCCTCCTCGAGGACGATCACGCCGGCCGAGGAGCCGGTGAGTTCGCCGAACTCCTCGATCGCAAGCTCCGCGGCGGTCTGCGCGTCGAGCCCTCGTTCGACGTGTCCCACCGCCCGCCGCGAAAGCGTCGTCGTCGCGATGTCCTCGCCGGCACCGGTCGCGCTCGCCGCGCCAGCAGGGGCGGCGTAAAATCCCGAGCCGATCTGCGGGACGTCGCCGACCCGCCCGGCGAGTGCGAACGATCGACCGCCCGTCGACGTCGCCGCGACGAACGTTTCCCCGTCATATGCGACCGCACCGACCGTGTCGTGGTCCGGTGCAGCCTCCTCATCGGCCGCCTCGGCCGGCGAGCCGCCCGCCTGATCGCGTCCCGATCCGAATCGACTGTCGAGCCACGCGAGGTGTTCGCGTGGACTCCCCTGCGAGGGGGATTCTGCTTCGAATCGCGAGCTGGTTTTCTCTGTCAACAGATCGACGTCCGTTTCGACGCCGAAATCGGCCGCAAGATCGACCGCGTGCTCGCCGACGACGAGTACGTGCGGCGTTTCTTCTAAGACGACGCGCGCGACCGACACGGCGTGTTCGACGCCGGGCATGGACGCGGCCGCCCCCGCCTCGCGATCGCTCCGCATGATGCCGGCGTCGGTTCGGACGACCCCGTCAGATTGGATCGCGCCGCCGTAGCCGGCGTTGAACCGCTCGTTCGTTTCGAGCACGCCGATCGCCGCTTCGACCGCATCGATCGGTTCGGACTGCTCGACGCCGGTTGCTGCGGCCTCGTCGAGGACTGCCTGCCGCGGCGCTGGCTCCTCGACGACGCTCCCTGCCCCACCGTGGACGATGACTCGCATACCGAATCCAACGACGGCAGCGCCATAAGTATCGCGACCGGCAGATCGATCGACTCGAACTCACGTTTCGGATCGAATCGGGATCGCCACCTCGTTCCGCCGGAGGAACGGCGGCGTCCACGGCGGGTCGTACTGCATGACGAACGGATCGCCAGTCGGTTCTATCCCGTTCGACGCGAGCGCTTCCCGAAGGCGTTCGGTCGCCCGCAGCGTTCGATTCGGGGTCGCGAACCACGAGAATCGACGGACGGCCAGCTGCCGTGGCGCTTCGACGGTGAGCGAGACCCCACGTTCGGTCGGCGTCGGCGCCGTTTCGGGCGCGTACGTCGTCGGGAGGTAAAACGCCATTCTGACGCCCGATCCGGCCACTTCGGTGCGAAGCGGGGCGGTCATCTCCATTCGTTCGCCCACCGTCTTGACCGGTGCGGTCATCGCGATCGACTCGCCCCCGTCGTTCGCGCCCGTGATGTACCGGTACAGACGGCTGAATGCGGTCGATCGATCCTCGGCGACGGTTTCGACGGTCACGAGGGCCGGATACCGACGGAGTTCGACGCCGTCGATCCACCCGAGTGATCGGTATTCGATCCGCGCAGTCGTTCGCGACGCGTAGATGCCCCACCCGATCCAGACGGC
>JBNJFV010000180.1:0-1440 GCA_051747145.1 Halobacteriota archaeon
GAGTTCTTCGAGGAGCCGATCCGCGATGACGTCTCTCGGATGGTGGAGACCGGACACCCGATCGGAAACGTCCTCGAAGCTCTCGAAGGGACCGCGTTTGCGTTCGTCCAGGATCTTGTTTCGAAGCTTCTTGCCGATTCCCGGCAGGAGATTCAACTGGTGTAACCGAAGCGTGATGGGTCCCGCCTCGTTGTAGAAGTCGACGAATCGACGTTCGTCCGCGTCGAGTATCTCCTCGACGGCGTATTCGAGTTCTGACCGCGCCCCGCCGGAGAGATCGTCGTACTCGACCGTCCGGTACCGATCGACGAGTTCGGGATCGGGTTCGGGATCGATCGTAATCCGATCGCCGATCGACACGTCGGCGTCGTCGGCGAGCGTGAGTTCGTAGAAGCTGAAATCGTCGGTGTCGAGTACGTACGCGATTGCCGATTTCTGATACTGCGGTCGATCGTCGCTCGCGCGGCCGTGTGGGAGATAGTCCAAAACGAGGGCGTCGCTCGTCGTGATCGACTCGCTGTCGTCGGCGTCCTCGGGAGGGGACATACCGATGGCTACGTGTAGGCAATACTTAAAAACAAGCCCGAAGGTGAAATCCGAGTGGAACGCGAAGTAGGTGCCTGTCAGGCGTATTTGGCGACGATGTCGAGTATTTCGTCGAGTTCCTCGCCGCTGAGCGCGTACCGTTCCTGTGCGTACACCGACCTGAGTTCCGTCCGGTCACGTGGCAGCAGATCGGCGATCTTGTGGGCCGTCGCGTCGTCGACCTTTTCGAGCGCTTTGAGGTCCGACACCAGTTGTCTGGATTCGGCCGCGTCGAGGACGGCGAAGCGATTGACGTGTTCGATCGCCCGCGCGAGTTCGTACCGCAGCTCGCGCTCGTCGTCTGCCGCACGCTCCATCTCGACCGCACCGAGGAGTTCTTTGACCTCAGAGACGGTGAGGTACTCCTCGTCGATCTTCTCTTTGAAGATAGTCATTTACGTCTGTGCTTTGAGATGTGCTGGACGCGCGATGATCGTCTTTTCCTTCCCGCCGTCGGTGATCGAGACGAGGAACGCACGACCTTGCTTTCCGACGACCTCGCCGGTGTGGCCGTTAAATCGCGGGTGGAATCGGCCCTCCGGCACGCTTGGATCCAACTTGAGGTGGACCTTCTGTCCGTCCTCGAACTCCTGAATCGCACGCTGGGGTGGTGATCCGCCGCGATCGCGCGGATGGTTGCTGAGCTTTCCTCGCGTTCCCTTCATTGGCCCATTGGAACTCGGCATAGTCGTGGGAGTGTCTACTTGGGGTCCGACTATAAATGGTGCGTTCCCGTCCCGCCGAGTGAACGGCTCGCACGATCGGCGCGATCTCGTATCTGGTCACGATCGGCGCGATCTCGTACCTGGTCACGATCGAGCGAATTCGTGGTCGGATATTCTCGGTGCAGTGTCT
>JBNJFV010000180.1:1540-5066 GCA_051747145.1 Halobacteriota archaeon
CACGATCGGCGCGATCTCGTATCTGGTCACGATCGGCGCGATCTCGTACCTGGTCACGATCGAGCGAATTCGTGGTCGGATATTCTCGGTGCAGTGTCTGCGACCTTGATCGTGGTCCGTCTGCCTCCTCCAGAGCGTGCATACAGCACCCCGACGGCAGTATACCCGCGAATTATCCGTCATCGAACTCGACGCCGGCGACGTCGAACCGCGCCCCGCCGTCGGCGCTTTCGGTGACGCGAACGTCCCAGCCGTGGGCGTCGGCGATCTCCTTTACGATACTCAAGCCGAATCCGGTGCCGCCCGACGCCGACGAGTAGCCCGGGTCGAATACCCGCTCTCGCTCGCCCTCGAGAATACCATCCCCGTCGTCGGCGACGTAGAAGCCCTCGTCCGTTTCACCAACAGTCACTGTTACGTCGGTCCCCCCGTGCTCTATGGCGTTGCGAAAGAGGTTCTCGAAGAGCTGTCTCAGACGCCCCTCGTCGGCCCGTATCGTCCGATCGAGATCCGTTGTGAGGATCGCATCGACCGTGTCGACGGTCGCCCAACAACGGTCCACAAGCGTCGACGTCCCGATCGATTCGAGTTCGGAGACGGCGTCGCCGTCCCGAGCCAACTCGAGGAGGTCTTCGATCAACGTCGCCATCCGCTCGAGAGCCGCTTGGATGGGCTGCAGATGCGGACAGTCACACTCGGTCTGGGCGAGGTGCAGCCGACCACTGGCGATACTCAGCGGGTTTCGAAGGTCGTGGGAGACGACCGAGACGAACCGGTCGAGCCGTTCGTTTTGGCGAGCCAGTTCCTCCTCGCGGGCTTTCAGTTCGGTGACGTCCTCGGAGACGATCAACACACCGTCGACGCCCCCGTCACCGGACCGGTACGGGAGCACGTCGGTTTTCATCCACCTCGTTTCACCCGAGGGCGTGGTGAGCGGTTGCACCTCGTTTTCGATCGGTTCGCCGGAATCGATCACCTGTCGATCCATCTCGTGAAACTCGTCGCTTTGTTCCGGGAACAGGTCCTCGGCGAAGTTGCCCTCGATCGCTTCCCGCGGGAGGCCGACGTACTCGGTCACCGCTTCGTTTACCGTCAGCAGCCGGTTGTTCGCGTCCTTTCGGGTGATCATCACCGGCACCGTGTCGTAAATCCGGTTGAGTTCGTCGGTCGTCCGTTCCAGCCTCGACCGCGTGCGTCGGCTTTCGACCTCCGAGACGACCGCCTCCGCCAGTATCCGATACCAAACGTCAGAACCGTGGACGCGGGAAACACACCGGTTTGCGCCGTACTCGATCGCCGCGTCGATTGCCATTTCGTCCGCGGAGTCGGAAACGAACACGATCGAGATCCCGTCCGAATCCTCACCGCTCAATCGACGCAGGAACGCCACTCCGCTTTCGTCGCCCGATAGCTTTTCGCTCACGACGATCGCGTCGTAAGCCCCATCCGCCAGCGTAGATCGGGCGGTAGCTCCCGACTCGGCTCGAACGGTGCGCACACGATACTCGGACCGCTCAAGCGCCGATTCGAGACGTTCGCAGGTCGCAGACCGACCATCGACGACCAGGACACGTAGCCGATCGGAACCCGGATTCGTCGCATCGAACATGTATTCCCTCACAGGTTGTTCTGCGTTCGAATCGAACGCAGGTAGCTGTTGTGCCCGAGAGCGCACTATCGATTCCATCGACGCTGTCCGATCGACGGTGGAAATCGATACTGTCCGATCGACGATGGAGTTCGTCGGAATCGAGACGATGACCTCGTTGAGCACCGCTGGACAAGCCCGATCCATTCGCGTTGGATCTCTGTCGATCGCGGCGGAGGCGCATTCGACAGTCTAATCCCACAGCCGATCGGTGGTAGCCACATGAACGACGAGTCCCGCGACGACCCGCGGATCGAGACGCGAGCGATCCACAGCGGTCAAGCGCCTGACCCCGAGACAGGCGCGCTCATGACGCCGATCTACGCAAATTCGACCTTCGAACAGGACGCACCCGGCGACCACCGCGGTTTTGAGTACTCGCGGACGGGCAACCCGACGCGATCTGCCCTGGAGGCGAACCTCGCCGCACTGGAGGGCGGTTCCTACGGTCGGTGTTTCGCCTCGGGCATGGGGTCGATCAACACCGTGCTCAACCTCCTCTCGGCGGGCGATCACGTCGTCGCCGGTGACGACGTCTACGGCGGCACCCATCGCATCCTCACACAGGTGTACGACCAGTACGACCTCGAATGCGATTTCGTCGACACGACGGATCACGACGCCGTGCGCGAGGCGATGCGGCCGAACACCGAGCTGGTGTGGGTCGAAACGCCGACGAACCCGCTCATGAACGTCAACGACATTGCGGCGCTCGCAGCGATCGCTCACGAGGGGGATGCGCTGTGTGCGGTCGACAACACCTTCGCGACGCCGTACCTCCAACGACCCTTACAGCTGGGTGCGGACATCGTCTCCCACTCGTTGACGAAGTACCTCGGGGGGCACTCCGACGTCGTCGGCGGCGCGTTGATCGTCGACGACGAGGCGTTAGACGAGCGGATCGGCTTCTATCAGAACAGCGTGGGCGCGACCCCGGGGCCGTTCGACTGCTTTTTGGTCCTCCGGGGGACGAAAACGCTCCCGGTGCGAATGGACAGACACTGTGAGAACGCTCGGTCGCTGGCGAGGTGGCTCGACGACCACGACGCGGTCGATCGCGTGTACTACCCGGGACTCGACTCGCACCCACAGCACGAACTCGCCGCCGAGCAGATGGACGACTTCGGCGGGATGTTGTCGTTCGAACTCGACGGGACGCTCGAACAGGCGAGTACGGTCGTCTCCGAGACCGAAGTGTTCACGCTCGCCGAATCGCTCGGGGGCGTCGAGAGCCTGATCGAGCAGCCGGCGGCGATGACGCACGCGGCGATCCCGAAAGCAGAACGCGTCGCGGCAGGGCTCACCGACGGGCTGATTCGCGTCAGCGTCGGGATCGAACACGTGGACGATCTGAAAGCGGACCTCCAGCAGGCGATCGACGCGGCGCTTCGATAGTTCCGATCGAATACCCAATCGGTCGGTACTCGCCGAATACACAATCGGTCGGTACTCGCCGAATACACAATCGGTCGGTACTCGCCGAATACACAATCGGTCGGTACTCGCCGAATACACAATCGGTCGGTACTCGCCGAATACACAATCGGTCGGTGCTCGCCGAATACCCAATCTGATCTATGGGTGACCGGTCACCGTCTGAGGAGATCGGAGAGCCGTTCGCGAATACTGCCCTCGCTGCCCAGTTTGAGGTAGTACGCGTCGCCACCGTCCTCGTAGTACCCGTCGATCCGGCGGCGGATCTCGAACCCGAGGTGCTGGTAGAAACCGAGGGCGTTCTCGTTTGTCGTTCGGGCGTGACAGGTGACAGAACGGTTTCGGGTTGCGATTTCGGCGATCAGTTGCTCGGCGTAGCCGCGCCCGCGAGCGTCGGGGGAGACGGCCAAAAAGAGAATGTACCCGTCTCGCCGGACCGAGGCG
>JBNJFV010000181.1:0-5062 GCA_051747145.1 Halobacteriota archaeon
CCGCCTGTCACATCCACCGAGCGTGACGCCGCCGTAGCGGTCGGTACAGCCGTGACCGTGCGGTGTTCGATCGGCGCGGAGGCAGGACAGCCGATCGGCGCGGAGGCAGGACAGCCGATCGGCACGCCGACGGCGCACCGGATCGTGCAAGTTCCCAGCGTTTCACCGGATCGTGACGGTCACGCTGTCTTCGGGCCGCGAGCCGTTCGCATCGACTGCAAGGAAAGCGGTGATCTCGTACTCGCCGGGTTCCGGAAGGACCGATCGGTCGAGCCCGTCGTGCTCGTTGGTGCCGACTCGTCGAAATCGTCCGTGCCACCGTCGAACGATGCGTTTGCGCTCCCCGCCTCGGAACGCAAACCGTGCGGGCGTCGATCGGATGTGACGGTTCTCGTCTGTCGCCTCCAGGAGGCCATCGACGGTCCACCCCCACAGTCGGTGTTGTGGCGTCGGCACTTCGACGGGGATCGGGAGGCGGTTTGTGAATTCGACGACGATGTCGACGGGCTCGCCCCGTTCGTACTCGTCTCGATCGGTACTGACCGACACGGTCACCGCCCGTTTCGCCAGCCAGTTGGGAACGAATTTCGAGAGCGCGACCGCGAGGTAGTCGGTCGTCTCGTCGAATCCGAGGCGATCGTCGTCCGTTCGGTGTCGTCTTTGAACCATCCGTGTGTTCGGGGTGTACGATCGACTTCGGTCGGGGTTACCAATCGACGCTCAACGTTCCGTCGCCGTGGGGGTTCGGTGCGAGTTCCTCGTCCGTCCGTCGATCGATCACGTGGATGATGCCGTCGCCTTTCTTCGCGGGGCACAGCCGTGCGGCCTCGAGGTTTTCATCGAGTTCGGCCTCTCCGATGAAGTACGACTTCGGCCGCGCAAGCCCGGTTTCGATGTCCATCTCCCAGTTTTCGGCCGCCTCGGCGCATCGTCCCGCGCCGAAACACCTGTTCGCCTCGAAGATGATCTTGTAGGGCTTCTCGTCGATCGGCGGGGCGTCCGCCGAGCCGATCTCGCTCGGTCGCGTCGGACGATCGTCACTCATTAGGCCTCCGTATGGGTGTGGCCGTCTTTCCTCTGTCGGTTCGGTACGACCGACGAAGCGGTCGACCGCCGCCGCGATCGCCCACGGTGGGCTGAACGGCATCGATCGTCTTCGGTGGAGGCCGAGTTAGCGATCGCCAACGGTGGAGGCCGAGTTAGCGATCGTCGATCCGTTTTGTCATCCGCACGTGTTCGATTCCCGCTTCCTCGAACACGTCGCTTACCGTCCGATACCCGAGCGTCCTGTAAAACGTCTCGACGGCCGTCTGTGCGTGCAATCGAACGGTGGCGTACCCTTGGGTGTCTGCCACTTGCTCTGCGCGCTCGAGCAGCAGTCGTCCCCAGCCGTCTCCGCGGTTCGGTTTCAACACGGCGACGCGCTCGAACTTCGCCACCTGTTCCACAGTCGATCGACCCGGAGCGGCCGCCGACGTGGCGGGACGTATCCGCATCGTCCCGATCGGCTCGCCGCGCTCGGAGGCGAGCAGGTGCACGACGGCGTCTGCGGACACGTCGTCGTACTGGTCGTACTCCATATCCAGCGGGACGTCCTGTTCGTCGACGAACACGCGGCGACGAATCTCGAAGGCCGCCTCCAGTTCGGATTCGGTTTCGACGACGACGACGCCGTGTCGATCCGTCCGATCGGCGGTGCCCTCGGACCCGTCGTCTGGGGTTGTGTTACGCATCGTCGCCGTCGATCGCCGCGACCAGTTCGTCGTACCGTGCGCCCGTCTGCTTCAGCGTCGCCGTCGAGTACAGTCGCTCGTGATCGAAGGGGAGATACGCCTCGGCGAGTTCGTCGATCTTCGCGTCGACCGCGGCGGCCTCCCGCCCGTGGATCATCGTAAAGAGGTTGTACGGCCACGACTGGTCGGGGCGACGCGGGCGGTGGTAACAAAGCGTCACGTACGGGAGGCTGCCGACCCGTTCGCCTCGATCGTCGAGTTGCGTGTCGGGGACGTTCCAGACGACCATACAGTTGTTCTGAAAGCCGGTGACGACGTGGTTGACGATACAGCCGATCCGTTTGATACAGCCGTTCCCGGCCAGTCGATCGATCCCCGCCAACACCTCCCGGCGATCGGCGTCGATCGCGTCTGCGATGTCGGCGTACGGCGTGGCCGTGAGCGGGAATCCATCCTGTATCTCCAACAGGAGCGCCGCCTCCAGCGCCGAGAGGTCGCCGGTCGCGTCCTCGGAGATCCGCGTCGCCTCGACGGTCGTCGATTCGAGGCTCTCGCGGGCGAAGCGGTCGTCGTTGACGACCGGAAACTCCAGATCGATGTAGTAGTCTGTCACCATCGGGAGGGTCAACACCGAACAGCCCGTCCGGGATTCGATCTCAGCGAGGATTCGATCGCGCGTCGCTCGGGAGCCCGCCGTGACGACGAACCACATGTTCCACTCGTGGTCGCGACGGTAGTTGTGGTTCACCTGCCGGTAGCCGTTTATCACGTCGGCGATCTCGTCGAACCGATCGGCCGGGGCTTTGACCGCTGCCAGCGTCGAACTGCCGATCACCGGGGGATTCAACACCGCGCCGAAGCGTCGGAAGACCCCCGCGTTCCGGAGCCGTTTGACCCGATCGAGCGCCTCGAATTCGCCGATCCCGAGTTCGGCACCGACCCGGCGAAACGGCCGTTCTTCGACGGGAAACCCGCTTTGATAGCCGTCGATGAGTGCCGCGTCGACCTCGTCGATCGCCTCGCGCCACCCGCCCGAAAGCGAACTCATTGTCCGGTGTACGCCCGCAGGTTACCTACTCCTTTCGGGTCCGATCGATCCCGGTTCGCCCCGCCGACTGTCGGCGGGGCGTCGAACTGATCGCTCCGTCGGACAGTCAGCCGAACCGTTGGCTCCGTAGGGTTTTGTTGTGCTCCGTGGACGGTCCCGTATGCGCGATTCGGTTCGATCGACGTTCGGGGACCGTGCACGGTCGATCCGCGCCCTGGCGACCGACTCGCTCACGCTCGTCGTCCTTTCGGGCGTCGTCGTCGGGTTAGCGGTTGCACCGTTCGTCGGTGGCGGTGGGATCGGTGGGCCCGAGGAGACGGTTGCGGTCGTACCTATCGACGGGAGTATCGACGGCGAACGGGCCGCAGACATTTCGGACGCGCTTCGGACCGCCCGCGCGGACGACTCGATCGTCGCCGTCGTGCTCGTCGCCAACAGCGGCGGCGGCGGTGCGGTCGCAAGCGAGGAACTGTACATGCAGGTCCTTCGGACGGCGAATACGATGCCCGTCGTCGCGAGCGTCGACGGGATCGCCGCGTCAGGAGCGTATTATGCGATCGCCCCCAGCGAGCACGTCTACGCAAAACCCGCCTCGCAGGTCGGCAGCGTCGGCGTGCTCGCGACGATCCCGCCCACGCTGGAGCCAAACGACGTGGTCGCGACGACCGGCCCCTCGAAGCTTTCCGGCGGCGATCGACGGACCCTCGAACACGAACTGGAAACGCTCAGGCGGGCGTTCGTCGGTGCCGTCGTCGAGAGCCGGGGCGATCGGCTCTCGATCCCCCCCGAAGAACTCTCCGCCGCACGGACGTACGCCGGTCACGGCGCGATCGAAGCGGGGCTGGTCGACGAGATCGGCGATCGTGAAGCGGCGATCGAACGCGCTGGCGCGGCTGCGGGGGTCGATCGGTACGAGGTGACGGAGTTCCGTGGATCGGGACCGCCGCAGTTCGTCTCCCAGGCGGCGTACGTCGGCTCGACCGCGCCAACGAAGGAGGCGATCTCGTTCGAACGGTTCCTCGGGACGAACGCGAGCGGGCCGATCGTCGTGATGATGCACCCCGATCTCGTCTCGACGCCGACGTGGTCCGACGAGTCGGTCACCACCGCCGATCGGCGATCCGAAACCACGTCGCAAGGAGACGGCGCGTCGAACGAATCGGCTCCGGTACTCGAAGCCGCCGCTCCTGACTCCGATCGCCGTGAATCCGTCCGTATCCCGTCGGGAGGTGGTTTCGATGGCCCGTGACGTCTCGCCGATCGGCCTGGCGATCGTGTTCTGTTTCGTCGTCGCGGCCGTCGTCGGGACGAGCGTTCTCGTCGCCGGCGTATTCGCGCCGAACGCCCCCGACGACGCCCCGATCGAAACCGACGCCTTCGACGAATCGATCCGGTCGGTGCCGCTTGCAGCCTCCGGTGAGATCGCCCCCGACCCCGACCCGACCGTCGGAAACAGTTCCGGAACCGTCGTCGTCGATCGCGCACACACGAACGACTTCCAGCGAGAGGACGTCGCTCCGTTCCTCGAAGCGCTCGAATCGCAGGGGTATACTGTCCGGTATCACTCCGGCGGCGAGCTGTTTTCGTCGCTCGAATCCGCCGACGCGTACATCGTGATCGCCCCCAAACAGGGCCACTCCGCCGAGGACGTCGCGACCGTCGAGGCGTTCGCAGACAGCGGGGGTCGCGTCCTGCTGTTCGGAGAACCCGACCGATTTTTGCTTTCGGCGGACGTCTTCGGAATCAGTTCGATACGCGAACGGACGGTCCTTTCGGGTCTCGGAGGGGCGTTCGGAATGACGTTCGACCCGAATTACGTCTACGACATGACGCACAACGACGGCGGTTACAAACACGTCGTCGCCACGCCGACCGAGGACGCGGGCGTGTCGGGGACCGACGGCGTCGTCCTCTCGGTGCCCACGGAGGTGCGATCGACGAACGGGACCGTCCTGCTCGAATCGAGCCCGAACGCGAAGCGGGCTCGGACCACCGAATCCAGAACCCACAGTCTGGCCGTGCGGGACGGGAACGTTCTCGCGGTCGGTGACAGCGGCTTCCTCGGGACGACCCGGTACAACATCGGCGACACGAACGAGTTTGTCGCGACGCTCGTGGAGTTCGCACTCGAGGCCGATCGAACCCCGATGGAACGACCGGAGCCACAGGAGCCGGGCGACGCGGATCCCGGTGCCGAAACCGGCAGCGACGACGGTGCAGATTCCGACGAACCGATACCACCGGAGGAGCCAGACGACCCCGAGGATCCTGACAATCCTGA
>JBNJFV010000182.1:0-5054 GCA_051747145.1 Halobacteriota archaeon
CGTCGATCGAACGATCCAACGACGAACGCTTCAGCGTCGATCGAACGATCCAACGACGAACGCTTCAGCGTCGATCGAACGATCCAGGATCGGTCGATCCAACGTCGACCCTCCGCTCACCCGGCGAGGGGACGCTTCGGCACGAAAAGCGTCCCGGCGATCGCCGCGGCGGCCGTGATGATCGCCGATGCGAACACCGCGTACGCCCGAAGCTGCAGTGACACGGCCGTTCGCGGATCGACGAGGAGCAACGCAGCGCCGAAGAGGACGAGCAGTACGGTCATCGTACCGAGGGGCGTCCACGGCGCGTCCGCGTAGTCGGATTCGAGCAAAATTCCGGTGATTGATCCACAGAAAAGCACCAATCCGCCGACGGCGATCGGGAACACGTCGAAGACCAACCCGAGTTCCGAAATCACGAGCCCGAACGCGATGAAGATCGGCCACGGGCTGGCTTTCCGGTACTGGTCGCTCAATCCAGGCGTTTCGTCCATGCGATCGATAGATGGTGAACGGTACAAATCCCTTCTGAAGCGATCGCTGCAGCGCCGCTTTGCACGAATCGGCAGTCCGTTCTCATCGCAGCGTGATGCCGTGGCGCGACAGGAAATCGGAGACGGCTTTGATCTCCACCGGACTGCCGATGATGCGACAGATCCCACAGTCGGCCTCGAAGATCGTCACGGTGAACTCCGATTCGAGGCGATCGCGCATGCCGTCGAGAGCGTCCCGCGGGAGGACGATCTGCGTGCTATCGCGCAACCGAGAGGGATCCGGCATCTTCGTTTCAGCCGTGCATGTTCCGACGTATAATCCTGTCGAGTTGTCGGGACGACGGGGCGAGAACGCGGCGATCGCCGACCCGAAAGAACACCCTTTTTGACGGTGACGGCGGAGAAACGGGTAATGGGACTGGAGGAGGAGATCGAGGCGATCGAAGCAGAGATCGCCGCCACGCCGTACAACAAAGCCACGGAGGCCCACATCGGACGGCTGAAGGCGAAACTCGCCGAGAAGAAAGAGAAACTCGAAAATCAGTCCTCCGCCGGCGGCGGCACCGGCTACGCCGTCGAGAAACACGGCGACGCGACGATCGCACTCGTGGGCTTTCCCAGCGTCGGCAAATCGACGCTCATCAACGCGATCACGAACGCCGAAAGCGAAACCGGCGAGTACGAGTTCACGACGCTCGACGTAAACCCCGGCATGCTGCAGTACAACGGGGCGAACATCCAGGTACTCGACGTGCCCGGCCTCATCGAAGGGGCAGCAGGCGGCCGCGGTGGCGGCAAAGAGGTCCTCTCTGTCGTCCGGACGGCCGACCTCGTCATCTTCCTGTTGTCGGTGTTCGAGATCGAAAAGTACGATCGCCTCCGCGAGGAGCTGTACAAGAACAAGATCCGCCTCGACACCGACCCACCGAGTTTGCACATCGTCAAGAAGGCCAAAGGCGGCATCTCGGTCAACAAGACGGACGACGTGGGGTTGGACGAACAGACGATCAAGGACGTCCTCTCCGAGCACGGCTACGTCAACGCCGAGGTCACCGTCCGCGGCGACATCACGATCGACGAGCTGATCGACGGCATCATGGACAACCGCGTGTACATCCCCTCGATCGTCGCGGTCAACAAAGCCGACCTGATCGATCGGGACTACCTGCCGACCGTCGAGGCAAACCTCCGCGAGCGCGGGCTCGATCCCGAGGAGGTGACGTTCATCTCCGCCGAAAAGCAGAAGGGGTTAGACGCGCTGAAAGAGCGGATCTGGACGCAGCTTGGGTTAGTGCGCGTCTACATGGACAAACCCGGTCGGGGCGTCGATTACGAGGAGCCGCTGGTGGTGTTTTCCGGCTCGACCGTCGGCGACGCCTGCGTGAAACTCGGCGCGGACCTCGAAGAGCGGTTCCGGTTCGCCCGCGTTTCGGGACCGAGCGCCAAACACGACGACCAGCAGGTCGGCAAAGAACACGTCCTGGAAGACGAGGACGTCCTGCGGGTCATCGCCCGCCGGTAGCCGCACCGATGGTCGATCGACACAGCCAGCCGGTCGCGCTCGCGGTGCTTCTCCTCGGCGCGTTCGTCCCGTGGGTCCTCATCCGCAACGCGCCGGGCAATGTGACGTTCGTGATGGCGTGGGGACTCGCGAATCCGAACACCGGCTACATTCTCCACATGGGCTCGTATCTCGGGCAGACGCTCGGGTTTTCGACGCTCCCGCAGTCGCTGCAGGCGTGGCCGATCGGAGCCACGCTGTACGGGCTTGCGATCGCAAGCGCGGCGATCGGGGCCGTCTTCGGGCGGGAGGATCCGCGGCTGACCGGCGGGTTGGTCGTCTTCGCGGCGATCGGCGGATGTATCGCGTGGACGTACTTCGCCGTTCAGGGGCGGCTGTATCCGACTCCGTTCGGGCTGACGTATGCGATCCCGATCGGGCCGATCGTCTACCTCGCGATCGCGTGGTGGTTTTACTGGCCGCGGATTCGGAATCCCTCGCCCCGATCGAACGGTCGAACCGGCGAGTGAGTCGATCCGATCGAACGGTCGAACCGGCGAGTGAGTCGATCCGATCGAATGGTCGAACCAGCGAGTGATCGTCCCTAGAGGTCGAACATTTCGGCGGCCTGTTGCATGTCCTTGTCGCCGCGGCCGCTGAGGTTGACGAGGATCGTGTCGTGTTCGTCGGCGATCTGTTTCGCCAGCGCGATCGCGTGGCTGGATTCGATCGCTGGGATGATCCCCATCGTTTCCGAGAGGTCGCGGAAGGCCGAAAGCGCCTCGTCGTCGGTGATGCCGCGGTACTCACACCGGCCGACAGCCTGGAACATGGCGTGTTCGGGGCCGACACCGGGATAATCGAGCCCCGCCGAAACGGAGTGGACCTCGACGTCGTCGTCGATCACGCGGGTTTTCATCCCGTGGAGGACGTCTGATTTGCCCTGTGCGAGCGGTGCGGCGTGGCGATCCGAGTCGGCTCCTTCGCCGCCGCCCTCCGCGCCGTAGAACGCGACGGGATCCTCGCGGAAGGCGTGAAACAGCCCGATCGCGTTCGAACCGCCGCCGACGCAGGCGACCGCCGCGTCCGGAAGCTCGCCGAGGTCCTCGAGGATCTGTGCTCTGGCCTCCTCGCCGATGACAGACTGGAACTCCCGAACCATCCGCGGGAACGGATCGGGGCCGACCGCCGACCCGACGAGGTAGTGCGTGTCCTCAATGTTGTGCGCGAAGTCCTCGAGGGCGACGTCGACCGCGTCCGCAAGCCCAGCGCCGCCCTGTGTCACCTCGTTGACCTCCGCGCCCATGAGCCGCATGCGGAAGACGTTCATCCGCTGGCGATCGGCGTCCTTTTTGCCCATGTAGATCTCGGTGTCGAAGTCGAACAGCGCCCCGACCATGGCTGTCGCCGTGCCGTGTTGGCCCGCGCCGGTTTCGGCGATGAGCCGGCGTTTGCCCGCCTTCTTGGCCAACAGCGCCTGCCCGATCGCGTTGTTCAGTTTGTGTGCGCCGCCGTGCAGCAGATCCTCGCGTTTGAGGTAGATGTCGGTGCCGTAAGCGTCCGAGAGCCGATCGGCGTAGGTCACCGGCGTCGGTCGTCCCGCGTACCGTTCGAGGATGTCGCGGAACTCCGCGCGGAACTCGTCCGTGCGGGCGATCGACTCGAACGCCGCTGCGAGCGACTCGAGCGGTCCCTCCATGATTTCGGGGACGTGTCGGCCGCCGAACTCGCCGAACTGTCCGCCGTCTTCGCCGTCGTCGAGCGGGTGCTCAGACATGAACGCTGTTCGATCGCTCGTGGACAAATAGCTTCTCGTCTGTGTCAAACGTTCAGATATCTCAAACGGCCGCATGCCACAGATTCGGCCGATCCGTCGTTCACATGCCCCAGAGTCCGACGATCCCGACCGTCGTCACCACGGCTACCGTCGACGCAACGTTTCTCCATCACCATCGAATCCACCGCTTCCCGTCGATCGCTGTACCCGCTTCCCCGTCACTCGTCTCCTGACGCTGCAGTAGGCCTGTATTGCCGGCTGATCGCCTTCCACTTGCCCGAGTCGAACCGCCAGTAGTTGATCGCCGCGGGGACGCTCGTCTCCGCGAGGAACGCCAGATACAGCCCCCACAGGCCGAGCGACGTCGTCGCGCCGACGTACGCAAGCGGGATCGACAGCCCGATCATGCCCAGTGCCTGGCTGTAGAACGGCCAGCGGGTGTCGCCGCTGGCGTTGAGCGGCCCCGCTGCACCGCCGGAAACGCCCTGGAGGACGACCGCGATACAGGCCGCGTAGACGAGCGTGATCGCGATCGGCACCGACGGATCGGCGGGGTCGTCGACGAACAGGCCGACGATCGGACCGGCGAAAAGCGCCACCAGCGCGGCGGAGACGAGGTAGGTCGCGACGGCAAAGCGGATGATCTCACGGCCGTACGCCTCCGCCGTCTCCTCGTCGCCGGTGCCGAGGCTCTGGCCGACGAGGCTGGAGGCGGCCAACCCGAACCCCCAGCCGGGGGTGTTCATGATCCCCCAGATCCGCCGGGCGATGACGAACGCCGCGACGACGTCCTGGCCGAACACGTCGAGGATGCGCAGCATCGGAAACTCCGCGACAGTCCACACGAGGTTGCGGCCCATCACCGGCAGCCCGATCGTGACCAGATCGCGGATCGTCCCCACGTCGACGTAGCTGCCGGTCGGGTCGATCTGGACCGGAAACGCGCCGACGCCGGGGAAGCCGCCGCGGGCGAGACCGATCGCGAACGCCGCGGTGACGAGGACGTTCGAGAGGACAGTCCCCATCGCCGCGCCGACGACGCCGAGACCCAGCCCGAAGATGAGGACGGCGTTGATGAGCACGTTGGCGATCGCCCCGCCGGCCCGCAACATCATCGCGATGTACGCGTCGTTCGCGCCCACGAGCACCCGGCTGCCCACGAGGTTGAGCCCCGCAAAGGGGACGCCCAACGCGACGATTTTGAGGTAGGCCGCCCCGAGGTCGATCGCCCGCTCGTTCGTACTCAAAAGCGAGATGAGTTCGTGGGGATACGTCCAGAAGA
>JBNJFV010000183.1:0-5048 GCA_051747145.1 Halobacteriota archaeon
GTCCAGCCGGCACAGCCCTCCCACGCGGAAATCAGTCCTTTTTTTACACCCCTGGATAGGTGTTTGGTATGCGAAACCAGGATCGAAGCGGGGGTCGGACCCCCGATTCTGGGGCGACTTCTCGGCGCGATGAATCCGACGACGAGGCGTCGACGATCTGCCCCGCGTTCGGGGCGCTCGCCGAGGCGATCGCGGAGGGCGTCTGCGTGTTCGATGTCGAACGCGCAGGACAGGCGCTCGCGTTCGCGTTCCGAGCGAACAATTCGACGCACGAACGACACACCGGACTGTCGGCTCCGACGCATGGCGGTCGATCGCCGACGGAACTGTTTGGCGACGCCGACGGTCGGGCCATCGAGGACGCGTTTCGACGCTGTGTTACAGATCGTGAGCCGATCGAATACGCGGAGCCGATCGCGTATCCCTGTGGCACTCGCAGCCTCCAGCGGACGATCTCGCCGGTGATCGAAGCCGGGAACGTGACCCAGGTCGCGGTCGTCGCCTCGGAAGCGGAACTCGAACCGCGGCCACCGGCGGCCGATCGCCGCGTCGACCGCCACAGAGAGTTGTTCGATCACGCCCCGGACGGCATCATCGTCCACGACGTCGAGGGACGGATTCGCGAGGTCAACGACGCCCTCGTCGATCGGCTCGGCTACACCCACACCGAACTGCGATCGATGACCATCCCCGAGATCGAAGTCGGCGTCGACGAAGCGATCCTCACGGAGGCCTGGCGCTCGATGGAGTCCGGATCGACCCACGACATCGACATGCGAGGAACCCATCGCAGGAAGGACGGCTCGACGTATCCGGTGGACGTGTGGATACGCAAGATCGTCCCCGAAACGGGCGGCGATCCGGTATTCATGGCGATCTGCCGAGACGTGACCGAAACCGTCGCCTACGAGCGGGAACTAGAGCGGTACAAGGAACTCGTCGAGAACGTCCCCGTGGGGATCTACCGGAACACCACCGGGGCAGACGGGGAGTTTCTCGAAGTGAATCCGGCGATGATCGATCTGTTCGACGCGGAATCGGCTGCGGAACTGCTCGAACACACCGTAAGCGATCTGTACGCCGAACCGACCGACAGACGGGTGTTCGCTGGGAGACTCGAATCGGAGGGACGTATAACGGAGGCGGAGCTGCAACTGGAGACGCTCTCGGGAGATCCATTCTGGGGCGCTGTAACGGCCATCGCCTCGGAGGTCGACGGAGAGACGTACTTCGACGGCGTCATCCAGGACATCACCGAGCGAAAGGAAATGCAAGCGGCGTTGCAACGTCGGGAGGAGCGCTTCCGACGGATGTTCGAACGCCATAGCGCGCCAATGTTGTTGATCGATCCCGACTCGGGGGCGATCTGTGATGCGAACGACGCGGCCGTCCAGTTTTACGGGTATAGGAAACCCGAACTCACCGAGATGGGGATTGAACAGATCAACCGACTATCGGCGACGGCGGTCGCCCGCGAACGCGAACGGGCCGAACGAGAAGCTCGCAATCACTTCACGTTCGAACACGAACTCGCAGACGGAGAGATTCGAACCGTCGAAGTGCACTCCTCGCCGATCGAGATTGACGGCGACACGCTCCTTTTTTCGATCGTTCACGACATCACAGAACAGGTCGAATACGAACGGCAACTCGAAGCCCAACGGGACGACCTCAAAGTGCTCAACGAAGTCGTCCGCCACGACATACGAAACGACCTGCAGCTCGTGGGTGCGTACGCCGAGATGCTGGAGGACCACGTTGGGCCGGAGGGCGAGCAGATGCTCGAGATGGTGCTCGAAAGCACGCAGAACGCGGTCGATCTCACGCGAACGGCACGCGATTTAGCGGACGTGATGCTCCACCCAGCGATCGAGAACGATCGGGTCTCGATACGACGGACGATCAAACAGGAGGTTCGTGAGTTGCGGTCGGCGTATCCGGACGCGACCGTCACGATCGAACGGCCGTTCCCCGAGACGGACGTCGTCGCCGACGACATGCTGGCTGCGGTGTTTCGGAACCTGTTGAAAAATGCGGTCCAGCACAACGACGCCCCACGGCCGGTGGTGACGGTCGCCGCCGACGTAACCGAATCAGCGGTGACGGTTCGCGTCACCGACAACGGACCGGGGGTCCCGGACGCGCACAAGGAGACGATCTTCGGAAAGGGCGAAAAGGGCCTCGGAAGCGCCGGCACCGGCATCGGGCTGTATCTCGTCGACACACTCGTCGGCAGGTACGGTGGCGACGTCTGGGTGGAAGACGCCGACTCGGGGGGTTCGGCGTTCGTCGTTCGGTTGTCGACGTGATCACGGTCGGGACGCGTTTGCGGTCGGTCAATCGCCGGCCACCGTGATGGTAACGACGCTCCCTCGGGTATCGCGGTCCTCGATGTGCAGGACGCCGTCGGACTCGTCGACGACGAGATTGACGAGCCACAGCCCGAGTCCGCTGGCGTGATACAGTGGATCGACGTCCGCCTCGCGGGTGAGGACGCGACGCTCGATGTCCGGAATCCCCGGACCGACGTCCCGCACCCGGAGTTCGACCAGCGCTCCCTCACGGCGGACATCGATCGATGGTGTCGGTCGATCGGCGTGGACGATCGAATTTTCGATGACCTCCCGCACCGCCTGAGAAAGCTGGGGAACCGCTCGCACCTGACACGAATCGGGGACCGAATACGAAAGTGTTGCCTCGGGGTACTGCGCTTTGATTTCGGTTCGAACGTCCTCGAGGATCGCTATGAGATCCATCGATACGATCGGCTGTGATTCCGAAAGGAGCCGCGTTATCACTCGCTGTTTGTCCGCTGTTGCCAACAGCCGCTCGCTGGTTTCGACGATCGTGGCCGCGTTCTCGGCGACGGCAATCCCGCCCTCCTCGGCGATGATGCCGGCGTGTCCTTGAACGACGTTCATTTCGTTACGGAGGTTGTGTCTGAGAATGCGATCCAAAATCGCCAGGTGATGGATGCGATTCTCTCGATCAGAGACGTCCCTGATGAGCCCAATGTAACCGGCGATTTCACCCTCGCTATCACGGAGGTAAAAGACGGTCGTCTCAGCGGGAAACACCTTTCCGGTCCGTGTCCTGTACTGGGTCTGATTAGTGAATCGAGCGTCTTCGACGTGTGCGTCGAGTTTCTCGCCCATGCGTTCGTATTCCGCCTCGTCGTCGTACAGCAACGCCACCGACTCACCTTCGATTTCGTCCAGTTCGTACCCGAAGAGGTCCGTACAGGCAGGATTCGCGTTCGTGATCCGTCTATCGGTGTCGGTTACGACGATCGCATCCTGGATGCTGTTGAAAAGCGACTCGTATCGATGCAAGAGCGTCTGTTCTTGTCGCTTCCGTTCGGAGATGTCCAGATGGACCCCTACGAATCGATGAATGTGACCAGACGCATCAGAGACCGGAGCGATCGTCTGATTGACGACGAACTCCGTTCCGTCCTTCCGTTCGTTGACGAATTCGCTGTTCCATACCGCACCGCTCGTGATCCGGTCCCAAAGCGCCTCGTAAAACGATTCATCGTGCGCCCCAGACTGGAGAATCTTCGGGGACTCACCGACAAGTTCGGACGCGTCGTACCCCGTTATGTCCTCGTACGTTTGATTGACGTACTCGATGGTCCCGTCCCGATCGGTGATGACGACGGCGTGCCCGGAGTGTTCGACCGCCTGCTCGAACGTTCGCGCCTCGGCTTCGCGTTCGGCGAGTTCACGATACAGTGCCGCCTGGGGTGCTTTGATTCCTGTCTTGACGATCGCCAGATAGATCAGGTAGAAGGAGCCGAATTTGAGGAAGTGGCCGATCGCGTTCGAGAGACCGTAGACGTCGACGTAAGTCGTAAACGCGAATTCGGCTGCCATTGTGAGGAGGATGGCGACGCCGAGCAGTCGGTACACGTGGGGAGCGAACGATCGCCGTTGGCCGAAGAGCAATGCGAGCACGATCGCTAACACGACGATAATGGCATACTCACTGCGAATCTTGAACGGTGTGAGCCCATCGCCCTCCACGAACGTGGTCGGGAATACGTCGAGGACGAAGATCGAAATCAGTCCCAGCGTGACGACGACACCGTAACTCCCGACGAGGAGCCATACAGGCGGTCTGTCCCACCGAGAAATCCGATCACGATCGGTCGCCGTGGCGACACCGAACACCCCCGCGACGAGCAGCGTTCCAGCCTCGAGGAACCGACCGAAAATCCAAAGTTGCGTCGGCAGATCCGCCCCTGCGTCGGGGAAAACCCCCATTCCGTCGTACGCGAGCGTGTGGAGCAAATCGACACCACCGATGAACAGATATCCGATCCCGAGGACCGCCAGAAAATTGTTTTCGATGCGCTCGCGCGCGTTCCACGCGACGACGAACACGGCGAACGCGACCAGGATGCTAAACAGTTCGACGAGACTGTGGAACAACAGGTAGTTTCGGACCAGGACGAGCGACAGGACGAGGATCCCGCCACCGCCGACGAGCGCCTGCGTGAGATACGCTTCGCGAGTGGCTTCGACGGTCATCGGTGACGAAGACCGGACACCCGTCGTGGAGAATCCTCGCACGGAGACGACACGCGTCTGCCACCGGCCCATGTGGCGTTCGACCCGGGTCGAACTACGAGTGCCCGAACTACACCTCCCATTTACCGTCGATTCTCAAAGATACCAACTAAACGTTGCGGTCACCGCCAGGTGGTCAACCCGATCTCGGTGCCAGCCGGCCAAATCGGGCACGCGAAATACCAGAACGTCGATCGACAGGGTCGCGAGACAGACGACATCGCGCCTGTGGCGCGTTTCTAACCGACGAGACTCGTTTCAAACAGCCGAGGCGCGTTTCTAACCGACGAGACTCGTTTCAAACAGCCGAGACTCGTTTCTAACCGACGAGATCACCGTGTTTGAACGCGCTCACGCTGAACCACCCGCAAACGCCCCCGACGTGTCCCATTGGGTCTCAATCGTCGATCAGGTCCCGCGAGCAGTTCACACCGATCACCCCACCGCTCGCGATCGCCGCCACGGCAGCGACGAGCG
>JBNJFV010000184.1:0-4975 GCA_051747145.1 Halobacteriota archaeon
GTTCGCGATCGTCGACGCAGACGACCGCTTCGTCAACGGAAAACGCGAACGACGACTCCACCGACTCGATGCCACGTACACGGGGCCGGACGCGTCGATCCGGTCGATCGCTGTCGAAACTCCCGCTGGCACGTCGAAGGCGTTCGACGTCGCGACTGCGTCCGCCCGTGCGGCGTTCGGCGAGTGGCTCGGTGACTGGCTGGGGTACGAGGTGCGAATCGTCCGCGACACCGCGGGGGGATTCCCGGACGACACCGAGGCTGCAGGGCCGACGATCGTCTCAACGGCGACGATCGAAACCGTCGCGTCGTGGTTCGACGGGATCGACCCGGACGGAATGCGGCGCCGACTCCGGGCGAACGTCGAAGTAAGTGGCGTCCCGCCGTTCTGGGAGGATCGACTCGTTGCCGACCGGGATCACCGAGTTCGGTTCGCGATCGGCGACGTGACCGTCCTCGGCGTGAACCCGTGTCAGCGATGCGTCGTCCCCAGTCGCGATCCCGATACCGGCGTCGCCTACGAGGGGTTCCGCGAGACGTTCGTCGAAAAGCGACGCGAGACGATGCCCGAGTGGAGCGGCGGGCCGTGGTTCGATCACGACTTTCGGCTCATGGTGAACACCGACGTACCGGCGGGCAGTCGCGGCGAGTCGATCGCCGTCGGCGACGAAATACGGATCGAAGAGACGATCCCGGTGTCGCCGTAGCTTTGTCCCCGGTTCTCCCGAACGGTCGGGTCGTCCGCACGTCCCCGACCTGTCGGGTCGTCCTCACCAGCCGGAAAACTTGTCGCGGCGATACAAGTCGAGTTCGTTGACCGTCGAGCGGTCTCGCGAGGCGGCGAAGACGATCGCGTCGGCGATCTCTTCGGGTTCTGTGACCTCCCCCTTATCGAACCGCGTTTCGAAGGGCTCGCCCTCTTCGGATCCGAATTCGGTGCGGACTTCCGAGGGGTTGATGACCGAGACGCCGACGTCGTCCTCGCCGATCTGCCCGGCCACGCTCATGGCGAACCCGCGGACCCACCACTTCGATGCCGCGTAGACGGGGTTGAACGGGCGGGGGTATCGGCCGGCAAAGCTCCCGACGAAGACGAGGTTGCCGCTCGATTCGACCAGGTGCGGGATCGACGCGCGGGTGAGAAAGAACGTTCCGTCCACGTTCGTCTCCATCATCGCGCGGTACTGTTCGGTCGTCAGATCCGCCACGTCGGATCCGCGGCCCAACCCCGCGTTGTTGATCACGACGTCTATCCCGCCGAATTCGGTCGCCGTTCGATCGACTGCGGCCTCCACGGCCGCCTCCTCGCGCACGTCCGTCGGCAGGACGATCGTCTCGACGCCGTACTCGTCGGTCAGTTCGGTGGCCAGTTCGGCCAGTCGGTCCTCACGCCGCGCGAGGAGCGCGAGGTTCGATCCCGCCGCGGCCAACGCGCGCGCCGTTTCGGTGCCGATCCCCGCACTCGCTCCGGTTACGATCACTGTTGCGTCATCCAGCGTTGCCATACCTGTCGATCGGCGGGAACGTACGTCACGTTTTCCCTTCGGGAAAGTCTCGATCGGGGTTGATGTGCCGTGTGGATCACGAACCGCCGCCAACCGCACCTATTTCAGGATCGATACAAATCCGTACTGTATGCACGTACTCCGAGGCGGAATGGTTGCGGACGCGGACGGCACGCGGCGGGCAGACGTGGGAATCCAAAATGGGCGGATCGTCGACGTCGATTCGTCGCTTACCGGCGAGACGGAAACTGACGTGTCAGGACAGACGGTCGCCCCGGGGCTTATCGACGCCCACGTTCACCTGATGATGGATGGACGACCAGACGTCTCGAGCGCGGTCGGTGAGGGGGCCGCGGCCGCGAGTTATCGGGCCGCAGGCAACCTGCGTTCGGCGATCGAAGCTGGCGTGACAACCGTTCGCGACCTCGGCGCGGGGCACCGAATCGGAATCGAAGCGCGCGAGGCCGTCGCCAACGGCGTGATCGAGGGGCCACGCGTGCTCGCGTGTGGGAAAAACGTCATCATGACAGGAGGGCACGGCCACTGGTTCGGTCGCGAAGCCGACGGTCCTGCCGAGGTGACGAAAGCCGCACGCGAGCAACTCAAAGCCGGTGCGGATGTCGTCAAGTGCATGGCGACCGGCGGTGTACTCACGGAGGGCGCTGTCACTGGCGCGCCCGAACTGACGCCCGCCGAGCTAGAAGCGCTCGTCGACGCTGCCGCACCGACTGCGACGCCGACTGCCGCCCACGCCCACAGCGAAATCGGCATCAAAAACGCGGTTCGGGCGGGGATTTCGAGCATCGAACACGGAACGTTCATGGACGAGGAAGCGGCCGAACTGATGGCCCAACACGGAACGTACTGGGTGCCGACCGCAAGCGCGCTTCGCGGAATCGTCGACCACGGCGTGGAGGCGGGCATTCCGGAGGACGCAGTCTCGAAAGCCGAAGACGCCGCCGATCGGTTCGAGGGAGCGTTCGAGCACGCACTGGAGGCGGCGGTCCCGATTGCGATGGGGACCGACGCCGGAACGCCGTTTAACTTCTTCGAGGACATTCCGACGGAACTGCAGTACATGGCCGAGTACGGAGTGACAGCGACGACGGCACTGGAGGCGGCGACGGTCAATGCGGCCGACCTGCTCGGGCTGGACGACGTCGGCAGGGTGTCGAGTGGGTACGTCGCCGATCTCGTCGTGCTCGATTCGGATCCGAACGAGGATGTCTCCGCCTGGCAGGATCCAGCGTACGTGTTCAAAAACGGGGATCGAATCGTCTGACCGGTCGATCGATCGCTACCTGGGCGATCCGATCGCTATCTGGGCGATCCGATCGCTATCTGGGCGATCCGATCGCTTCCGACGGGCGACGGCTCGATCGGCCGACGCTGCCGTGCCTGTGAAACCGGTCGTGGATCGATGTCGTTGATTCGATCGGGCCACGGCGGGGGGAAAACGCAACTGTTTTACTTTGGTGCAGATTACCGACGATTGCGTTCAGACGGACGTGACACACGCTCCGATGGTGTAGTCCGGCCAATCATATTGCCCTCTCACGGCAATGACCTGGGTTCGAATCCCAGTCGGAGCACTTCTCCCGACGCCGTCTGGCGGTTTTGCCCATTGCGAATGGAGAGTCACAATGTCGCATCAGGGCAATCACACTCGACGGAAGTGGGACCCCGGCGCAGTCGTGCGGTTTTCGAATTGCTTCGCCAACCGGACTCGCCGGAACGCTTCGGAGGGTCACGATGGTTGATCTCAATGGGATCGCCCTCGTTCCGGAACCGTCCGCCGAATACCTCAATCAACGGCAACGCCTCGATTACGAGTCGGTCCGAAGAGCTTGCCTCTCTTAGTTGCTCGTCTTCGGCATCAAGCCGAAGAAGGGAAAGGGCTACGCGTTCGAGACGGTGAAAGCCCGGTCGCATCGGATGGACGCGTTCTATCGGTACGTCTGGGAAACTAACGGAGGCTACACTACCGATGTCACCCACGAGCACGCTGACTCGTGGATGCGCGAACTCGCACAGCAGGATACCACCAACGCGCACAAGGCAAACTGCCAGAAGGCGGTTCAGATGCTATTCAAGTGGCGGCAACACGAGCACGGTTTCGACGGATGGGAGCCGGTCATCACCTTTTCCGACTCGTCAGGAGCGTCGAAGCCACGGGATTATCTCACCCTCGATGAACGGAAGAAGGTTCGAGAAGTCGCACTTGAATACGGAAGCGTCCCCGGATACAATGATCTGTCTCCCGAAGCACGGGACCGATGGAAGGCTCATCTCGCTCAGCGCTTCGAGAAGCCTAAGGACGAGATTTCTCCCGAGGACTGGGAACGAGCCAACGGTTGGAAAATCCCATCGCTTGTCTGAACTGGACTCGACGCAGGGTTGCGTCCGATAGAAGTGGGGCGAGCTGTGGTGTCGTGGGTCGATGTGCAGAACGGAGTGCTTCGGATTCCGAAGGAAGAGAGCTCGAAGAATACGGAGAACTGGGTCGTCGGTCTCCAAGATCGAACTGCGGAGATGCTAGCCCGGTGGATCGAGGAACGCAACACATACGAGAAGTACGACGATACCAATACTCTCTGGTTGACCAGAGAATCGAATCCGTATTCATCTTCGTCGCTGGGGTACCTTATCAAGCGTCTCTGTGAGGATGCAGGTATTTCAACAGACGACAGGAAGCTCACGTGGTATTCGATCCGGCACTCTGTCGGGACCTATATGACGCGTGAAGAAGATCTGGCCGCTGCACAGGCCCAGCTCCGGCACAAGAGTGAGATGACGACGATGAAATACGATCAGACACCGGTGGAAGATCGGAAGAACGCGCTTGATAGGATGGGATGAGGGTGGCGTAGGAAATCCAGTTCACTCGCCACTGACACAAAATTCTTCTAATATTTCCTCTATGCAGAAGTGTCCTCGTGTTCGATCATATATTCAAAGAAATAAGTAATTGGAAATTCGGGCGGATTGATATTCTCAAGACCTTCTCGAATCGAACGGTTCATGTGATCGAGATCCTCGAAGATTCGGTTATTCAGTTGTAACGCCAACTGTCACCAGCATTCCTCGACCGGATTCATCTGCGGCGAATAGCGTGGCAGAAAACACAGTCCGATCCCGACGGATGAGGCGAATTTTCGAACTTTTTTCGAGGAGAAATACGGTGCGTTGTCCAGGACCAGGATGAGATTCTGACCGAACTCCTCCTGCAGTGCTCTCAAAAAGTGTATTGTCACTTCCGAGGTGAAATTACTAGTACTCTGAAAAAATTTTGAATGACCGGTTTCTGACAATGCTCCGAGGAGGTTCGTCGCTTCCCATTGATCGGCCACAGTCACAACCGCACGCGATCCGCGTTTGAACCACCCACGTCCGAGATTCGTCTTCAGTCGCCGTCGCGTCTGATCAATGACTACCACTGTGGCGTCGTTATTCCGACGAGTCAGTTTTTTT
>JBNJFV010000185.1:0-4950 GCA_051747145.1 Halobacteriota archaeon
GTTTCTCCCCGGGAGGGACCCAAATCGGTACTGTCGGGTCCCGTGAACTCTCCAGCGTGGCTCCCGGCGTGGTCGCCCGTCAGTCTCCGTCGGTGCAGTCGGCTCGATCGATCGTCGAAACGCCTTTCTTCCCCCCGGTGATACGGCGGGTATGGTACTCGATCGTCTCGATCCCGTCTTCCTGGGAATTCTCGCAGTGTTACTGCTGTTTTTCTTCTTCGGGTATCTCCTCGCACGCCGGACTGTACTGGGGCTGCGTGAGGGGTACGAAGAGGGGCGTCAACGCTAAACCGATGTCGGGTCCTTTCGAGACGCGTCTGTATCCGCTGACGAAATCGTATAGCCGCATCAACGGCAAGCTCCTCGCGCTGCATCGGCTGTTCAGTCGGCCAGCAGATTCGCGCGTGGGGGATGGAGGGCGATACTGATGGTCGCGCTCGAATCCCTCCTGACGTTCGGCGTCGCCGCGATCGCCAGCCTCTTCATGGCGTGGGCGATCGGCGCAGGGTCGTCCGGGTCGACGCCGTTTGCACCCGCGGTGGGTGCAAACGCGATCTCGGTCATGCGCGCGGGGCTAGTCGTGGGCCTGCTCGGCTTTCTCGGGGCCGTCTTACAGGGTGCGAACGTCACCGAGGCGGTCGGCTCGGAGTTGATCGGCGGGGTCACGCTCTCGGTCGGTGCGGCTATCGTCGGCCTCCTCGTCGCTGCGATACTGGTCGCGATCGGCATTTTCGCGGGGTATCCGATCGCCACGGCGTTCACCGTCACCGGTGCTGTCGTCGGCGTCGGTCTCGCCATGGGCGGCGATCCCGCCTGGCCGAAGTACGTCGAAATACTCACGCTGTGGGTCCTCACGCCGTTCGTTGGCGGCGGGGCCGCGTTCGCAACCGCGCGGCTGTTGCGAAACGAGCGGCTCCCCGAGCGGCTGATGACCGCCGCGCTCGGTGGGCTGACCGGTGGCATCGTCGCGAACATCGGCTTTGCCGTTCTTGGCGATGCGGGCGAACAGGGCTCGATCGCCGGATCGCTCGCTGTCGGACTCGGGTTGCCGCCGCTTCTCGGCGTTGACGGCGGGCGACTCGTGGTGACGCTCGCAATCGGCGTGGTCGTCGCTGTCGGCCTGTTGCTCGATCTCGACCGCGACCTGGCGGTCGGCCAGCGCCACTTTCTGTTGGTACTTGGCGGCCTCGTCGCATTCTCCGCAGGTGGCAGCCAGGTGGGGCTTGCGATCGGCCCGCTCGTGCCGATCGCAGGCGACACGTCGATCCCGATGCTCGCGCTGTTGGTCGGCGGCGGATTCGGGCTGTTAGTGGGGTCGTGGACCGGTGCGCCGCGGATGATCAAAGCGATCGCACAGGATTACGCGTCGATGGGCCCGCGCCGGTCGATCGCCGCGCTCATCCCCTCGTTTGCGATCGCGCAGGTCGCCGTCGCGTTCGGGATCCCCGTTTCGTTCAACGAGATCATCGTGAGCGCGATCGTCGGAAGCGGACTCGCCGCCGGTAACGCGGGCGTCAGCCGAAAGAAGATGGTGTACACCGTGCTGGCGTGGATCGGCTCGCTCGCGCTGTCGTTTTTCCTCGGCTTTGGGATCTACTCGCTCATCCGGATGATCTGAGGCGTCACTCGACTGTTGGCGGGTGTGGGTGTCGATCGTTTTCTGGCGTTTGTCGATCGATCTCTTGTGTCGGTCGATCGTCCACATCCGTCACTCGGTTGCGTCCTCGACGGGCGCTTCCGCGTCCGCGTCCGAATCCAGATCGCTTTTCGGGTACTCGTCTGTGATCGTCACGCGGGCCTTCAGAATTCGAGTGTTGTCGACCTGTTCGATGCGGATGACGATCCCGTCGTACTCGAACTCCTCGCCCTCCTCGACGAGCCGTCCGGCGCGATTGAAGATGAACCCCGCGAGGGTTTCGAACTCCTCGCCCTCCGGGAGGTCGATCTCGAGCAGCTCGTTCACCTCGTCGATGTTCATCTCGCCGCGAACGACTGTCGTCCGCTCGTCGACGCGTTCGAACGGCTCCTCCTCGTCCCCTTCGAGGATGTCGCCGACGATCTCCTCGACCATGTCTTCGAGAGTGACAAGCCCCTCCGTCGTTCCGAACTCGTCGATGACGATGACCATCTGCAGGCGGTTTTCCTGCATCTCGGTCATTAGATCGTCGACGTTCTTCGATTCGGGGACGTGAAGCGTCGGCTGGACGACGTCGGTGAGCCGGCCGTCCCCCTCGCCGTAGTACTGCTCGCGGACGAGGTCTCTGATGTTGACGACGCCGACGATGTTGTCGAGGTTCCCTTCGTACACCGGAACGCGGACGTGGTCGTTCGTCACGCAGGTCTCGATCGCCTCCTCCAGGGATGCGTCGGTTTCGACCGCTGTCACGTCGAGTCTGGGCGTCATCACCTCCTTTGCGATCGTGGAGTTGAACCGGAAGATTCGATCGAGCATCTCGCGTTCCTCCTCGTCGATCACACCCTCTCGCTCGCCCGTCTCGATGATGTCTTGGATCTCATCGCGGGTGACGTAGGGCGACTCGATCGCCGTGTCGCTGCCGGTGAGCCTGTTGACGATTCTCGTGAGGTGATCGAAGACGACGACCAGCGGAAATAGCGCGTATTCGGAGTATTTCAGCGGCTTGGCGATCCGAAGCGCCCACGTCTCGGTATTTTCGACCGCGTAGGATTTCGGTGCGCTCTCGCCGAACAGCAACACGATCGCCGTGATCCCGAACGTCGCCGCGAGCACCGCCTGCCCCTGAGTGAGATAGATCGCAAACAGCGCCGTCGCGATCGACGACATGGCGATGTTGACGATGTTGTTCCCCACGAGGATCGTCACCAGCAGTCGGTGGGGGTTGTCCGTCAGGCCCTTGACGGTCTCGGCGTGGAGGACGTTCTCTTCGACCATCGACTCGATGCGGTGTTGCGGTAGCGAGAAGAACGCGATCTCCGAAGAGGAGAAAAACGCCGACAGGCCGATGAGGACGGCGATCGCGAAGACGCCGAGAAGCGTAATTTGCGTATCGCTAACGTCTGCTCCCAGCGATTGCAACGTCACGGCTGTCGTGGACAGCCAAAAGGCGATAGTTGAGAGCGGCAAACCCATGTACCATCAAACCTTTTCGGGCACTGAAATTAAGGATTGCCCTCCGTTCGCAGGATCCCGGCCGAATTTGCCGCCGTCTGCTCCTCGCGGACGAAGCTGTTAGGCCGGTCCCGCTCGAACGGTGGTCTATGTCCGGAGACGAACCGTCGATAACGCTGTATCGGCTGCAGGCCTGTCCGTTCTGTGAGCGGGTCGTTCGAACACTAGACGCCTACGACCTCGCGTACCGATCGCGTTTCGTCGAGCCCATGCACTCGGAGCGAACCGTCGTCAAGCGCCTCACCGGCACGCGATCTGTGCCCGCCATCGTCGACGAGTCCACCGGTGTGACGATGGCCGAGAGCGCGAACATCGTCGAGTACCTCGATAGGGCCTACGGGGACGCAGGATCGGCCGACGCGATCGCCGATGCTGGAGGGACCCACTGATGGTCGAGTTCGACGTCGTCGAGTTCGATCCGGCCGACACCCCCGCCGTTGGCGAGCTGGCTCCGGATTTCACCCGCCCGCTCGTCACCGACGAGTACTGGGAGGACACGGCGCTTTCGGACGTGACGGCTGCGGGCCCGACGCTGCTCGTCTTCTACTCGATGAACGGGGCGTTTCCCGCCACGTACGTCTGGAACGAGATTCGCGATCGCGAGTGGAGCGATCGCCTGTCGGTGGTCGGAATCACGATCTCGACGCCGTACGATCACGCCGCATTTTTGACCGAGCGTTCGCTCGACGTCCGGCTCTTTTCTGACCCGTCGAACGAGATCGCAGCGACGTACGGCGTCGCCCACGACCTCGACGGGATGACCGGCGTGAGCGAACCGCGGCTTTCGTGTTTCCTGCTCGATACCGATCGGACGATCCGACACGTCTGGGTTGCCGAGGAGTGGCCCGAGTTCCCCGACTACGACGAACTCGATGCGGCGATCAGTCGGCACACGTAACCATGGGTCTGGATGATGATCGCTCCGAATCCCTCCCCTCCTCGGCGATCGCGGCCGCAGCCGACGCGATCGAAGCCGGTGGAACGATCGTCTACCCGACGGAGACGGTCTACGGGTTGGGTGCGGACGGACGGATCGCCGACGCCGTCGAACGGGTGTTCGAGTTGAAACGGCGCGATCGGACGGCCCCGATCTCGATCGCCGTTTCTGACCTCGAAACCGCCGCACGGTGGGGTCGGCTCACGGACCTCGATCGAGCGTTCCTCGAGCGGTTCCTCCCCGGGCCGGTGACCGTGGTCGTCGAACGCTCGCCGTCGCTGCCGGCCGTTCTCACCGCCGGTCGCGACCGGGTGGGTCTTCGCATCCCGGATCATCCGATCGCGCGTTCGATCCTTCGGGCGGTCGCGCCGACGCCGATCACCGCGACCAGCGCAAACCTGAGCGGCCACCCGAGCGTCCGTCGCCCCGCCGACCTCCCGGCGTCGATCCGAGAGGGGGTCGACGTCGTCGTCGACGGAGGCGAGACGCCCGGCGGCGGCAGTACGGTCGTCGACCCGCAGGCCGGTGTGATCCACCGCCGCGGCCCGCAGGCCGAGGCCATCGAGCGGTGGCTCGACGCACACCGAAAGTAGGTGGTTCAGAACCCGAGCAACGAGGCCACAGATCGCGTCCGAACGCCACAGCGGTCCCGATACACACAGGAGGAACACCGGTCGTCGTCCACACGAGGCGGCGGCCCGTCCATCGATCGAACGGCCCGAAGGACGCGACGGTACGTCGCCGCGCGGCGAGGCGTCACCGCGACCGATCTGACGACGCCGTAGGCTGGGTATTCGACGAGCGTCTGCTCGATCTGCGTCTCCCGTTCCCACGACAGCGCGTACGCCGCGGCGATCGCCCGGAC
>JBNJFV010000186.1:0-4792 GCA_051747145.1 Halobacteriota archaeon
CCGCGGCACCCGACAGAATCTCGAGGCGTACCTCGAGGCTCCCTTCGACGTTCTTCGCGGCGACGCGACCGACCTCCCGTTTCGCGATCGGTCGATCGATGCGGTGGTGTTCGACGCCCCCTACGGGCGGCAATCGAAGATCGCCCGACATCGGCTGTCGGATCTCGTTGAGGGTGCGCTAGCGGAGGCCCGGCGGGTCGCTCCCAGGGCGGTCGTGATCGCGGACCGATCGTGGGCGGATGCGGCGCAGGCGGCCGGGTGGACGGTCGAGCGTCGCTTCGAGCGGCGAGTCCATCGATCGCTGGTTCGACACGTGCACGTACTCGAATAGTGCGATCGGCGTGTCGATCGCCCGTGGGGCGGGACGCCCACCACTCGGCCGGAGCGCGCATATCGTAGCGCCCCTCGGCCGGAGAGCGCATACCATAGCGCGCGTCGATCCCGTCCGTTTAAGCCGCTGGCACCCTCCACCTCGCGTAATGACCGACACGGAACTCATCGCGGCGCTTCGGGAGGCAGACGCCGTACAGTTCGGGGAGTTCGAACTCTCCCACGGCGGGACGAGCGACTACTACGTCGACAAATACCTCTTCGAGACCGACCCGAACTGCCTGCGGCAGATCGCCGCCGCGTTCGCAGATCGCATCGACGGCGAAACACTCGCCGGCGTCGCCCTCGGTGCCGTCCCGCTCGTGGCGGTAACGGCCGTCGAGACCGACTCGCCGTACGTCATCGCCCGCAAGAAGGCAAAAGAGTACGGGACGGCAAAGCGGATCGAGGGCCGCCTGGAGGCCGGCGAGACGGTCGTCGTCCTCGAGGACATCGCCACGACCGGCAAGAGCGCGCTCGACGCCGTCGAGGCGCTTCGGGATGCGGGGGCGGTCGTCGATCGGATTCTCGTCGTCGTCGATCGCGAAGAGGGTGCTCGCGAACTGCTCGCCGAACACGACGTCGAACTGGAGGCGCTCGTCACCGCGAGCGAACTGCTCGCCGATCGAGAGTAGCGACGGACCCGACGCGGTCGTCCGGTCACGTACCCCATCCGCCACATTTCTCTCGGTCCGAGGCGATACGACTCGGAATAGCCACCGCGATCGACTTTCGGCAGCTTGGGACGCCCACCGGCGGTCGGTTCTTTCGAGCCGGATGCCGTGGCGGTCGGTTCATTCGAACCGGATGCCGTGGCGGTCCGTTCATTCAAACCGGATGCCGGAACCAACCTGCGGTATGTTCGTGTTCCAATCGACGCGCGGTCGTTGTCCGAGTTGTGCATCGCCGCTCCGGTACGGGATCGAATACGGTTCCGGTTCGAGTACCGTTTCCATCGACTGTTCGGATCCGCGATGCGATCGGGGATTCGGGAGCGTCCGGATCCCGCGATCGGAGGCCGAACACACCGAGGACCTGCACGAACGTGCCGAACGGCTCTGTCGACGACTGTGAACGCCACGGGCCACCGCACCCGTGGTCGTTTACGAGGCCACAGACGGCGCTACAGGAGATATCGACGGAACGGTCGCGCCGATCGCCGAATCCGGATCCGCGATCGATCCCGTAGTCAGGTCAGGTCATGTCGGTTCGGGTCGGGAGGGGAACTTCGATTCGGCGATGGCGAACACGAGCGTGCTGATCACGCCCAACAGTGTCCCGATCGTCAGCGCGATCGCGAGATCCGGCAGTTCGAAGGCCGTCCGGACGACCCCGTCGGGGAGGAAAAACCCAGACAGGCCGTAGAGGACGATCGCGATCGCGACGACGTAAAACGGCGCGTTCAGGTAGCGCCATCTGAACCGCCCGGCGAGATATTCGTCGGTGATCTGCCCGAGGCTGCTCGTGATTCCGGCGGCGGCGAACCACTGGACGGCGTTGTGGATGAACGTCGCGCTCGCGGTAGCGATCGCCAGTTGTCCGGCCGTGTTCGCCTCCAGGGCTTCGACCGTATCGAGGCCCTGGACGACGCCGACGACGATCAACGCGAACGCGACGACGTACGTGATGAGCGTCACGCGACCCGCATACAGGCCGTTTCGGACCCGATCGACGGTCGCGTCCATCGCCTCTTCGAGTCCCAATCCCCGAAAGAGGGTGTACAGCCCGAGCAGCGCGGAGATCAACCCGAGGACGACCGCCCCCGCGACGTCGAACGCGCCCGCGATGACGACGAACGGGTAGATGAGAAGCAGGATGCCGAGCGGGACGAGGATCGTCCCTCGGGTCTCGGGATCTGCAAGCACCTGCTTCATCGTGTAGTACATCGACTCGAGGTTCTGCGCCTGTCGGACCACGACGCGCCTGACGCCGTCGATCGGCATCCGCGATCGGATGACCGGTAGCACCGACTCGTCCTGTGCGCCGTCGGTGATGACGATCGCTCGGACCTCCTCGCCTGTTTTGAGGCTCGCGAGGATGGTGTCGATCTCCTCGCCCACTGCTCGGTTCGCTTTGACGTCGCTTCCTTCCACGCCCGTCACGACCGCGACCTCGACCTCCCCTGCGTCTTCGTCCACCAGCGCGTCACGGACGTGCAATCCCTGAAATAACACGTTCACGTCCGAGTCCTCCGGGTCGGCAGTTGCGAGGGCGACGGCTGCCTCTCGGACGGTCTCGTAGCCGATCACCGGCGTCTCGAAGCCGGTTTTTCGGCCGAGGTCGTCGTCGAGATCGACACAGAGGACCAGATGCATCTGATTTGAGTATGAGCCCCCCCGGCATATGTGTTTTCGGGCGTCCGCGGTACGCGTTCGATCACGCCGTCGATCTTCCTGCACTCACCCGGTGTGTTGGACGCCCGCCAGCAACCTGTCGACCGCGTCCGTATCGTCGAACACCCGCGGGTGTGCGGCCAAACAGACCACGAAATCGTCTCCCGCTCGAACCGCTTCTGTGAGGTGAACGGTCACCTCGACCGTCAAATCCACGTCTACGTCGACCGGCCTCGCTTCGGCTTTGTATCGCACGACGTCGGTCGGTTCACCTCCCACCGTCCGTCGCCTGTGCCCCCCGCGTTCGATCGATTCGATCCGATCGTATCGGGCCTGTATCTCTTCTGCGAGCTCGTCGGCCCGCATTTCGCCGACCGGGTTGAACGTCCGGCCGAACAGTTCGATCTGGGGGGTGCTCAATACGGTGAAGATCGCGCCCTGAAACCGGTGGCCGAACACCGAGATCGATCGATCGTATTCGGCCAGCCTGTTCGTCACCTCGACCGTCCGCGACTGCCCGGCCGCCTCGAACGTCCGAGTCACGACCTGTTCGCGGTGGCGGTACGATTCGTATCCCGTGTCCGAAAGTGCGTCGTCGTCGGTACGCGCCGGTGTTGCTTCGAATTCCGCACCGTCGCCGAACAACACGTCGGTTCCCACACACCCTGCGAGACCGGCCACGCCGGCGCTCCCCAGCCCCGACAGGAGCCGTCGCCGAGATAGCCGATCGGGAGTCGATCGCCCGTCGAATTTGGTGCCCATGTTCGTCGGGCGGGGACCCACCGGTAAAAACGATGTGAGAGCCGTGATATCACGTGGCTTCGCGCGCCGATCGATTCGCACGCTTTTTGGGGCGTGAGGCGGTATGTCCGTCCAACGAATGATCTCAAAGGGCTGTGAACAGTGTGCGAACGGCGGAAAGATGGTGCTTTTCGTCTACGGCTACTGTGACCAGCGGGACTGTTTTTACTGCCCACTGGGAGACGCCCGAAAGAACGTGACCGACGTCTACGCCAACGAGCGGCTGGTCGAGTCCGACGAGGACGTCATCACGGAGGCAAAACGCATGAACGCCCTGGGAACGTCGATTACCGGCGGGGAGCCACAGGAGGCCATGGAGAAGACGACCCGGTACCTCCGGTTGCTCAAAGACGAGTTCGGCGAGGAGCACCACACGCACCTGTACACGGGCATCACCGGCGGTCGCGAGAACATGCGGCGGCTCGCGGCGGCCGGTCTCGACGAGATTCGGTTTCACCCGCCGTACGAACTGTGGGGCGACCTTCACGGCACCGAGTGGGAGGACATCCTCTATGTCGCCCGCGAGGAGGGCCTGACGCCTGCCTTCGAGATCCCCGGTATTCGTGCGGAAGCGGAGTTTCTGGAGTTTCTCGACGAGGGGGCCGCAGACTTTTGCAACGTCAACGAGTTCGAGATGTCCGACGGGAACTTTCGGCGGATGAAAGCCGAAGGGTACGAACTCCAGGAGGGGCACATGTCCGCGGTGGACGGCTCGAAGGCGGCGATCCTCGAGGCGATGGGCGACCACCCGCAGGTGTACTTCTGTACGAGCGTATTCAAAGACGCCGCTCAGCACCGAAACCGGTTGAAACGGATGGCCGAAGTCGTCCGCCGGGAGTTCGACGAGATCACAGCCGACGGAACGATCGTCTACGGGAAAACCTGGGAGCCGAAAGCTCGGATGGACGAACTCGGCGTTCCCGAGGAGTACTACACGGTCAAATCCAACCACATCGAACTGGCGTGGTGGCTTCTCGAAGAGATGATCGAGGACGGCGACGTCGATCGCGGCGAGATCGTCGAACAGTATCCGACCGTGGACGGGACGGTCGTCGAACGGACGCCGCTGGCGTAGTCATCACGTGCGGCCGATCGTCAGTGTGTGGAGGGCCGATCGTCAGCGGGTGGAGGGCCGATCGTCAGCGGGTGGAGGGCCGATCGTCAGTGTGTGGAGGGTCGATCGTCAGTGTGTGGAGGGTCGATCGTCAACGAGGGACTCACGCTTCGAATCGGTAGGTCACCTCGACGCTGGCGGACACCGTCACGGGTCCCCGATCGATCTGCGTGCT
>JBNJFV010000187.1:0-4771 GCA_051747145.1 Halobacteriota archaeon
TATTTGCGGAACGATACCGTACAGAAGGAGCTTCAACGGACCCGCTCCGGTGGCACGGATTCCCGCTACCTGTCCGAAGCTGATCTCCTCGATCTCCTCACCGAGCAGCTTCCCGACGAAGCCGATCGAGCGGACCGCTGTCGCGATCGTCCCAGCGAGCGCGCCGGGGCCGAACATGATCACGAACAGCAGCGCCCAGATGATCACGTGGACCGATCGCGAGACAGTGACGATCAGCTTGCCGAGGAAGTACGTCGATTTGTTCGGAGTGGTGTTTTCGGCGGTGATATACGCGACCGGCGCGGCCATGACGACCGCCGCAATCGTTCCAATGATTGCGATCCGAATCGTCTCCGCGAGCGGACCGACTACGTTCGGCAGGTACGCCCAATCCGGCGGGTACATCCGACCGAACAGATCCGCGAGCTGTTCGGGCGCTGTTGAGACGTACTGCAGCGACATGTTGCTGGTTTCGGCCAGCCAGATCCACGAGCCGACTACCGTGGCGATCGCGACGAGAACGAACCCGATCCGGACGAACCGCTCGCGAAGGTCGAACCGACTCCACGTGTTCGCGGCGGTCGCCATTATTGAACCCTCCGTCTGACAACCGCACTCACCAGTTCGGCGACCAACACGACCGCGATGATCGCGATGAGGATCGCCGCTACGTAGTCGAATTCGTACCGTGAGTACGCACGGTTAAGCAACACACCTATCCCACCCGCCCCGACGATTCCGACGATCGTCGACGAGCGTATGTTGATATCCCACCGGTAGACGGCGAGTCCGACGAACCGAGGGACTACCTGTGGCACGACGCCGTAACCGAGTGTCTGCAGCGGTGACGCACCGGTGGCGTGGATCGCTTCGACACTTCGCATATCGATATCTTCGAGGTCCTCGCCGAACAGCTTCGAAAAGAAACCGATCGTCTTGAAGCTGATTGCCACAATCCCCGCAAGCGGACCGAATCCGAGCGCGACGACTGCGATGATCGCGACGATCAGTCCGTCGATCGCCCGCGAGATACTGATGATGCCGCGGCAGAGGTAGTAGGCCGGTCGCGGCGAGAGATTTTCGGCCGCGCCGAACGCCACCGGGAGGCTGATCGCGATGCCGGAGACCGTCGCGATCATCGCCATTGCAACCGTCTCGATCATCGCATCACGGAGCCGGATGACGTCGCTGTTTCCGGTCGCCGGCGGCATCATCGAGTCGATGAGTTCGTAGCCGTAGCCCAGTCCCTCGACGAACCGCTGGGGTGTGATCGTCAATCCTGCAAGCGACCATCCGATCACTCCGAGGGCAAGCAGGTAGACCACCCATTTGACGCGGTGACTGCTGAACGCTGTCGGCCGCCTCCACGTGGGCTGTTCCTGCCGGGTGGCCATCGATCACTCCTCCACGGGTACGGTCGCTATCTTCCCGCTAACGCTCGGATGGCGACCGGCAGTTGACTCGGTCGATGGCTCCTCGGGGATCTCCTCGCCCTTGTAGATGACATCTTTCATACCGCGTGTTAGCTCCGAGGTCGGACCGTCGAAAACGAGCGCACCGTCGTACAGCCCGAGGATCCGATCGGCATACTCCTCTGCGAGGTGGACCTCGTGGATGTTGATCAACACCGGGATGTCGCGATCGACCGCGATGTCGGTCAGAAGCCGCATCACGTCGCTCGAGGTTTCCGGGTCGAGGCTCGATGTCGGCTCGTCGGCGAGGATGATTTTCGGATCCTGAACCACCGCCCGTGCGATACCGACGCGCTGGCGCTGGCCACCAGACAACTCGTCTACGCGCTTGTCCTCCATCCCGTCGAGTCCGACGAGATCGAGCAGGTCGTACGCCCGTTTGACGTCTTCGGGCGGGAACTTCCGCCAGAACGCCGCCCAGTTCGAAACGTACCCGAGCCGACCAGAGAGAACGTTCTCCATTACCGTGAGCCGCTCGACGAGGTTGTATTCCTGAAACACCATTCCGATGTTCCTGCGAGCGTCCCTGAGTTCGTGTTTTCCGAGCGCAGTCAGCTCCCTATCGTCGAGGACGACCCTCCCGGACGTCGGTACGGTGAGTTGGTTGATACACCGAACGAAGGTGCTCTTTCCGGCCCCGCTGGGGCCGATCATCGCGACGACTTCCCGACCGCTGATCTCGACGGAAACGTCGATCAGAGCTTCGTCGCCGGTGGGATAGACTTTCCCGAGGTTCTCAGTTTTGAGCATCGTTGATCAGAGGTTTCCGCTTTCGTACTCGACACCGTTGTAGCCCTGAATGACCATGATGTCGTAGAAGACGCTGCCGTAATCGATCTCGACGAACTCCGCATAATCTGTCGACTCCGCGTATCCCGTTCCCTCCCAGTCTGTGTCGAGCCAGACGCTTTTTATGTCCTCTACGAGGTTCGGTTCGAGGTCGTACCGGTGAACGATCGGGCCCGGCGGGAACGGGTCGCTCGCCCAGACAACTTTGTAGTCCTCGAAATCGATGTCGTCCCGCGAGTTCACGAGATCCTCGATACAGGTGCTGCAGATCGGTCCACAGTCGTAGTCATCTACGGCAATGCCGATCGCAGACTGATCGTGCCCGCCGGAGAATTCGACCTCGTAATCCTCACCGGGCGTGACGTCGAAATACTGGTCGAACAATGCAGACGGGGCCTGGTTGCCGGAGTTCGACGCCGGTTCGGTGTGAGTGACATCGTAGTCGGGAAAGTCCGGGACGCTTTGGATCCCGTCCATATCGGTTCGGGTGATCGCAAGCAGCCGATAACCGAACTGACCGTCAGACTGGACGCCGCAGGCGAACGGAACGACGTCCGCGAGGTTCACCGCGAACGCGGTCGTCCCCGTGGAAACGTTCCCGATGTGTGCGCGCCCCGATCGCAGCGCCTCGACGGTTGCCGCGTAGGAATCGACTGGCTCCCACTGGACAGTCTTGCCGGTCGCCTCCTCGAGGCGATCGATAAGGTCCTGCACGTTGTCTTGGAACTGCGCTTCGCCCTCCTCGCCGGGCTGATCGACGAACACGAGCGGATCCGGATCGACAAGCTCCCCATCCGGTGGTTCCGAAACTGGCTTTCCGTTCGGGACCGCGTCGACCTCGCGGCCGGCCATTGCCTCGAGGTCCTCCCTCCGGCCGCGTATGTAATCGTTTTCGACGATCGCGCTCAGCCGGTAATTGTTGTTCTCCCAGTCCGGGTCGTTCGGATCGAACTCACTGTCGTCACGAAGCATCGGGTCGGCCGGTCCGTCGTTCCCGTTCCCGTTCCCGTTCCCGTTCCCGTTCCCGTTCCCGTTCCCGTTCCCGTTCCCGTTCCCGCTGCCGCCGAGGCCCGCTCCGGCCTCGCCGCCGTTACCATTACCACCCCCGGTACATCCCGCAAGGCCCAGGATTCCAGCCGCCCCGCCGGCGAGAATGAATTTCCGTCGCGAACTCGTTTCCGCCCGAGTACTGATATCGTCGACCATTACAACCGTACATCGAGAAGTACCGCATAAGAACGTCGCTATGACCCCTATGTCGGCCTTTATTCAGATTGGTTCGCCTCCGTTCTGACCCGTCTGATTCCCACCTCGAACGTACCCATCGTATCACCTCGACACCATACTATACGTATCGTGAGACCGCAGTACTAGTATATATTTTCGTTTGGTATTGTCTACAAAAAATGCTAAATCCACACCTCCCGTGCGTCCGATCGTGCTCGATCGCCTCAGACGACGACCCCCGACTCCCCCTGGATTCGACCCGGAGGAAACCCCAAACGCGCCGCGAGAGACGATAGTCGAGGCCCCGGACGGGTCGTTCTCGTGTCACGCCGTCGATTCGCCGGACAATCGATGGACGCTCGCATATGGCCGACACATCGGCGACGGCGGGTCACGCGCGTTTCGACTCCGTGATGGCGAGATCAATTCGTCATTTCGGGTGGACCGTCCAGCGGCGGGAGCGGTCGCGAACGACGGGACGTTCGCGATCGTCGAACGTGACGGCTCGAACACAACGAAGTCTCACGTTCGTGCGTTCGTCGGCGACACTGAAACACTCGCCAGGACGTTCGAGTCAACTGTGAGGGACGTGGTTGTGATCCCGTCCGGAGGGACAGTCGCGATCGCCACACGACGGCCGGATGCCAGCGTCTACGCATACGACACACGGACCGGTTCGTCAAACTGGGCGATGACTCCACGCCGGGCGGTCCCGCGACTACTCGGATTTCACGGCGACGAGGAGCAATTGGTGTACGTTTCACGGGAGAAACGACAGGATCCGTACCTCGCGATCGATCCGAGTGGCGACGTCGATTGGGGCAACGAACGGTACCAATCCACCCGCCCGTTCACAGAGCGCGTTCGCTCGTTCGTTTCGCGGAAGTGATATGAAATACCAAAAACAGCGTTCAATCCGGCTACGTGTTTGTGCATACCGGACGCACGGAACGCGTTTCGCGAGCGGACGGTCGTCACCCTCGATTGCGAGCCATACGGAATGCCCGGATTTACGGACGGCTGCGAGTCACTCGGCTAGCGCGAGCCGTAGAGACAGCGCTTCAGTATCTTCCAAATACAGTTCAACGCGGTGATTTTTGTCTTTTGAACAACGTGCCACGTCGTAGTTATCTCGGACGGTAGGATAACGCATCAAAGCCAAGGGCCGGATTTGAACCGGCGATATGCGGCTCTGCAGGCCGCCGCGTTCGGCCGGACTCTGCCACCTTGGCGCACCTGACCGTAGTCCGGTGACGCGCTTAAGCCTAGCGGTCTCTCACGTT
>JBNJFV010000188.1:0-4766 GCA_051747145.1 Halobacteriota archaeon
CATCGCCGTTTGGCACCGTCTCGAGCACGTCACCGGTCACCGGCGAGACGACGTCGATCCCATCGTCGCTGTGCGCGTCGACCCATTCGCCGTCGATGTACAGCTGTTTCATGCGTATCTTTTCTCTACTCCCGCCGCAACACCAAAAACATTACTTCGAACCGCCTCTCTCGACGAAAAACGTTCGACAATCCACTCGAAACGCCGATCGACCTCAGGCCGGTGCGAACTCCTCGATGTCGAGCCGCGAGAGCGTCTCGTCGGTCGGTACGCCATCCGTTGTCCACCCGCGCAGCTCGTAATACTCCTCCAGCATCTCGTCGAACTGCTCGCGGGTGATCCGGTTTCCGGCTGCTGGCCCCTCGCCTTCGAGCGGTTTCGTCATCCGCTCGGGGAGCGCGTCGTCGTCACGATCGAACCCCTCACGGACGTTAAACAGCCGCGTGAGCGTCCAGGCCCGTTCGCCGACGGTTTCGAGCGTCTCCCGATCGACGTCGTAGCCGAGCGCGTTCAGCCACTCGCCGACGCGATCGTAGTTGTACGCGGTGAAGTCGCACGTCACCATACTGAACGTGAGCGCGTTCTCGTCTTGGTCCTCGACGACGACTTCGGCGTGCCCCTCCGTGTCGAACGGGTCCCGTTCCCCGCCGAGCGCGTCGGTGCCGATCGGCCACGCCCGCTGGTGACACCCTCCTCGATCGGCTGTCGCGTATGCCAACGCCATGCTGTAGGCGGCCCGCGGCTCGTAGGCCGGCAGTTCCATGCCTTTGACCTCGACGGCCGCCTCACGGGCTCGCTCGTCACCCTCACCCAACGATTCGGCCGCCCGAACGGTCCCCTCGGCCAGGGCATCGCCGATTCCCTCGCGGCGTGCAATCTGTTCGATCAGCCGTGCGGCGGCGTCCGCGTCGCCCCACTCGAGGTCGTAGTCGACGAGTCCCGCCTCGACGCACTCCATCGTCCACGAGATGACGTTTCCGAGGGTGATCGTGTCCATTCCGAGCGTGTCCGCCAGATTCGCCAGCTTCGTGACGCCGGTGACGTCGGTGATGTCGGTGTTGGCACCCATCATGCCGATCGTCTCGTACTCCGGTCCCCAGTCCACGTTCGCATCGGGGAACGCCCCGTCGATCTCGGATCCCTCGAAGTCGACCACGTGGCCGCAGGCGACCGGACAGCCGTAACAGGAGTCGGTGCCGACGTGGCCGGTTTCGAATCGTTCGATGTTGAGCGAATTCACGTCGTCGATCCGACCGCGGCTCCAGTTGTGCGTCGGCAGCGCGCTGATCTCCTGGGTCCAATCGACGATCAGTTGGGTCCCCCCGTCCCGGGCCCAGCCGACCTCCTCGCTCGTTCCGAGCCGTTTCGTGTGTTCGGCGCGGAGTTCGGCTACTTCCGGCGCGTTCGGCGGGCTCGACGCCGTCGAGACGACCGCCTTGAGGTTCTTCGATCCCATGACCGCGCCGACCCCGCCGCGGCCGGCGTGGTGGGTCCCCTCGTCGCTCGTGATCGTCGCGTACCGGACTTCGTTTTCGCCCGCGGGGCCGATCGTCGCAGTCTTGGTGTGTTTCCCGTCGAACTGTTGGGCGGTTTCTTTGGTGTCCATCCCCCACAGTTCGTCGGCATCTTCGATCGATACTGCTCCCTCGTCGATCTGCACCGTCACCGGCGAGTCGGCGGCGCCTTCGAAGACGATTCCCAGATAACTCGGCATCGCCCATCGAGTCACCGTCGGGAAGTGCCCGCCCGAATACGAGTCGACGAACCCGCCGGTGAGCGGTGATTTCGTGACGACGCCGTATCGAGAAGTCCCCGGTGCGAACCCGGTGAGCGGCCCGAAAACGAAACAGAGCTTGTTGTCGGGACCTAACGGGTTGACCCCCGGTTCGAGTTCGTCGAGCAACATGGCCGCCCCCAGCCCCTTCCCGGAGATGAACCGGTTGCGATACGATTCGGAAACCGTCTCTGTTTCGACGGTGCGATCGGTGAGGTTCACTCGCAACAGGTGTCGCAGTTCCTGTACGCCCTCGGTCCGTTGCACGGTGTGTTGTGCCATGGTTTCGTACTATATCCCCCGAACGATTAAATAAGTATCCGAAAATACGTCGGCCAATCTGTTCCGTATATGAATACTATTCGAAAATACCTGATCGTACCTGCAGTGACGTGCGACGGTTTACTCGGTGAGGACGACGCTGTTCGACGGCGACCAACCGATCGTGAGTGACCCACCAACCGGGTGATACTGTCCCTGGTCGCTGATTTGCATGTCGACGGTTAATTCTTCGCCGTTCGGGAGTTCGACGACGAACTTCCCGATGTTCCCCTTGTAGATCTCGTCGACGACCGTCGTTTCGAACTGGTTCGGCAGCCCCTCGGCGTCAGGGCCGATTCTGACCTTCTCGGGGCGGATCGCGAAGGCGACCTCGCCGCTTGCGGTCCCGTGTTCGGGTACCTGAAACGAGATGCCGTTGCTCTCGACTACTGCCCCGTCTCCGTCCGTACCGTACGTTCCGTGAACGAGGTTCGTCTGGCCGATGAAGTCGGCGACGAACTCCGTTTTCGGTTTTTCGTAGATCGCCGTCGCATCACCTAACTGCTCTACGTGCCCGTCGTTCAACACGGCGATCTCGTCGCTCATCGTCAGCGCCTCCTCTTGGTCGTGGGTCACGTACACGAACGTGATGCCGAGCTTCTCTTGGAGGTTCTTCAGTTCGACCTGCATGTTCTGTCGCAGCTTCAGATCGAGCGCCCCGAGTGGCTCGTCCAGTAGCAACACTGTCGGTTCGGTTACGAGCGCCCGGGCGAGCGCGATGCGTTGTTGTTGCCCCCCGGAGAGTTCGTCGATCGGGCGGTCTTCGGTGCCCGGAAGCTCGACGAGTTCGAGCACCTCCGAGACTCGCGCGTCGATCTCCTCGCTGCCGCGTCGAGCGACGAGCCGCTTGAGGCTATCGAGTGCCCCGCCGCGTTGGGTCTGCGTCGTCGAGTCCTCTCCCTCACGTGCTGGCACCCCTTGCATCTGGAGCCCGAAGGCGATGTTCTCGCCGACGGTCATGTGCGGGAACAACGCGTAGGACTGAAAGACCATGCTCGTATCGCGTTCGAACGGCGGGATGTCGGTCACCCGTTCGTCTCGAATGAAAATCTCCCCTTCGGTCGGCGTCTCGAACCCGTCGATGCACCGAAGCAGCGTCGTCTTCCCGCATCCACTCGGCCCCAACAGGGTCAGGAACGTCCCTGATTCGATGTCGAGGCTCACGTCGTCGACGGCCGTCACGTCCCCGAACCGTTTCGTTACGTTTTCAACGCGTACGTCGTAGCTACTCATGTACGTTCAAGCGCTCTTGATGTCGGTCCACGCATCGTCGTACAGTTGCGTTGCTTGTCCGATGTTCTCGATGAATTCCAGGGAATCCATCGTCTCATCGTCCGGATAGATACTCTCGTCTTCGAGGATTTCATCGGAGATGTGCGCTTCGGCCGCCTCGTTCGGACTTCCGTAGTAGGTGTAGTTCGTGATGTCCGCTCCGACTTCGGCGTCGAGGATGTAGTTGATGAACGCGTGTGCGTTGTCGACGTTTGGTGCTTCTGCGGTGATCGCCGCGGTGTCGACCCAGACGACGCCGCCCTCCTCGGGAATCACGTAGTTGATCGGCGACCCTTCGTCCTCCTCCCACGTCTCCCAGTAGGCCTGAAAAGCCGACCCCGACCACGTGTGGATCGGGCTCATCTGTTCGTTGATGAGATTGGTCGCCATGTTCGTCGAATCGTACGTCTGCAGGAGTTCTTTCTGTTCGATGAGAAGCTCTTTGGCCTCCTCGATCTCAGATTCGTCGGTCGAGTTCAACGAGTAGCCGAGATATTTCAGTGTTGCACCGATGGTCTCGCGCATGTCGTCGAGCATCGACATCTGGCCGGCGAACTCTTCGTCCCACATCGTCTCCCAAGACGTCACCTCGATATCGCCGACCATGTTGCTGTTGTAGCCAATGCCGCTCGTCCCCCACTGGTACGGTGCTGAGTACCTGTCTTCTCCGGGATCGTACGGTGCATCAAGGAACATGTCCGAGAGGTTCTCCCAATTCGGGATCTGATCCAGATCGAGCGGCTGGAGCATGTCCTGCTCGTACATGATGTTCACCATGTAGTCGCTCGGGAACACCACGTCGTATTGGTCCGTACCGCCGGCTTGCAGCGCGTTGAACATCTCCTCGTTGGAGGCGAAGTTGGACACCGAGACGTCGATACCCGTCTCCTCTTCGAATCCCTGAATGAATCCGTCACCCCAGTAATCGGTCCACTGGAAGACGAGCAGTTCGCCGGCGTCTCCGTTGCCGTTGCCGTTTCCATTGCCGTTGCCATTCCCGTTGCCGTTGCCGTTGCCATTCCCGTTGCCGTTGCCGTTGCCGTTGCCATTCCCGTTGCCGTTCCCACCGTCACCAGTGCAGCCCGCGAGGCCCGCAATGCCGAACGCCGAAAGCGATCCGGTCGTTTTGAGTACTGTCCGCCGGGATTGAGAGTGCTGCTCTTTGTCCATTCGTGTCATGCCGTGTCTTTTCCAGAGGACACGCCTCCGAGTCATAAAGTTTGTGGATACATGGTGATCTCGATGGAAGTTTCTTTGTTTGCTGTATCACGACGCGAATCCGACGGGGGTGACACCGAGTAGGCTACCAGGTCGGTCCCTGGAACTTCTGTGCGAGCGCGACCAGCACCATCGTCCCGACGATGATCAGCGCCGCCACGACGTTCACCCCCGGGGTTAT
>JBNJFV010000189.1:0-4759 GCA_051747145.1 Halobacteriota archaeon
CACCGTTGCATCGGCAGCCGCGTTCGGAACTGACATACGTTCGACCGGCGTACCCCCGCCCGTGACTACGTGGGTGCGATCGCCGCGGGCGGGTCGAAACCGGGGAGTGGCCGGCCTCGTTCGCGCGTGGATCGACGTCATCGGTGAGCCGAGAGCCTTCTTTCGGGACGGCGTCACGCCGGGCGATCAGGAAGCCGGCCTCACGTTCCTCGTTGCCGTCACCGTCGCGTACGTCGGGGGAACGCTGCTGGTTACGCCGGAGTCGGTCATCGGTGAGGGCGGATGGGTGCCGATCGTCGGCGGGAGCGTCCTGCTTTCGGGCGTGCTCGTGGTGGCGATCGCTGCGATCTTCCTCGCACCGTTCGGATTGCACCTCGTTGCGGCCCTGCAGACGGTCGTACTCGCCGCAACGATCGACGACCGCGCGGGCGTGAGCGAAACGGTCCAAGTGATCGCCTACGCGAGTGCACCCTGTGCGCTCGCGTGGGTTCCAGTCGCGCCGTTGCAGGTGTTACTCGTCGGATACGGCGCAGTGTTGCTTTTCGTCGGGGTGTCGATCGTCCACGACGTCTCCGTGAAAACGGCAGCAGTCGTCGGGGCAGTACCGGCCGCAGTGGTGTTCGGATGGGCGTTCGGCGGGTTCGAGGCGGCGACCGCACTCGGCGCGGCGATCGGGCTGTGAGTTCGCGGCAGTTTCGACAACAGTTTTAGGCCGGGAGTATTCAACTCGAACAAATGGGTTCGTGTATCATCTGTGGCACGCCAGTAGACGGCCACATCTGTGACAGCCATGAGGAGGACGTCGTTTTCGAGTTTCGCGGCGAACACGCAAATCAACTGGTCCCCGGTCGGTTCTACCGCGGGACGGTAGACGGATACGCCGACTTCGGCGTCTTCATCGACATCGCACCGGGCGTCACCGGCTTGCTGCATCGCAGCGAGCTGGACCGTCGCCTCGAGAGCCTCGAATGGGAACCGGGCGACTCGGTGTACGTGCAGGTCAAAAACGTCCGCGAGAACGGCAACATCGACCTGGGGTGGTCGATCCGACAGTCGCCACGGGAGTTCCGCGGGTCGCTCGTACAGGAGGGGACGACCGATCGACTCGCCGACGAGACAGAGCAAGCAGTCGAGACCGAAGCTGACGACGGCACATCCGAAGACCGCGCATCCGGAGCCGTCGACGAGAAATCGACTGACGGAAACGGCGGTAGCGTATCGACGACCGCGGGTTCCTCCACGCCCGACGCCGTACCGGAAGCCGCCGCAGCACCGACGACCGAGGAGACGGCCACAGACCAGGCCGACGCTGACCGTGGGGACACGGAAGCACAGAACGGCGCTGTCGTCGCCGAATCCGCAGACACCGCCGCCGGGAGTCTCGAAGTCGTCGAGTCGGAGGCGGAACTCGATCGGGTGACGATCGACAGCCTCTCCGAACGGGTCGGCGAAACCGTCAGACTGGAAGGAGAGGTCGTGGGCGCACGACAGACGGGTGGCCCGACGGTTTTCGAGCTTCGAGACGAAACCGGCGTCGTCGACTGTGCGGCGTTCGTCGAACCGGGAGTCAGGGCGTATCCGGACGTGGACGTCGATTCGATCATTCGGCTCCACGGCGAGGTCGAAACGCGTCGCGGGGAGTTGCAAGTCGAGACGGAAGCGCTCGTCGAACTCGAGGGCGAGGACAAATCGACGGTCGAAACGCGACTGGCAGCGGCGCTTTCGGCCCGCGCACGACCGGAAGCACTGAAACCGCTCGCCAAAGACGAGTCGGTCGAAACCGTTGCGGAGGGGCTGCTCGATGCGGCCGAATCGATCAGACGGGCCGTCCTCGAATCGCGACCGATCGTCGTCCGGCACCCAGCGAGCGCGGACGGCTACGTTGCCGGCGCGGCGCTCGAACACGCGGTCCTTCCGTTGATCCGGGAGGAACACGCCCGATCCGACGCCGAGTACCACTACTTCACCCGCCGACCGCTCGATGACGCCGTCTACGGGATGGACGCCGCGACGAACGACGCGACGCGGATGCTGCAGGATCGGGATCGACACGACGAGAAGATCCCGCTTTTCGTCTTCCTCGGCACCGCAAGTACGGTCGAATCCGAAGACGGGCTCGGGTTGCTCGGCGTGTACGGGGCCGAACGCGTGATCGTCGACGCCGGTGCGGTCGACGAAGGGCTGGCCGAGGCGGTCGACCTGCTCGTGACGCCAGGGGAGACCAGCACGGAGGAAAGCGGTACGTCGACCGGTTCGCTCGCCGCGAACCTCGCCGCCGCGATCAACGAGGCGGTGCGCGAGGACGTCGGTCACCTTCCGGCGGTGAGTTTCTGGGAGAACACACCGGACGTGTACGTCGACCTCGCCGCGGCGTCGGGATACGACGCCGATCGCGTCGCCGATCTCCGGGCGGCGATCGCGCTGGAAGCGTACTACCAATCGTATCAGGACAAACGCGAACTCGTCACCGATCTGCTGTTCGAAGACGCCGGGGGCCTCGCCGGCCACATCGCCGAACAGTTCGACGAGAAGCTCGAAACCGAATTCGAGACGGCGATCGCCCACCTCGACACGGAATCTCGCGACGGGGTGACGATCGCCGTGCTCGACACGGACGCGTACACCCATCGGTACGACTTCCCGCCGACCGGACTGCTCCTCGATGAGATCCACCGCCGCGAACGCGACGACGGTCCCTTCGTGACGATCGGGCTCGGAATGGACGAACTGTTCGTCCGAAGTACCCACCCCGTGGACGTTCGCCTGGCGGCTGCAGACGCCGCAGAAGCTGTCCCGCAGGCTGACATCACCGCCGTCGGGGTCCGGGAGGGACGAATCGAATTCCTCGCTGGCGCTCGTGAAGACGTCATCGAGGCAGTCTCCGACGCGATCGAAACCCAGGTACAGTAACACACACGATCGAAACCCAGACAATATTCTTTCTGCGGAGTCGGAGTTCGTACGGCACGCGCCGAACGACAACCACGCACTGTGCGATCGACAACCACGCACTGTGCGATCGACAACCACGCACTGTGAGCGACAGCCTTAACCTCGAAACGCGGTGACAGTGTGATAATGAGTTCGGAGGCGGACGGAGAGCCCGAGGCGTTCCGCAAGGCATGTACGTCCCTCGTCGAGGGAATCCTCGCGGGCGAGGTCGATCGCGACGACCTCGAATCGGCCAAACTCGACGCCTGCGCGGCACACGGCTCCCCGAAGGTCCCGAAAAACACCGATCTGTTGGACTACGCTCCACCGGATCGCAAGGAGGAGGTCACAGACGTCGTCAGACGCAAACCGGTTCGGACCGCGTCCGGGGTCTCGCCGATCGCGATCATGACCTCGCCACAGCTTTGTCCACACGGGAAGTGTCTGTACTGTCCCGGCGGTCCCGCAAGCGAATTCTCCTCGGCGCAAAGCTACACCGGCCACGAACCGGCCGCCGCTCGCGGGAAACAGAACGACTACGATCCGTACGGCCAGGTCACGTTACGGCTCCACCAGCTTCGACAGATCGGCCACCCCGTCGAGAAGGCCGAGTTGATCCTCATGGGCGGGACGATGACCGCCCGAAGCCACGATTACCAAGAGTGGTTCGTCAAGCGCGCCCTCGAGGCGATGAACGACTACGACGTCGACGCGGATCCACAGCCCGCAGAAGACGTGAGCTTCGCACAGGACCCCTCGGCGTACGAGTTCCGATATCTGGAGGACGTGATCGCCGAGAACGAGACGGCCGACGTTCGAAACGTCGGGACGACGTTCGAGACGAAACCCGACTGGTGTGACCCCGAACAGATCGATCGGATGCTCGACCTCGGCGGGACGAAAGTCGAAGTCGGGGTACAGACGACCTACGAACGGATCAACCGCGAGATGCACCGCGGCCACGGCACCCAGGAGTCGATCGACGCGAACCGCCGTCTGCGAGATTCGGGGTTTAAAGTCGGGTTTCACATGATGCCCGGCCAGCCGGGAATGACCCGGGAGATGTGTCTGGAGGACTTCCGACAGCTGTTCGGGAACGATGACTGGCGGCCCGACTATCTGAAGATCTACCCGACGCTCGTCGTTCGCGGCACGCGCATGTACGACGCGTGGCACAGAGGCGACTACGAGCCGCTCGACAACGACGCGGCCGCCGACGTCGTCGCGGAAGTCATGGGGATGATCCCCAAATACACCCGGCTGCAACGCGTCCAGCGGGACATCCCGGCGGACTTCATCGACGCCGGAGTCTGGAAGTCGAACCTTCGACAGCTGGCGGAACGACGCGCCTCAGAGCGCGGTATCGAAATCCGTGACATCCGCGCCCGGGAGGTCGGCATGAACGAGGCCGACCCCGACCCCGACGCGATCGAACTGGACGTGCTCGAGTACGACGCATGCGGTGGGACCGAACACTTCATCAGCTTCGAAGACCCGAACGCGGATCTGTTGATCGGCTTCTGTCGGCTTCGGTTCCCCGGCGATCCGGTGCGCCGGGAGCTACAGGACGCGGCGATCGTCCGCGAACTACACGTCTACGGCAGCGAAGCCGGGATCGGACAGGCAAGCGACGACTCCGAGTGGCAACACAGAGGCTACGGCCAACGACTGCTCGCCCGCGCGGAGGAACTGGCCGCCGACGCGGGGTACGAGAAGCTGAGCGTTATTTCCGGGATCGGCGTCAGGGAGTACTACCGGGAGAAACTGGGCTACTATCAGGACGGCCCGTACGTGAGCAAGCGCCTCTAGGGACCCTCGACGGCGTGGG
>JBNJFV010000190.1:0-4756 GCA_051747145.1 Halobacteriota archaeon
ACCTCCGCCATGGCACCTTCCGACGATCTCTCCGGACGGATACAACACACGGAGGTCAGTGCGACTGCCGACCGCGATCGAATCGAGAGCCTGCTGGACGAATGCGTCGAATTCGGGTTCAACGGCGCAATGGTCCAACCGTGCTGGGTCCCGCTGGCCGCCGATCGCCTCGAAGGGACCGACGTACGCGTCTGTACCGCGCTTGGGTATCCGCTCGGCGGGGACCGGACGCACGCGAAAGTGACGGGAATACGCGATGCGGTTGCCGAAGGGGCCGACGAGATAGACGTCATGGCGAACATCGGCTATCTCGCCTCCGGGATGGACGACGAATTCAACTCGGAGTTGCACGCACTCGTGGACGCTGCCGGCGAGGCGACAATCAAACTGATGTTGGAGCTGGGCGGCCTTACCGAATCGCAAGCCGAACGGGAGATCGAATACGCGGTCGCTGCCGGTTTCGATTACCTGAAAAATTCGAGCGGCTTCGGCGTGGGCGGCCCCGCGACGGTCGATCGTGTCGCGTTTATCGCCGATCGGGTGCCCGATCACGTCGGCGTCAAAGCGAGTGGGGGAATCAAAACCGCCGCGGAGGCGCAGGCGTTGCTCGACGCTGGGGCAGATCTCCTTGGAGCGTCCAGTGGTGTCGAGATCGTGACCGGAGGTGCAGGCGGCGATGGGTACTGATTCGACCGCTCGAGTCGCCGTCGTCGGATCGTACAACCACGGGTTGACGATGTCCGTTCCCACGCTCCCCGTTCCGGGTGAAACCGTTCTCGGCGAAGGGTTCGCAGAAGGCGTCGGCGGCAAGGGATCGAATCAAGCCGTCGCCGCCTCGCGGTTGGGTGCGGAGACGTCGTTCGTCGGCTGTGTGGGTGAGGATCGGTTCGGCGACGCCGCGATCGAACTGTGGGATCGGGAGGGTGTCGACGTGAGACAGGTCGAACGAACGACCGAGACCCACACCGGGGTCGGCTTCGTCATCGTCGAAGAGAGCGGCGAAAACGCGATCAGCGTCGCTCCCGGCGCAAACAGAAAGCTCACGCCGGAGATGGTTCGCGGGGCGACGGACGCGATCCGCACGGCTGACGTCTGTCTGTGTCAGTTCGAGATCGAGGACGAACCGATCGCAGAAGCCGTCCGGATCGCGTCGGCTGGCGGGACCGACGTCGTCGTGAATCCCGCACCGGCCCGTACCGTCCCCGATTCGCTCTTGAGCGACGTCGACGTGTTGACGCCGAACAGATCGGAGGCACGGATCCTCGCCGGGTATCGGCCGGACGAAGAAGTGGATGACGAGGACCTGTTGGACGAGCTTCGTGACCTCGGGCCCAGAGCAATCGTGCTGACGCGTGGATCCGATGGGGCACTCGTTGGGACCGAAGAGACGACAACGCACGTTTCGGCCGTGGCGGTCGACGTCGTCGATACGACAGGCGCGGGTGACGCGTTCAACGCGGGATTCGCCGTCGGATTGGGGGAGGGTATGTCGATCGTCGATGCGGCGAGGTTTGCGGCAGTGTCCGGAAGTCTCGCCTGTACGGCCTACGAAGTCGTCCCGGCGTTACCAAACCGAAAGGACGTCGATCAGAATCGGTGAGCCGACTCTGCAAGCACGCGTGCGAGTCTGTCACTGACGCTCGGTCGATCGACCGTCAGGCATCGGTTCCGGTAGCTATTTGCGATCGCTACCTACATTCGATGGCATGGACACCGGTCCCCGTCGCGTCATCATCGACACCGACACCGCTGGCGACGACACCCAGGCGTTGCTCATGGCCGCCACCTCCGATCGGATCGACATCGAGGGCGTCACGATCTGCGCCGGCAACGTCGAATTCGACTACGAGGTCGAGAACGCGAAATACACCCTCGATCTGGCTGGGGTCGCAGACGACGTCACCGTCTACGAAGGGGCGCGCAACCCCCTATTGAAAGCGTACGACCACGCCGACTACGTCCACGGCGAAGGCGGTCTCGGCGGGGATCTCATGGCCGACACGGGCATCGAATCGGGCGAGCAGTTCGGCCCCGACTACATCGTCGAAACCGCGCGATCGAACCCCGGCGAGATAACGCTCGTTTGCATCGCCCCGTTGACGAACGTAGCGCTTGCGCTCCGGAAGGAACCACGACTCGGCGAGTTGCTCGATGAGGTGTGGGTCATGGGCGGGAACGTCAACTGCCTGGGGAACGTCACCCCGGCCGCAGAGTACAACTTCTGGGTCGATCCCGACGCCGCGAAACTGGTTCTCGACGAATTAGACGTCGTCCTGTTCGACTGGGGAGTTACCGTTCGCGATACGAGATTCGATACGGCGTTCTTCGAGTCGATCGACGTCGATCGGCCGGCACCTCTCGCGGAGTTTTACCTCGAGATCACAGGCCAGGTGCGGGCGTTCAACCGGGAGACGTTCGGCGAAGACGTGACGACGCAACCGGATTCCGCACTCGTCGCCGGCCTCGTCGATCCGGATCTCGTGGTCGAATCGAACACCTATCACGTCGACGTGGACGAGCGAGAGGGGCTCACCCGCGGGTACTCGGCGGTGGACGAAAACGGCGTCGGCGACGGCACACCGCGTACCACGGTCGTCGAATCGTTCGACACCGATCGATTCGAACAGCTGTTCAGGAATATGTTACTGGACGGATCACCCGGGGCGTCGTAACCGGGGGCCGATCGCGGTATCCCGCAATCGATCATCGCAGTGATCGTCGTGGGATCCCGCAACCGACCATCGCGGTATCTCGCAATCAACCATGGCAGTGATATCGATCCACGATCGAAAGTGCAGGTGAGCAGCGATCGAAAGTGCAGGTGAGCAGCGATCGAAAGTGCAGGTGAGCAGCGATCGAAAGTGCAGGTGAGCAGCGATCGGAATTCCTTCCACTCACCATCGAATCGCGGATGCGAGTGCTCGACAGAACAGAACGGTTGCACGGAGGTGCGAGTCGTCCCGTGGGTGAGCGACCGTGCGTTTCGGCTCGCAGCGTCCGGACAGAAACGGAGAGTTACACCACGACAGCAAGGACCGCTTCCACGTGGACAGTATCTGAGATATATACCATAACAGTAATTACCGATTCCACACGATTCAAACATATGCAGAGACGGCAATTTCTGACGGCAGCGAGTGCGGGAACGGTGCTAACGATCGCAGGCTGTATCGGCGACGACGGAGACGGGGGTGACGGCGACGAGATCACCATCGGAATGGTGTACGCGACCGGCGGGCTCGACGACCAGTCGTTCAACGACATGGCCCACGAGGGCGTCCAGCAGGCAGAAGACGAACACGGCATCGCCTATCAGAACGCCGAACCAGACGGTCCGGGAGACGTGGGTGAACTGCAGCGTCGGTTCGCCGGCGAGGACATCGACCTGATTTGTTGTATCGGCTTCGTACAGGCGACCGATCTCGTCGAAAACAGCGCGGAGTTCCCCGAGCAGAAGTTTATGGTCGTCGATGCGGTCGCCGAAGGCGACGACGGCCCCGTCGACAACGTCGAAAACTACGTCTTCCGCGAGCACGAGGGCTCCTTCCAGGTCGGTGTCCTCGCCGGCATGTTGACCGGCATGGACTTCGACCACGGGGGCGGGTCGACGAACACCGACGAACGACGCGTCGGGTTCGTCGGCGGCGAGGAGGTCGGCCTCATCGAGCGATTCGAAGCCGGATACAAAGCGGGCGTCGAGTACGTCGACCCCGACATCGAATTCACGTCGGCGTACGCCGGCTCGTGGAACGACCCCGCAACCGGACAGGAGATCGCCACGGGAATGTACGACGACGGAGCCGACGTCGTATACCACGCGGCTGGCGGCACCGGTTCCGGCGTGTTCGAGGCAGCGCAGTCGGAGGGGAGGTACGCGATCGGCGTCGACAACGACCAGTCGCTGTCTGCACCGGAATTCTCCGACGTCATCGTCGCGTCGATGATCAAACGCGTCGATACGGCGGTGTATCAATCGATTACGAACGTGCTCGACGACGAGTTCGACGGCGGCTCGATAAACGACCTCGGACTCGAAGAAGACGGCGTTGGCGCCGTCATCGGACAGGATTTCGAAGGGGAGATACCCGAGGAGATCGAAGCCGAACTCGAGTCGACGCGCGAAGCCATCGTGAACGGCGACATCGACGTCCCGGACAATCTCGAGGACGTCTAACGACCACCAGCGTATCGACGCACCCATATGAACGGAACGCAGGAGCAGTCGTCACCATACGCCGTGCGCACCGACGGGATCACCAAGCGGTTCCCGGGCGTCGTTGCCAACGACAACATACATTTCGAAGTCGAACGAGGGACCGTTCACGCGCTCGTCGGGGAGAACGGAGCGGGGAAGACGACGCTGATGAACGTCCTGTACGGGCTCTACGAACCGACGGACGGATCGCTGTACGTAGACGGGACACGACGGACGTTCGAAAGCCCCCGCGATGCGATCGACGCGGGCATCGGGATGATCCACCAACACTTCATGGTCGTCGAGCCGATGACCGTCGCGGAGAACCTCGTCCTCGGCGAGGAGCCGACCAAGTGGTTCGGTCTTCTCACCGACGAACGACAGGCGATCGAAGAGACGGCGGCGTTAGCGGATCGGTTCGGGTTCGACATCGATCCGACGGAGCGAGTCGAGGACATCTCGGTCGGCGAACAGCAACGCGTCGAGATACTCAAAGCGCTCTATCGCGGTGCGGATATCCTCATTTTGGACGAGCCGACGGCGGTGCTGACGCCACAGGAG
>JBNJFV010000191.1:0-3194 GCA_051747145.1 Halobacteriota archaeon
GCCACCGCCATCAGACTGATCGGATCGACCCCGAGCGTGACGCCGAGGCCGATCATGATCGGCATGAACACCGTCGCCGTCGCCGTGTTCGAGTTGATCTCGGTCAGGAAGACGACGACGGCGGCCACGAGGACGAACAACACGAGCAACCGCACGTCGGCGAAGGCGGCGATCGCCTGCGCGATCGTATCGTCCAGCCCGCTCGTCTGAAAGGCGTTGGCGATCGAGAAGCCAGCTCCCAACAGAATCAACACGCCCCACGGGAGGTCCGACACCGCATCCCACTCGAGCAGGAACGTCCGCTCGCGAACGTCGACCGGGACGACGAACAGCAACACGCCGCCGATGATCGCGATCGTCGTGTCCGTTATCGCCGGGACGAGCGGCTGCAAGACGAACGGGCGCAGCAACCACCCCGACGCGACCAGCACGAACACGTACAGCACTCGCCGTTCGCCCCGTCCGAGCGATCCCATCGCCGCCAGCTGTGCGTCGACCACCGCCTCGATCTCAGACCCAGCGACGGGGGATGGCCGAAAGATGCCGACCAGAATCGCCCACGTCACCACCAGAAAGATCACCGACGCCGGGAGCGCGAACGTCATCCACGCAAGAAAGCCGATCTCGACATCGAGACTCGTGGCCGCGACGCCCGCGAAGACGGCGTTCGGAGGGCTGCCGATGATTGTCGCCGCCCCGCCGATCGACGCGCTGTAGGCGATCGCGAGCATCAACGCGACGCCGAACGACGATCGCGGAAGCGATTCCGCGTACGGGACCGAATCGGCGTCCAGTGCCGAATCGGCGTCCAGTGCCGACCCGGCGTCCAGTGCCGAATCGGCGGCTGGTGTCGGTTCCTCGATCGGCGACTTCTCGATCGGTTCTGTACCTGACGATTCGGTATCTGCCGCACGAAAACGGGCGAATTGGGCGACGACCGCCGAGCCGATCGGCACCATCAACATCGCCGTCGCCGTGTTCGAGATCCACATCGAAAGCGACGCCGTGGCGACCATGAAGCCGAGCAGCAACCGATTCGGGCCGACGCCCACGGTGGAGACGATCGACAGCGCGATGCGCCGATGGAGGTCCCACCGCTCGATCGCGAGCGCGATGAGGAACCCCCCGAGGAGCAAAAAGACGATCGGATCGGCGTAGGGCGCTGTCGTCTCCGGGATCGACACCGCACCCGTGAGCGGAAACAACACGACCGGCAACAGGCTCGTCACGGGTATCGGAACGGCTTCTGTCATCCACCAGATCGCGATCCACGCCGTACCCGCGAGCACCGCTGTCGCGTCCGGGGCGATCGCGAACGGTCGTCCGACGGTGATAGCTCCGAACGCGAGCGGACCGGCGACCAACCCGAGATACGCCCGCGACAACAGGGCGGCACCGTCACCTCCGGATCCGTTTGTCGTACGCTCACGATCGCCCATCATCCGTTGACTCGGGGGCGGACACAAAGGTATGCCGACAGTTACACGCGATACCGATCGAGTGACGACGGTTACGCGCGATATCGATCGAGTGACGACAGTTACACGCGAAAACAATGTCCGTCGGCTCGATTGCACTACCCGCAGACTGCCCTTCGCAGAAGGAAGCGTGCCCGTCGATCGCCTCGCGAGCGATCCCGTCGGGAAGTCAGATCGTATCTAGCTCCTCGCTGAGTTGTTCGAGGTTCGAACGCACCGTTGACACTTTGGCGGTCTGTCGGTCGTTCGATCGGGCCACCTGCTCGACCTCCGATTCGAGTTCGGCGAGTCGTTCCGTCGCGTCGTCGACCATCTGGGCGATGTTTTCGGCGGTGACCGCCTGCTGGTCGGTCGCGCCTGCGACCTCCCGAACGCCGATTGCGGCCGCCTCGATGTCTTCGACCAGTTCCGCAAGCTGATCCATCGCATTCGTCACCCGTTCGATGCCCGAATCGAGCGCCTCGGCCGTCTCGTCGACCGTGTCGACGGTCTGTTCGATGTCGGTACGGATGGTCTCGATCACCGACTCGATGCTGTCGGCGTGCGTCTGTGACTCCTCTGCGAGATTTTTCACCTCGTCGGCGACCACGGCGAAGCCCGCACCCGCCTCGCCGGCGCGGGCGGCCTCGATCGAGGCGTTCAACGCCAGCAGGTTCGTCTGGTTCGCGATGTCGTTTATGACGGCGACGATCTCGTCGATCTCCTGAGTCCGCGCTTCGAGTTCGTTGACGTCGGCTTTGATCGCCCCCGCCGAATCCTTGATGTCGTCGATCACGTCGATCGCGTCTGCGGCAGACGTCTCGCCGTCCTGAGCTGCCTCCAGCGCCTGTTGACTGGTCTGATCGACCGTGTCGGCCGTGGCGGCGATCTCTTCGATCGTCGCGCTCAACGTTTCAGTCTCAGAACGGATCTCCTCCATGTTTTCGACTTCGGTGTCGGCGAGGTCGGCAATGTGGTTCGATCGCTCGGCGACGTCGCTGGAAAACTGCTGTAGCTCCTGGACGGGTGCTTTCGCCTCCGTCGCGAGCTGTTGGCGGGCGGCGGCTTCCGCCTCGATCTGCTGGAGGAAGCTGTCGATGTACGTGTCCATCGCCACCTGCATGTCGAGGTTCATGAGCTTCAGCGCCGCGAGCGTGTCGGCGCTCCACTCGTCGATCGCGTAGCCGACCTGCTCGATCGTCGACTCGTCGACGTCGGCCGCCTCCAAAATCGCTTCGAGGTCGGCCGTGACCCGATCGTTCATCACCGAACTCAAAAGATCGAAGTAGACGCCGTACTGGCCGATGTAGTGTTTGACGGGCATGTCGAGCAGCTCGTGGAGCTTGCCGATCCGCGCGCGGTTTCGAAAGTACCGCTCGCCGTACTGGCCGGTCGTCAGCGTCGCCCAGTAGGCGCGCTGGGTCTCTTTGAGCTGCTCGACGCCTTTCGGCGATCGCTCGATCACTTCGATCGTCTCCTCGTGTGCGGTGAGGTTCTCGTAGAACTGTTCGGCGATCGCCTCCTGGTGATCGCCGAACGTGCGGTCTAACCCCGCGAGTCGATCTTCGTCCGACTCGTCGAACCCCAGAAACTCCTTTCGCCACCTGATGTCGGCCGCGTCGAGGCCGATCCGATCGACGAGTTCGTCGACGTCTACCTCTGGGTTCAATCCACCCTGCCCGAATGTCGCTTCGTACTGGCTCATGCTAGTATCTCAATCGTCCCGTGTTCGCGTTC
>JBNJFV010000191.1:3294-4731 GCA_051747145.1 Halobacteriota archaeon
ACACAGGAACGCTACGAGTCTCGAACACCGCTTCCCGAACGGTCCCGGGAGGAGGTAGTACCCGCTCGCCACGTCCTCCCGGCCGATCTCTCCCCGTAGAATCGGTCGGTTTGGTCAGTCAGTTCTCGATACTCCGCTTTGCACCCCTGATCGTGATCGTCGCTCGCGACGGGCTCGATTGGGCCGAACGCGTGCGAACTGAAGGACGTCGAACGTGATGGGCTCGCTGGCACGAGCGTACCCGCAGTCGGTCGTGACTGCTTTTCGTCGCCGAACTGAGAGTCGGTGTGTTCTTCGAGTCGAGTGATTGGAACGTGTCACCGATCGCTGGCTCGGCCTGCCCGGACTCAATTGCCCGGTACAGTTCGGTGGGCAACTCGAACAGCCGTTTGGGCTGTCCGTCCAGCCGCTCGATGCCGATCGAGTACCGTCCGTCGTCTCCCTGGACGAGCCCATCTGATCCCTCCAGCACGTGCGATTCCGTATCCACCCGGATGAGCCTGACCCGTCGCTGTTCGGGTCTTTATATAGCACACGTCGATCGGCCCGCGAGATCGAACCGTGCGTTTTGTCGAATCGATCGGTCCACCAAGACCGAACCGTTCGTATCGATCGGCCCGCCAGACCGAACCGTTCGTATCGATCGAGGCCGTACGCGCACGCACCATGGCTTCGGTCGAACGGATCGTGGTCTGGATCGTCGTCCTCCTCGTCGCGACGATCGGCGCAGGCCTGATCGCTCTCGACGCGGCGAGCTACGACGCCGACCCCGATCGGCTCGCCGCCGTCGAGACAACGCACGACGTGACTGTCGATCGATACGGCCGGGGGTACGCGATCGCGTCCGGTCCGGTGACAGCGGAGACGATCGGGCTCGTGTACTACCCGGGTGGGCTGGTCGATCCGGGCGCGTACGTCCACACGCTCGCACCGGTCGCCGAGCGTCGCGACGTCGTCGTCGTGATCCCACACGTGCGGCTGGGGCTTTCGATCCTGGACGTCGATCGGGCCGACGCCGTCCGCGCGGACTACCCGGCGATCGATCGATGGATGGTCGGCGGCCACTCGCTGGGCGGCGCGGCTGCCTGTCGGTACGCGGCCGATCCGGACGCCGAACTCGAGGGGCTGGTATTGCACGGATCCTACTGTGACGTCGACATCGCCGATCGATCGACCGCAACCGGCGAGCCGCTCCCCGTCCTGTCGGTCCTTGGCACCGCCGACGGCGTGATCGATCGGGACGCAGAGCGAGCGGGGCGATCGAATCTCCCGCCGGGGGCGACGATCGTCGAGATCGAGGGACTGACCCACGCGCAGTTCGGCGCCTACGGCGAGCAATCGGGCGACGGTGACCCATCGATCGACGACGAAACCGCCCGCGATCGGATCGTCGACGCACTCGTGGCGTTCGTCGATCGACGCGTTCGTACGTAGGGT
>JBNJFV010000192.1:0-4721 GCA_051747145.1 Halobacteriota archaeon
GGGCCTAACTGCCCGACCTAGTCCGGCTTAGGATACAGCGGTCCCGCATAAGGGCCTTTCGACTCGGAGAAGGCGGCGGCGTCGATCGATCGCGGTCGGAGACCACGCGGTCGCGATCGGCAAACTCACTGGTCTACCCAAGAACTCACTGGACTGCCCAGGTACTCACTGGACTGCCCAGGTACTCACTGAACTGCCCAGGTACTCACTGAACTGCCCAGGTACTCACTGAACTGCCCAGGTACTCACTGAACTGCCCATGCGTACACCACACCCGCGACGGCTACCACCGCAGCGATCACCACGCTCGCAGGTGCGTGGTATTCGAGCCACGAGTACTCCGGCGGGAAACTGAAAAGGAGCGAGTCCGTGATGCTGGCCGACCACAACGCCACCACCCCGAGGAGCACCACGCCGACGACGACTGCGATCCCGGCGACGACGATCGGATCGGCCCGCCCGCGTTCGCCCGACAGGAAGATAACGACGGCGAGTACGGACAGGAACACGGCACCGAACGCCCCGAGGGGGCCGGCTCCGTAGTACGCGACGAGCAACTCCGCGTGGCCTTCGACGAGTAGATACGGGATCGAAAGGACGAGCGCCAACGCAAACGAGGCTGCCGCGCCGACGTAGGACGCGACCCGATCGAATTCCATACGCCACGTTCGATCGGTTTGCGGTTAAATGAACCGAGATTCGATCACCGCTAATCCGTGACTCGATCGTCGATGACTCGATCGCTGCTAATCCGTGACTCGATCGCCGATGGCTCGTTCGTCGATGACTCGATCGCCGCCGGCCCTCCTGTGATTGCGGTTGTGCGACTGGATCGAAGGGAAACGGGTAAACGGTTGGCCTTCACTCGTCCGCTATGGAACGCGTTGCGATCATCGGCGCATCGATGACTCGGTTCGGCAGCCGGGAATCGTGGATCAGGGAGCTGCTTGCGGAGGCCGGAATGGACTGTCTTGCCGATTCCGGCGTGGATCCGGACTCGATCGACCACATCTACGTCTCGAATATGGCAAGCGGCGAGTTCGAAGGACAGACGGGCATCCCGAACGCGCTCGCACACGACCTCTCGGCGATCCCCGCTTACACCGCCAGGATCGATCAGACCAGCTCGTCCGGTGGGGCCGGGATCTACGCCGCCTGGCAGTCGGTCGCCTCCGGCGCGTCCGAGATGACCCTGCTCGTCGGCGGCGAGAAGATGACGCATCGATCGACGTCGGAGGCGACCGACGTCATCGCATCGTTGACACATCCGGTCGAATACAAACACGGCGTCACGCTGCCGTCGTTCGCCGGGTTGACGGCCCGCTTGTACCTCGACACGTACGACGCGCCCCGCGAGAGCCTCGGGAAAGTCGCGGTGAAGAACCACCGAAACGGCGTGGACAACCCCCACGCGCAGTTCCGAAAGGAGGTCGACCTCGAAACGGTGTTGGAGTCGCCGATCGTCGCCGATCCGCTCAGGCTCTACGACTTCTGTCCGATCACCGACGGATCGGCGGCGCTCATGCTGTGTCCCGAATCGATCGCTTCGACGTACACCGACGACTACGTGACGATCGAGGGGATCGGCGGTGCGACTGATACGCACGTCGTCCACGAGCGAACCGATCCGACGACGATGGGCGGCGTGGTCGAATCCAGCTCGATCGCCTACGAAATGGCCGACATGGGTCCCGACGACGTCGACGTGGCCGAACTGCACGACATGTTCACCATCCTCGAATTCCTCCAGTCGGAAGACCTTGGATTCTTCCGGAAGGGCGAGGGCTGGAAGGCGATCGAGGAGGGGGTGACCGATCGAGACGGCGCGTTGCCGATCAACACCTCCGGTGGCCTCAAATCGAAGGGCCACCCACTCGGGGCCAGCGGGGTCGCACAGGTGTACGAGATCTACACACAGCTCACCGGCACAGCGGGCCCACGACAAGTCGACGCGGACGTCGGGTTGGCGTGTAACGTCGGCGGGTTCGGAAACTGCGTCACGACCGCTATTCTGGAGGGGAACTGAGATGACCGATGACACACCACGTGAGACGAGCCAGGACGCACCGCCGATGGAAGCTGCAGTGTACGCCGACGGCAGTATCACCTACCCGCCACATCCGCGCGGGCCGGACGGGAGCGAACCGATCGATTCGATCGACCTCAGCGACCACACCGCCCGGATCGTCACGTGGACGACGTCGAACGCCACGCCGCCGGGAGTTCGCGAGCCGAATCACCTCGCAATCGTCGAGTTCGAGGTCGACGACCTCGCCGACGGTGACAGCGAGTTCGACGGGAACGGGGAACCGGTCCGTGCGATCGGCCAGCTCACGACTGCGGACGTGTCGATCGGCGACGAGGTGCGAGCGGTCTACGTCGATGAACTCCGTGATCCGGACGCCGGACTCCGCGAGGCGACCAGTCAGGAGTGGGATGGCTATCGGTTCGAACCGATCTGACGAGTCGATCGACAGCGTGCGCGTGGACACGCCTCAACAGTCGATCGGCGTCGTCTCGCGGGGATCGACCGCCGGATCGGACGATCGATACGTCGCGTCTTCGGTGACGAAGTAGACTGCGATCACCTCGTAATCTACGTGTTCGTCCGGCGCGTCATCGCCCCCCGATCGGATCGTCCCGAACACGGTTTTCGTCTCGACGACCACGCCGTCCGATCGGATGTCGGTATCGACGATTTGCGGGTCGATTGGATCGGCAAACGTCTCGGCTGCAGACGTAGCGTACGCATCTCGTATCGAAGACGTCTCGCACTCGAGAACCCGCGATTCGATCGCCTCGACATCCGGGGTGGAGTCTGCCCCGTCATCCGACCCGTTCTCGTCTGGTTCTGGCGTCTGCGTCGGTGTGGGCGTCGGCTCCGAACTACGCTGGGGACTGGTCGTACATCCTGCACCGCCTGCAATCAGCAAAATCGCACCGAGGACGACCTGTCGACGGAACATGTCAGGCTGTTCTCACCCGAATACGTAAAATGTGGGTCAGATCTCCAACGTCGTCGTGACCGGATCTCCAACGTCGTCGTGACCGGATCGATCACCGATCGTCGTCGTCGTTCGAACCGTGTTCTTGGGTGCCCGCGTGGCCGTCATCGGAAGCGTCGTCAGCATCTGATCCCGTGACGGCTTTGCGATCGGCGCGTTTGGAGTCGTTTGGATCGGGATCGTCTTTCCCGAGTTCTTCTTTGATCGACGTCAGCTCCGAATCGACGTCGATCTCCGGGTGTGACGACGATTCGTCTGTCTCCTCGGCCGATTCGATTTCCCCGCCATTGTCGATCGATCGATCGTCCGAATCGCGCTGATCGCGGACGTCGATCGTCACGCCGCGATTCGGCCGGTCTCGATCGGCTGGTCGATCGGCACGATCCCGCGGCCGGGATCGGGATCGCCGGGCGGTCCGATCGTTCCGACGCCCCGGCTCGGCGTCCTCAGGCGTCGATTCACGGTCGATCCGTCGTTCCCGATCCCACTCGCGTCGCACGTCGCGTTCGGCCTCCCGGAGTCGGCCTTCGATCTCCTCGGTCAGTTCGCGCGCGTCCTCGATCAACCGCCGCGAGTCGCCGTTTTCGGGCAGATCCGCCTCCGAGAGCGCCGTTCGAAGCTCCGAAAGGCTGCGTGCGAGCTGCCCGCTGGCTTTCGATCCCACGCGATCGAGTTCTCGTCTGGCGTCTGCGGTTTCTTCGCGTGCTGCTCGCCCGGGATCTGCGAGACGGAGCGTCCGTCGAAGGAGGTCGAGCGACTTGATCGTCGCTTCGAGCATGGCGATCAACGTCGGAATCGTGTACTGTTCGGTGAACCGCAACAGTTCGCCGAGGCTCGGCGGTGTCGGCCGCGATCGCCTCGAGTCCGCTCGAAGTTCGCCGCGAAGTTCGCCGAGGGTCTCCTCTAGCTCGTCGAGGCGATCTTCGAGGTCGTCGTCCCGACTGGAACGGGGAGCCATAGTCGGGGTTGGGACGCCGTGGTGTTAAAATGACCCGTCCCGATTCGAATCGCCGTCCGGTAGTCGATCGACGAATCGCCGTCCGGTAGTCGATCGACGAATCGCCGTCCGGTAGTCGATCGACGAATCGCCGTCCGGTAGTCGATCGACGCTACCGAGCGCGCGTCTGCGACTCACCGCGGTTTCGCCCGACGGTACTGAGGCGGCCACTCCACGTCGACGCCCAGCGCTTCGGCGGCGTGAAGTCCGAAGTACGGATCTCGGAGGTGTTCCCGCCCGACGATCGCGAGGTCCGCACGGCCGTTTCGGACGATCGCGTCGGCGTGCGTCGCGTCGGTGATTCCCCCGACGGCACCGACCGGGACCGACGCGGCCGTTTTGATCCGTTCGGCGAATCGAGTCTGGTAGCCGGGTCCGGTGTTCGGAAGCTCCTGGTCGGGGTGGATGCCGCCCGAACTCACGTCGACGAGGTCGGCCCCGGCGTCGATCAACGCCGGTGCCAGCCGAACGGACTGTTCGAGATCCCACGCCGGCCGATCGTCGATCCAGTCGGTCGCAGATATCCGCACGAAGATCGGCTGGTCGTCGGGCCACACCTCGCGAACGGCGGCGGTGACCTCCCGCACGAGTCGGGTTCGGTTCTCGAAGCTGCCGCCGTAGTCGTCCCCGCGTCGGTTCGCGATCGGCGAGAGGAACTCGTGGAGGAGATACCCGTGGGCGGCGTGGATCTCCGCGATTTCGAATCCCGCCTCGTGGGC
>JBNJFV010000193.1:0-4514 GCA_051747145.1 Halobacteriota archaeon
ACGGTCGGATACGGGTCTGCGACGGAACCAGGCCCACCTCACCGGAACCGGTGTTCGAATCGACGACGGCCTGAGGATCGGCCTGCTGTACGTCGCCGGACTGACCGCGATCGCGCCACTGACGCTTTGGGGTGGCGTCGATTGGAGCAATCCGTGGTTCGCCGTGTGCCAATCGAGCGTGATCTTCACCGCGATGTGCATCGGCGGGTCGCTCGGAGGCGTCCTTCCGGGGTCGAGTACGGATCGTCCGCCGATCGGACGGGATTGGGAATCGTAGCGATCGGACCCGCTCATCGAACGCTCCCCCGCCACACAACCAAATCGTTATGTGGGCTCCGACGAACCGATTCGCACATGGAACAGTACCTGATTAACGAAGAGGAAAAGCTCTCGCCCGCCGTCGTCGTCGCCACGATCGTGTTGATCGCCGGATTCGTCGTCGGCTTCCTCTACCAGCTCGTCTCGGTACTCCTGTAAATGTCGGCAGACCGTCTTCGCGACCTACTTGACCGAAACGATCGCCACTGTGAGGCCCTTCCTCCGGGCGCATTCGAGACGCTCCGTGACGGTCAGGAGCCGAGCGTCGTTTCGATCTGTTGTTCGGACGCGCGCGTCTCTCAGGAGGGGATGTGGGACGTCGCCGAACCGGGACTCGTGTTCACGGCGAGCAACATCGGCAATCAGGTGTGCGAGCAACGTGCCGGAGACCTCGTCGTTTCGGGGAGTGTCGCGTACCCCGTCCATCACACCGGCACGGAGACGATCGTCGTCGTCGGCCACACCGGCTGTGGTGCCGTCACCGCGGCGTATCGAGCGGCGACTGGGGGAGCGCTCCCCTCTGATCCCGGCGTCCGCGGAGCCGTCGAAACGCTCCTGCCGACGATCGAAGGCGGTATCGACGCCGGACTCACCGACGGCGTGGACGAAGCGACCGCGATCGACCGGCTCGTCGAACACAACGTCTCCGCGCAGGTCGCATTCCTCCTCGCTGCAGATTCGATCCCCGAGCACGTCGACGTGTACGGCTTCGTCTACGACTTTCATCGATCGTACGGCGACACCGACGGACGGGCGTACCTCGTCGATGCGAACGGCGTCACCGACCTCGAGGCGCTCGAATCGCTCGTCGGCGACGATCGAAGCCACCACGTTGGGCACCTCGCGTAAGGAGCATTCGTGCACTGGTCGATCGACTCGTGTGAGTACGCGACGTGACTGCGATCAATCCTCGTCTGGTTCGAACGCGAGCGCGACGGAGTTGATGCAAAAGCGCTTGCCGGTCGGTTTCGGTCCGTCGTCGAAGACGTGCCCCAGGTGGCTGTCACAGCGTTCACATCTGATCTCGGTTCGGTTCATCCCGTGGCTCGTGTCGAGGTGTTCAGTTACGGCGTCCGATTGTGCGGCGTAAAAGCTGGGCCACCCACAGCCGGAGTGGAATTTCGTCTCCGAATCGAACAACACGGCTCCACACCCCTTACAGGTGTAGACGCCGTCTTCGTCTCGATCGACGTGTGCGCCGCTGAACCGCGGTTCGGTCCCGGACTCGCGGAGGATGCGGTACTCCTCGTCTGTCAGCCGATCGCGCCACTCCGCCGCAGTAGCAGGGACGTCAGGTCCGTCGGACTCGGGGCTTTCGCTCATTGGCGTTGGTTGGGTTTCTGTGGGCAAAGGAGTTTCCTCCGCGAGCGCTACAGGCTCGATCGACCGGTCAGGAGGGGGCCGATCCCGTCCGAGTAATGGCAACGACGTCGTGCAGATCGTCCACGACGTACGTCGGCTCTGGATTCGGGGTGTGATCGACGCGGTGGGGTCTGCGGATGAACGCAGAATCGATCCCCGCGTTTTCGGCGGCGGCGACGTCCGAATCGTTGTCGCCGACGAACAGGGCGTTCTCTGCGCGCAACGTTTCGAGTGCGCGTTCGAGGTAGAAGGGATCGGGCTTCTTTCGCGTCAGACTTCGGATGTCGGGCTCGCGGCCGTACGCGACGGAAAACGAGCGGTAAAAGGGGTATCGATCGACCAGAAAGTCGACCGTCTCCTGTTGATTCGAACTGACGATCCCCGTCGGGAGCTCGAGCGTCGACAGCGCGGCCACGTCGTCGTACGGCGTTTTCCGCCCAGAACGGATTTCCGTTCGCTGGATCGCCGCCGCCGTCCGGTCGCGCGTTCGCCACAGGGTGTCTGCGTCGACGTCGTACCGATCCGACAGGGTGTGAACCGTCTCGGGGGTGACGCCGATCGTCATCGATTCGACGTCTTCGGGGCGGGGTCGCTCGATTCCCATCGCCTGGAACGTCTTCCAGGCGGCCTCACGGAGCGCGTCGAACGGCGTCCGGGAGACGAGAACGCCGTCGTTGTCGAAGAGGACCGCGTCGTACATGGCCTGATTACGTATCTGTCGGTTGATAAACGTTCGTTTCACCCGATCGACTGCCACGGCACTCGTTGGGTGCCCGATCGAGGTATCACTCCCACCGAAGGTTCCGTCGTGCCGATCTGCCGACACCTCGAAGGCGTCGGGACTATCATCCCACGTATCCGAGCGCCCGAAGCCGCCGTTGGACCGTCGAGTCGGTCGGTGCTCGGTCGGGTTCGAGTTCGGGTTCGTACGTCTCGCGATCGGTTCCGGTGGTGACCGTCCACGGAACCGTCCGAACCGCCGGATGGAGGCAGCCGACTGGGTGATCGTAAATGCCCCACTCGCCGAGGGCGTCGCCGTGATCTGCCGTGATCGCGACCCGGTCGGCATCCAGGTTCGCAAGAAGTAGCTCCACGTCGTCGAGGGCCAATCGTAGGTTGTCCTGATATGCCCGCCAGAACGATTCGGCGTCGATTTTATGCTTCCGCAGCGCGTCGACGACGGTGTCGGAGACCGCGGGACCGAACGGCTCGGCATCGAACCCCGCATCGAGCCGCAAAAACGGGTGGTGCGGCTGGACGTAGTGAACTATCATTTTGTCTACGTCTGTCGTCCGCCAGACCTCGATTGCGCGGTCGGTCACCGGTCGCGGCGGTACCGTGTCGTACGCTTCGTCCCAGCCATATCGCCAGACTTCGTCCAGCACGCCGAAGCGATCCCCAGCAAGCATGCGATCGGAGAACACGTTTGCGGTGACGTACGCGGTCGTTTCGACCTCCTCGGCGTACGCGTCGGTGAACGTCTTCGCCATCCACTCTTTCGACATACTGCCCACCGATTCGACGCGGTCGATCGGCCCGAGGAAGTCGTACTCGTCGCCGACCGATCTGAGGAGATCGACCCGGCAGGCGTCGAGTACGATCAGCACGTCCCACTCGCGCTCGTAGACGTTCGTCCCCCGGCGAACCCACCACGCCGGCCACCACAGGCCGGTATAGAGGTCGTAACAGACGTCACCGAATCCCTCGAGGCCGTTCTTGCGGATCCGTTCGCCGGCGGTCTCTACCCAGTCACGGAACGTCATTCGACCGGGTGTATTCACGATCGAGTGAATAACGTGTCGAAACCGGGGCAGTTTCGTCGAACTGACACCCCCGACGATTCGTCGGTTGACGGTCCCTCCCCTCACCCAGCTGACTTGTCGTTTCAGTATTCGACTTGAAGCACAATGTTGAATAGCGACTCGACTCGAATCAGTACACGAGAATGGGTCTCCTGATGCGTCGAATCGCCGAATCGGCCGGCACGTCGCTCGGAATCGTCGGGTTGTTCTGGATCGGCCTCGTTACCGGTCCCGACATATGGACCGTGGCGATCGACCCGCTTTTCATGCGGATCCAGCTTTTCGAGGGCGTGGTCTCTGTCGGGCTCTTCAGCGTGATCGTGGCGTTCGCAGGTGCTGTACTCGTCTACGACGTGTGGACGGGCGGCCCCGAGCCCGGACCGATCGAATCGGGACCGCTGGTTGAGGCGATCGTGCCAGCGTACGCGGACGCCGATGTCGTCGACGCGAGCGTCACCAGCCTCCTCGAAAACGACTACGATCGCCTCGACGTCGCGATTGTCGTCGAACCCGACGACGAACCCACCCGGAGTCGTGCCGCGGAACTGGCGGCCAGACACGACACCGTTCGATACCTCGTAAACGATCTCCCCGGATCGAAGGCGACCGCGATAAACAGCGCGGTCGATCGGAGTTCGGCGGACTACTTCGTCGTGTTCGACGCCGACGAACGAGCGTCCCCGAAATTCGTATCGACGGCGGTGACCGAACTCACGGGCGGCGCGGACGTGTTTCAGGGTCGTCGAATCCCGCGGCCATCCGGGCCGATCGAGACGCTTGCGTACGCAGAGCGGGTCGTCGTCCAGGCTGGATATCTGCTGGGTGAACTCGTCGGATTCACCCACTGTCAAAGTTCTGCGACCGGATTCACCAGGGAGGCGTTCGAGACTGTCGGGGGCTACTCCGACGTGCTCACAGAGGACATCTACTTTTCTCATCAGTGTTATCAAGCCGACCTCTCGGTCACGTCGAACCGACGATGTACGAGTACAATGGAAGCTCCTCACACCCTCCAGGACCTGTGGGGACAGC
>JBNJFV010000194.1:0-4442 GCA_051747145.1 Halobacteriota archaeon
TAGATTAATACAATTGTCGCTGCTTAAAATATTGATATCTGAAAACAACTTCCGGCCTACTTTCGTGGCGTTAAAATCCTGTGGCCCCGTTTCACTGACTTTTTCACGCTGTGATCTGCTGGATATCCTTTTTTCTCGGTCGCTGCTGTATTTTATGTCTGTTCGGCCCGTATTCACCCGTGATGGGGAACCTCCGGATACATCTCGTGGGTCCGAAACCACAGGATCCGTCGGTCATGGATGCCTTTAGCACGGCATCGGTCGAAATATCGGTCCATGATCGCGCCGAGGACATTCTCTCGGTGGTTGATGATGGCGAGATGGACTGCATTGTGAGCGACTACGAGTTAGCCGACAGTGATGGGCTGGCGTTGGTGTCCTCAGTTCGCGACCGCGACCCGTGGTTACCGATAGTGCTGTATACCGACGCCGAGATCCCCCACGAACGGTTGGCGAGCGAGGCGATCACCCGCGGTGTGACAGATTATGTGGCGGGCGAGGTTGAGCCGGAGACACTGATCGATCGAGCCGTCGAAGCTGCCCAACAGGGCTCTCGCCCGGCGATGGAATCCGGTATAGCGTCCGGTCAACTTCAATATCAGGCGATAAACGAGGCGCCGATCGGCGTTACTATGGCAGATGTGACCATGCCGGACGAGCCGCTCGTATACGTCAACGATGCCTTCGAGCGGATCACCGGCTACGACAGTTCGGAGGCGCTCGGACGCAACTGCCGGTTTCTCCAAGGCGGGGACACCGATCCGAATACGGTCGCTCAGATGCGCGAGGCGATCGACAGACGCCAGCCCATCACCGTCGAACTCCTCAACTACCGCAAGGATGGTGACCCGTTCTGGAACCGCGTCGATCTCGCACCGCTCGGTGAGCGGGAGTCTGGAGCCGTCACGCACGTTGTGGGGTTTCAGTCGGACGTCACCGAACGGAAGGAAGCCGAACTCAGAGCCGAGCGGCAGGCCGCCGAACTTCGCTCACAGCGCCGGGACCTTCAGCGAGTCCTCTCGCGAATCAAAGGACTGATGGGCGACATCACGGAACTCGCTATCGAGGCGACGGATCGAAAAGATCTCGAGAGGGCGGTCTGTGAACGGTTCATCGAGGCACGGTATCGATCGGCTTGGATCGGGCGCCGCCAGCTCACCGGCAGGCGGCTGGTCGCGAGCGCCGCCGGCGGCTACATCCCGATCGATGGGATTCAGGTCAAACTTCCCGACGAGACCGCGTCCGCGGCCCCACCGGCCGATCCGACGGTACGGGCGTTTCACTCGGGTGAGGCCGTCGTCGTCGACGCCGGATCACTGCCGACCGACTCGGTTCATAGTCGGTTGCTTCCGTCGGGCGGATCTATCGCAGCCATCCCGCTGCAGTATCGGGATGCGACCTACGGCGTTCTGACGGTCTACACCGACAGCTCCTCGACGTTCGACGACTACGAACGAACCGTCTTGGACAGCATCGGCCGCGTTGTCGGCGGCGCGATCGACTCGCTTCGAAACCGTCGGCTGCTCACCGACGACGAGGTTCTTCGGCTGGTCTTCGAATCCACGAGCGAGTCGTTCCCCCTTATCGAACTATCTCGACGGTATGGATGCCAACTCGAATACGCCGATCGGATCCCGAGCGGGAACGAGGGGGGAGGGCGAATCGCGTTCACCACCCGGGAAGCGGACCCGGACGCCCTGAAGGCCGCCACGGAGGATCCCGACGCAACCATCATTTCGAAGGAAGACGCAGGGGCGATCGTCGAGTACAGTATTTCGGACGATGGGTTCTTCGAGACAATTATCGATAACAACGGTATCGTCCGCGAAATGACCATCTCGAACGGGACTGCCGAGCTCGTCGTCGAAGTTCCCAACCGAACGGATCCGCGACCGATCGTCGAGGCGATTCGCCAGCGATATCCGGGAACCGAACTCGTCTCTCAGCGCCAAGAAGAGACGCTGCGGCGAACAGACGACCGTATGACCGAACAGCTTCGCGAGCAACTCACCGACCGGCAATACGCCGCCCTCCGTCGGGCCCACCTCAGCGGGTATTTCGAGTTACATCGGCCCGTGAAGGGGGAAACCCTCGCCGAGTCGATGGGGATCACCCGTTCGACCTTCCACGAGCATCTCCGGACGGCCCAGCGAAAGGTGTTCGACTCGATTTTCGACGCGCAAACGGACCGTCCCTGACTTGTTGGGGTCGAACCTTTCTTTTCTGCAGTCCGTACCTATAATTGTCCGGGCGCGCTCCGAGGTCGATTGGACCACGTGTCGGCACCATCTCGATGCTCCCCCCAACAACGTATCTAGAGTTCCACCTCGTGTTCACGCTGCCGCCGATCGTTCTGCTCGGCCTCGCAGCCTGGCGCCGAGAGGACGCACTGATCGGGCGCGTTCCGGGCATCGGCCTCTTCGTTATCGTGACGATGGCCGTCGCCTATACGACGCCGTGGGATAACTACCTCATCGACCGCGACGTCTGGTGGTACGGAACCGACGTGACGTGGCGATACGTCGGCTCCGCGCCAGTCGGTGAGTATCTGTTTTTCATCCTCCAGCCACTGCTTACGGTTCTCTTTCTCGCCCACCTTTCGATTCCGACGGACACCGATCTGCGGCTCGGGAGACGCCAACGTGCCTTCGGCGTCTTCGGCGGTCTTTCGGTCTGTATTATCGGTGCCGTCCTCGCGGTTGCGGCACCTTCGACGCTGTATCTGGGTTCGATCCTTCTGTGGGCGGGACCAGTTTTCGCGATCCAGTGGGGCTTCGGGTGGACGCACCTCTGGCGGGCACGACGAACCGTCGCCGTCGCCGTCACCGTACCGTCGGTCTATCTGTGGATCGCGGATCGGACCGCCATCCAGCTCGGACTGTGGGTCATCTCCGAGACGTACACCGTCGGGGTCACCCCGTTCGGCCTCCCCCTCGAGGAGGCGACGTTCTTTTTGGTGACGAACCTCTTCGTCGTCCAGGGGTTCGTCCTCTACGTGTGGCTACTCGATCAGTGGCCGTCGGTGGCGGACTCGCCGCTCGCCGTTCGCTATCGACGGCGCGTTACCGTTTGGGGCCAAAAACTCCGGGAGTGATATGCGCGGTTTTACTGCTCACACGGTGGTTTCCGTCGAACGGCGACTGCATCGAGCGACTATCCATCCCGGCCGGATCGCCCTGTTCGATACGACTCTGCTCTTTTGCGCTCGCCGCCTCGATCCGTCTTCGGAATCGGTTCCTCCCGCACGTCACCGTGGTCTTTTGGCTCGCCCGCGGGCAGGGGCGTCTGGACTGCCCTGACGCTGCGGCTGCTCGATCGGCCGCATTCCTGACCTGTTTGGTATCGAACTAATTACGCTGGACGTTTTATATGATGTGTATGCCCACCAGCACAGGTATCCCGGACTCGATCGCACAGATCGGTGTGGCGCTTCAGGCTGAAACCGAGATGACACAATCGGATATCTTCCAGCGGGTCATGGAAGATACGGCGCTGGCGGCTTCTTTCTGGGTGAACATCGCTCTGGCAGGGTTCTCTATCCTCCTCTTTGCGTACATGGCTAGAAGCGTCGAGGACCCGCGAGCAAAGCTCATCATCGTCGCGACGATGATCGTCCCCGTGGTATCGATCTCGAGTTACACGGGGCTCGCCTCGGGATTGACGATCAGCCTCGTCGAGATGCCGCCCGGACACGCACTCGCCGGTGAGGAGGTCCTCACGATGTGGGGCCGTTATCTGACCTGGGCGTTCTCGACACCGGCGATCCTGCTGGCGCTGGGACTGCTCGCCGGTTCGAACGTGACGAAGATATTCACCGCGATCACCTTCGACATCGCCATGTGTGTGACCGGCTTGGCCGCCGCACTCACCACGTCGAGTCACCTCCTGCGGTGGTTCTGGTACTTCATTAGCTGTACGTTCTTCCTCGTGGTGCTGTATATCCTCCTCGTGGAGTGGCCAAAAGATGCCGAGGCCGCCGGAACTGGGGACATCTTCAACACGCTGAAGATCCTGACTGTCGTCATGTGGCTCGGCTATCCGATCTTCTGGGCGCTCGGCGTCGAGGGGATCGCGGTGCTCGAAGTCGCTGTCACTTCGTGGGCCTACAGCGGCCTCGACATCGTCGCGAAGTACGTCTTCGCATACCTGCTGATCAGCTACGTGGTCAAAGAGCCCGACAGCGTCACGGCCGGTATCGACTACGGCATCACGTCCCCGGGCGCAGTCCCCAGGGCTGACGACTGATACGGGCCCTCGACCGGTTATAAACAGCAGGCGTAATCCTACGGGTTGACATCCTCCCTGCTGGCAAAATCATCACACCGTGGTGGCGGCCATCGATACGAGACGACCATCGGTGTGAAGCGACGATATAGACGCTCTTTTGGCTGTATGGCTCTCGTCTAGTTCTTTCGAACGGTCACGCGCTCGGGAACCGGGGT
>JBNJFV010000195.1:0-4422 GCA_051747145.1 Halobacteriota archaeon
ACCCGAGCGCGGAACCGTACCACAGATTGGCCGGGGCTGATACCGTCCTCTCTCCGCGGTCGTTGTTGGGTGAAAGCCTCGCCGCGAAGATAACCACGGCCGCGCGGACGGACATGATCGACGCGGTTGAGATTGATGGTCACCTGCGGCTCGCGGAAATTTCGATCCGACACGGCAGTCCGCTTGCGGGAATGACGCTGGCTGGCAGCGGTATCGGAGAACGGTCGGGGGCCAACGTACTAGGGGTATGGAATCACGGCGAGTTTATTCCCGCACCGTCACCGAATACTGAGCTCGCGGCAGGGAGCGTGCTGCTCGTCTCCGGCCGCGCCGACCAGCTCGAACAACTCGCGAAGATGACACAAACATCGGTTCGTGGCTTCGCAGCCGGCCGGACGGTCGTTATCGGATACGGAGAGGTGGGCAAGGCCGTTTCCACGGAACTCGCGGCGGCCGGGCTCTCGTGTACGGTCGTCGATCAGGCGGATCACGACGGAGTCGACGTGGTCGGTGACGCAACCGATCCGGAGACGCTCACCACCGCCGGCGTCGTGGAAGCCGAAACCGTAGTGCTCGCGTTGCCCGACGACACCATGACCGAGTTTGCCACGCTCGTGATCCGTGACCTGGCACCCGATACACAGATCCTCGTCAGGGTGGAAGAACAGTCGAATATCTCGAAGGCGTATCGCGCCGGGGGCGACTACGTTCTGTCGCTGGCGAGGGTGACCGGTCGGATGGCAGCGTCTCAGCTTTTGAAACGGCGTGAGGTGGTGTCGCTGGAACAGCAGGTCGAAACCATACGGCAACAGGTGCCGGGTCTGGAAGGAAAGACCATCGGGGAGGCAAACATCCGGGGTCGAACCGGCTGCACGGTGATCGCAATCGATCGCCAGGAGGACGTCGTCACCGAGATCAGACCAGACAGCACGATCCAGCCGGGGGACGAACTCGTCGTCGTCGGGACCGACGAGGCGATCAACGCCTTCGAACAGGAGTTTCAATCCGGCACCGAGTGACCGACGACGCGGGTGGTCATCGCGATCGAGGCAAAACGATGTGAATCGTCATGTCGAGTTCACCTTCAGTATCGGTCACCTGGCTTGCGACCAACTACTGGACAGGGTGATCCGGAGCGTTCCTCACCCTTCGATTGATGTGCTGATGCGTGGGGCCGACCGGTCAGTTGCTAACGTCCGAAAAGCAGTTAAACTCGACGGTGACAAAATCGACGATCTCCTCAGTTGTGTTCACCGCGACGACTCGGTACTGACCATGGAACGGTCGGTGGCCCAGGGATTGCTCGTATCGGAGCTGTCCCTCGTTTACACCTACCTTGTTGGCCATCAGTCCGGCGTCGTCCGCTGAGACCGGAATCGTGTACGCTAGCGCGTCCGCAGCATCGTACACTTCGAGTCTGTCGAGGGCATTCTCTCGAACGTCGTCGACGGACAGCGGAACCGCGAGCCTCACATCGCCGTCTTCGACCGTTCCGCTCGCACCGCTGTCGAGAACGTCGCCGTCGCCGTGATCGAGAGCGCTCGTTTGACAATCGACTGTGTCGGAGCCGCCTGATTCGGACCCACTGCAGCCAGCCACCCCGACGACGGCCGCGCTGCCGACGGTTGCTAGCATGGCTCTTCTGGAGGGCATAGAAACAAACAACTGGGTTGGCATGAAATTCATTTCGGTTCCGCTCGCTAGCGCCACTCGACTCACCGAGTCTCTCTGTGAGACAGCTCCGCTATACTCACCACGCCGGGTCTAGCAACTTCCGAGGGGTACAACAGAGCCGAAAGAGCAGCTGTCACCGGATGTCGCCCACTCACGCGAGGCCGATCCCGAGCGCGAGGATCACCGCACCGACGGCACCGGCCAGCGTCGCGAGGAAGTTGACCGCCTGATTTCCCAGCCGATCCCCCTCGAGCGTCGCGCCGAGGACGCTGTCTGCGGTGATTCCGACGACGCCGCCGACGGTGATCACGATCGCACCGACGAGGGGCTCCGACAGTGGGACCGTCAGGGCCGCCAGCGCGCCGATCGCCATCGAGCCGACGAACCCGGCGAGTTCACCCTGCCAGGTGACCGCGCCGTCGGTTCCCGGATCGACCGGTTCGAGCGTCGTAATGAGCCGAGGGGTATCGTACAGCCCACCGATCTCACTGGAGAGCGTGTCCCCGAGCGCGGTGGCGATCGACCCGGCGAACGCGACCACGAACAGTACCTCCGGCACGATCACGTGATCGGCGGCCGCAAAGCCGAGCACCGCGACCAGCGCGACAGTCGAGTTGCCCAGCACGTTTCCGGTCCCGCGAGCGCCCTCGTTGTCCTCGGCGACGCCGCGGCGAGATTTGTCCTCGTACCGGAATTTCGAGGCGAGTGCGCCGATCGCATAGAAGGCGATGAGCACGACGAACCAGCCGAAACCGCCGTAGACGATCGTCACGAGTCCCAGCAAGACGCCGGTGAGCGCACCGGCGATCGAGGCGGTGCCGAGCGCGAACGAGACGTACCCGAGGGCGGCCGTCACCGCGAGTGCGACGATCAGATAGCGTGGATCGAGCGTGTCGACCAGCCACGCACCCCCCCACAGCAAGAGCCCCACGGTGAACAACACGAGCGGGTCGTCGCGTTCGTAGAGCAACTCTCGGAGAATCGCCGCGACCAGCGCAGCCGTCACACTCAGAAACGAGACGACGGCGAGGTCACTCGACCCCGGTAGCTGCACTGCGACGATCGTCTGCGCGAAGGCTGCGGCGATCGAGCCGGTCACGACGAAACCGAGGACGATCCACAGTTGATCGCTCGTGTGGGTTTCGACCAGATGTTTGCCGAGATTGCCGAACGCGAGCGCAACCACGGCGGCGACGAACACTGCCTCTGGCATCGACAGCTGTGGGGCGGTCGCCAACAGTGCGAGGCCGGCGGTCGCAAAGGCGAATCCCGCCAGCCCGTTGAGCCGTCGATCGCGGCGGTCGCCCGGTCTGGCGAACAGCTCGAAGAGCGGACCGTCGGAGATCAAAAAGGCCGCGGCGATCGCGATCGCGCCGAACGGAACGGCGGTGATGGGGCCGAGCGTCGGCGCAGCCAATGTCAGACAGGCTATCACTGCAAACGCCGCTGCTCGTCGAGGCCGTCCACTCACACCACCGGATATCGGCGACTCGCACTTAACGCTCCCGACATCCTCGTTCGTTTGAGTGACGGTCACTCGGAAATCGGGGCGTGGAGACGGCCGCGGCGTCCTCGGGGCGGTGCGGGGACGGCAAAAAATCAAGGCGCTGGGACGGCCACAAATCCGGGGCGAAGACGTTATTCGATCGGCGGCCGTGCTGTAATCAGTGCGACTGTACGACGCGTATCTGGCCGCCCGCATCCGCCGTCACGAGGCTGCACCGCCGGCGCACGTTGCGGTCGTCATCACCGAACGGGACCTCCTCGAGAAGGGGGCCTACGAGACGCTCGAATCGTTCTTTCGGTGGGCGATCGAGTACGACGCAGCGCGGATTACGGTCTCGGTGAGCGTGCTCGACGAGGCCGTCGTCCCGACACTCCAACGGCAACTGCAGGACGTAACCGCGCCGCGATCGGTCGCCGTTCGCGGACCGACAGACACCGAACCGGTTGACGCGCCGATACAGGTGAACATCGGTCTCGGGGGAAAACACGAGTTCGCTGCCGCCGTCGCGAGGCTCGCAACCGACGTCGAGGCCGGCGACGTCGAACTCGAGGCGATCGACGACGACGCGATCGCAGACCGGCTCGTGTTTCCCGACGAACCCGACCTGCTCATCAAAACCGGAGCCGAGCGGCTCTCTGATTTCATGATCTGGCAGTCGGTCTACTCGGAGCTGTACTTCACCGACGTCAACTGGCGCGACTTCCGCAAGCGCGATTACCTCCGAGCACTCCTCGATTACAAGGATAGACAGCGGCGGTTCGGTCGCTGAGAGACGCCAACCGCCGAGGGAGCGTTTCAGTCGGCGACGTCCGAAGGCTGTGCGTCCTCACGAACGACGTCGAGCGGCTGTGTCTCCTCGCGGACGGCGTCGGACGGCTTGGCGTCTCCGTTGAGTTCCGCCGCGAGCGCGTCGCCGCTCGATTGGGGCAACTGCTTGCGGAGCCGGCCGGCGACCGATCGAGCCTCGTCGAGTTCGACCTCCGCGACGGCCCTGACCAGGGCGATCGCCCGATCGGTCCGCGTCCGTTGCCAGGACCGCTCGCGCGATTGGTACGTTCTGATACCGCGGAGGAAGTCGATCTTCGAAAACTCCGGCCAGTACGGCGCACAGAAGTAGACGGCCGCCTCGTTACCGTTTGCGTGCCACGGGAGGAAGTTCGAGGTTCGCTCGTCGCCGCCGGTTCGAATGATCAAATCGACGTCGCGCACCGGCTGGCGGTAGAGCCGCCGTTCGATCTCGC
>JBNJFV010000196.1:0-4413 GCA_051747145.1 Halobacteriota archaeon
ACAGGACGATCAGTGCGATCCGGACTGAGTCGATCATATGACACCACCCCGTTCGACGGTGAACTTCGAGATGGCGATCGCCATCAGGAAGTTCAAAAGTGCGTATACCAGCGCGATGTCGAGGAGCCACGGCTCGACGAGCGCCGCTCCCAACAGCGCCAAAATCACGGTCGTGTTCGTCCCGAGGACGTTGACGGCCAGAACCCTGTCTTGCATCGTCGGGCCTTTGATCGCACGATACAGCATCGCGATCGCGAGCAGGACGAATCCGGCTGCTGCCAACACCAGTAGGTCGCCGAGCGTGTAGCCGGCGACGACCGTCGTTTCGACGAGGCTCACGAGTTGTCGCCTCCACGATCGTTCCCGTCAGTGTCCGAGTCTGTCAGCGACGGGACACCCCCACCGTCGGTGGCGACCGGCTGCTGCAGCACTTCGGTGTCACCTCGTTCTTCCGGGGAGGGAAACCGGGCGGCCGACCGCCCGTAGAAGACGAATCTGACCCACCGTTCGAGGCCCCCTTCGAAGAGCCCCTCGCGCGCCCACGGGAGCAACGAGTGGACGTACAACTCCTGATCGTCGGCGCGTACCGTGAGCGTTCCGGGCGTCAGGGTGATACTGTTGGCGAGCGTCACGATCGGCAGCCCGCTACCGACGATCATTCGTACTTTCGTCAGGCGAGGATCGATCGGCAGCCGTGGGTCGAGTATTACGCGGGCGACGACGACGTTAGATTTGACGATCTCCCAGAAGAGGTACGGCACGTATATCAGCCCGCGAGCGATTCGTTTCGGCGAGGTACGCAGTGAGGGCTCGTGGTAAAAAGAGATGTTAGACAGGGTGAGCGCGACGACCAATCCGGTGATCGCTCCCGTCACGACGTCGAAACTGCCACCGAACCCGCCGAGGACCTGATAGAACAGAAACGACAGGCCGAACAGTCCGACGAACCGCGGGCGGCTCGTATTCCCGACGAGTTTGCTCCGTCTGGTCGGCCGCTCGACTGGCGCTTCCTCGACGGATAGCGGCGTCTGGGCCAACTCGAATTCCAGCGGCTGCAACAGCGTGGTATGGCCGACAAGCGTGTACTCCGGATCGACGATCACCCGATCGAGGTCGTTCTCCTCGGCGTATTCGTTTAGCACCGCCGCGTAGTCCGCCGGATTGAACAGGTACCGATCGGCGCCGACGATGGCCGTCTCCACGGTGACGCACAGTTCGTCCTCCTCGGTGCCCTCCTGCAGGTCGAGTTCCGCCCAGAATTCGACGCGTTCCAGCAGATCTGCGATACGATCCCGTTCTGCGTCGGTCCCCGGATCGGTGTCCCGCCACGTCGCCAGAAACACGAAATGTACCGACGAGGGGTCCGCTTTCGTCCCGCTCGCGCAGGCTTCCTCGATCGCGTAGGAAACCGTGTTTCGAAGCGTCACGGATCGTTTGACCGGAACGAGTAGCCGATCGGCAGCCGGTTCGGACACTGTCACCCCACCCCCTGTATACCGATACGTGATCGTCCGGACGTCATTGGTAAGTCTCGTCAGTACCGAGTAGCGGCCCCCCCAAAACTATTCTTATCTCGTCCGCACGGACAGGCTATTCGATCCGAAACCTGTTTTTGTTTCTTCAATATCGATAAGAAATTTTGTTAGAACGAAACAATTGTCACGAAAGATATGCGAATAATCGCGTTCGCGATCGTTACTCGAGTTCCTCGGCGAGCCGATCGGCGATCGCTCCCGCGACGGCACGTTTCGATCCGGCCCGTTCGACGGTCGAATCGCGGGTGACGATGCGGACTCGCGTCTCCGCTTTCCCCATCACGGACGCGTCGTTTGCGACGACGAACCGGAGATCGTTCCGTTCGAGGAGCGACCGCGCGTTTCGAACCATCGCGTCGTCGTCGCCTGTGGTTTCTGCTTTGAAGCCGACGATCGGGAGTTCGGGAGCCGCCGTCCGTGCGGCGGCTATGAGCTTCGGCGTCGGCTCCAGTTCGAGCCGCAAGGGTTCGCCCGATCGGATTTTCGAATCCGCGGGATCGACGGTGAAATCCGACACCGCGGCGGCGGAGACGAGCGCGTCCGCATCGGGAACGGTTTCGAGGACGGCGTCGGTCATCTCGGCGGCGCTTTCGACGGCGCGGACCTCGGCGTACGGAACGGCCTCTCCGTCGTGTACGAGCGTCACTCGCGCGCCGCGAACGTAACAAGCTCGTGCGATCTCCCGACCCGTCCGACCGGACGCCCGATTCGAAAGGGTTCGGATCGGATCGATCGCCTCGCTCGTCGCGCCGCTGGTGACGACGACGTGCGTTCCCGCGAGCGAATCGGGAGTGGTCGCCCTGGCGACGTCGGTCGCGATCGCATCCTCGGTCGCGATCTTGGCTTTCCCTTCCTCGAGCCGGGGGTCGACGAAGGAGACGCCCCACGACTCGACGCGATCGATCGCCTCGAGCACGCCGGGGTGGTCGTACATCGGCTCGTGCATCGCCGGCGCGATCACGATCGGGATGCCCGCGCCGAGCGCCGTCGTTGCCGTGGTCGTGACCGGCGTGTCGTCGATCGCGGCGGCGATCTTGCCGACGGTGTTCGCGGTCGCGGGCGCGATGAGGAACACGTCCGCCCAGCCGTCGGTGCCGCACAGTTCGACGTGTTCGACGCGTCCTGTGATCTCCGTGACGACGTCGGTGCCCGTGGCGAACTCGACCGCCCTCGGGTGGACGATGCCGGTCGCGCCGCCGCTCATCACCGCGCGGACAGACGCCCCCTGTCGCCGAAGTTCGTGGGCGAGTTCGACCACTTTCACGGCGGCGATGCTTCCCGTGACGCCGAGTGCGACGTTGACCCCCTCGAGCATTCGTCCGGAGATGGCTCCGGAGAGTACATAGTCGTTCGGCTCTTCGATCGTCCTTCGATCGCGATCGTTCATCGGTCGGCCTATGATTGCGATCGTTCATCGGTCGGCCTATGATTGCGATCGTTCATCGATCGTTCACCGATTTCGATCATTCATTGGTCGGCACTTCGATCGCGATCGCTACTCGTTCGATACTGGCTGGCGGTACCTGATCCGGTCGAACCGACCGTTTCGATCGTGGCTGTTATCGCACACCCACGGGAGAGCACCTGCAGCGATTTTCACCCGTCAATGGTGCTTTCCACCAGGATGCCGCCGCTTGGATCGTGACGAACACGAACCGTTGAATCGCTCTGTAGGGTGTTCCCGTCTAGATCGACTGTCACGTCTTCGCCCGCACCCAGCGTTTGGCGTGCGGTTTCGACGCTGTCGTTTGCCACGGTTCCGTCGACGAGTACTGTGACTTCCGAGAGGTCGAGCTGATCGCCCCCGTTGTGCGTGAGCGTCACGGTGCTTGCGGAATCGTTCGAGACGTCGAGTTTCGAATTCGGCGTCGAATCGATGTCGTCGCCGAACCCGAGGACGAACGTCCCGATGACGGCGGCGAGAATCACGGTGATTGCGACCATCAGGATCGTTCCGATGACCGGCGATACGGCACTGTCGTCGTGTAGTAGGCGTTGTAGACGCATAGTTGTCTCCTGCGCACCACGTCTGACCGACGTATCCGAACTGACTCGACGCCTGTCGATTGGCGACGACGTCCACGACTTCGGATAGGTCAGTGGTGACGACTGTCTGTTCGATCGACGGGTGTTAGCTACGAACCGCCTACTGCACCGTGAGAAAGTTCCTACCGATCGTATGGCGACAACTACCGATAGTATGGCGACGACTACTGACCGCGCGTCGACGACTACCGATGTTGGGACGCGACTACCGATTGATTGCAGATTCCTACCGATCGTACCTCGATTCTCCATTCTCCGGGACGCGGCCGAGGGCGTCCGCCGACAGGCTCGGATGCGTGCGTTGTCGATCGCCGTGTGGTTCGGCGAAGTATTCGGTCATTGCGGCCATCGACGCTCGTTCGCGCGCTCGCCGTTCGGCCCCGTCGATCTCCTCACACCCCGGCGGCACCTCCCGTCCGCGATCGGTGAAGTATCCCTCCGGAGCCACCCAGTCGTTGTAGAATGGGACGTCCGAATCGTGGATCAGCGTGATCGCGGTCTCAGCGCCGTCACCTGCTGCGATCACTGTCTGGTGGTAGCGTTCGGTGATCCGACCCGCCGCGTAGATCCCTTCGACGGTCGATCGGCCGTGCTCGTCGGTTTCGACGTACTGTTTGCTGCCCGCGGTACGGACGGCCACGTCGACCCCTTCGAGGTAGGACGTGTCCGCCCACGAGGCGACGAGCACGCGATCGGCGTGCACGCAAGTCTGGCCGTCGTCTCGGTCAATCTCCGCGGTAAACGTCTCTGCGAGCGATCCGTCGAGCGCGCTCACGCGCCCGGTCACGAGGTTCGCACCGGCATGGGTGGCTTGCGACTGGAGCATGTCCGC
>JBNJFV010000197.1:0-4367 GCA_051747145.1 Halobacteriota archaeon
CGTCGTGTCAGCGCTCCCTTCGCCGTCGATCGGGGCTTCAGACGTCACAGGCTCGTCCGGCTGACCGGCCGGTTCCCCATTTCCGTCGATCGCCGCAAGCGGAACGTTCTCCCGCCAGTTTTGGGCGTGATTACGGCCCGCATCGAGCGACATACCCGCAAGGAGGAGAGCGATCCCACCGAGCATTGCCCGCCCCGCCGCGAGGCGGTCGCCGATACCGTCGCGTGATGGCGACACCGAGCGTGCCACTCCTGAAATCACGCCGGCTGCACCGCCGACGAACAGGACCAACGTTGCCGTACCGACGCCCGAGTGTCGCGTCCGCCACAGTCGCCACAGGAACACCCGCAAGAGCATACCAGACACGTTCGGTATGTACGTCCGATACGTGATGTGACTGGTTTCGTCGCCGTAGTCCAGAGGGCTTGGAACGTCGACCACGGGCAGGTTCGCGACGCTCAACCGGACTAACAGGTCGTTACAGTAGCCGTAAAACTCGTACATTCCGTCGATATCGACCGTGTCGAGCGCCTCCAGCGAAATGGCGGTGTACCCCATCTGAGGGTCGCTGATTCGCCAGTACCCGGTCGCAATCTTCGTCAACAGGCTCAAGATCCCGTTTCCGATCCGTCTGTGCGTGGGCATCTGTTCGTGATCGGCGGGGTTTACGAGGCGGTTCCCCTTCGCGTACGCCGCGTCGCCGGAGACGACCGGTTCGATGATACGGGACAGGTGAGCTGGATCCATCTGCCCGTCGCCGCCCATCACGACGGTGACGTCGATTCGATCCGCACGCGCCCGCTGATACCCCGTTTTGATCGCGCCGCCGACGCCCCTGTTTACGTCGTGTCTGATAGCGACGACGCGCTGGTCGAACGACTCGGACGGCCGCGCGTTGTTCACCCGTGCTGCGGTGGTTGTGATCTCCTGCCAGGTTCCGTCGGTCGATCGATCGTCGATTACGTAGATGCGATCGACGAACGACGGAATCGTTTCGATGACGTTACCGACGAATCCCTCCTCGTTGTACGCGGGGACGACAACTGATACTGTGTTTCGATTATACATTGGTTCCTCCTCGGAAGCGTTCGAACGCTGGGAGTACGAGTACAGATACGACGCTGCGCTCGGTTTGTTATACTCAGCTTGTAGGTAGTAGTCACCGATAAGCGAGTATCGCCTCCGTTTCGATCGCTATAACAAAACACCTCGTTGTTCTCACTGTGCGTTGAGCACCGAGAATGGACTTTCGATCACAAAACGATACGTATCTGAAACTATCTGAAACGGTGTGTCGTGCGGCGACGACACGACCGCAACGTAACCCACCGTACCGATACCGATGAATCCACCGTACCGATACCGATGAATCCACCGTACCGATACCGATGAACCCACCGTACCGATACCGATGAATCCACCGTACCGATACCGATGAATCCACCGTACCGATACCGATGAACCCACCGTACCGATACCGATGAACCCACTCCACCGATGCGTTTCGGTCGCGTTGCTTCTCGTCGTCGTCGTCTCGGTGATCGCGACACCGCCATCGGCGACCGCCCAGGAGGAGGGATCGATCATCCTAACGCAGGGAGACCAGTGTATCGCGGTCGAACCGTTTCGAACCGACGAGGATGTCGAATCGTTCTATGAGTACCGACACAGGTACTACGACCGAGACGATCCGCGCTGGGGTCGGTACTACAGCTCCGAAGGGACGGTCGAATATCAACAAGACGACACGAGTTTGCTCATGGTGCACGAGGGCCCCGACGGGCTCAGTCTCGTGATCGTTCACGATAAGCTACACACCGATCGGGCGGCCGGAACGACCGGCGGTTCAGCGACGTTCTACGTCGATGGGCTCCCAGAGGACGGCGAGTGGGCCGTTCTGGACGACAGTTACGGGGACTACTGGGAACATGGAGATCACGACGACAACTACGGACTGGACGACTCGCCTGCGCTTTTGAGTTGGGTGTGGACCGAGAGCCGAACTGATGGGGCCGCGTTTCGAGGACTCGACCGATCCGACGAGTTGGAGATACAGATCGAACCCGCATTCAACCTCGAGGCATACCACCGGTACGGCGATTCGCGACGGACTGGACCGAACGACGCCCCCAACCAGAACGAGGGGTACAACGGTACAATAGACGAATGGCACGTCCTCAGCGAAACGGAAGAGGGGTTCGAACGGGTACAGCTCGATTCGTTAACCGACGAGGTGACCGTCGAATACGGATTCTGCGAGGCGGAGACACCGATAAACGCGTCTGTAACCGCATCGGATACGATCGTTCCGATCGACCAATCGGTCACGTTCGACGTTTCGATTGACGAACCGCGTCCGGACATCGAAACGTATGCGTGGGATCTGACTGGCGACGGCACGATCGATCGGGAGACGACCGACCCGTCGATCGAACACGCCTACGAGACAGCCGGCTCGTACGCACCGACGGTGCATCTTCGGTACGCCGACGGTACCGAACACACGGCGACGACGTACGTGACGAACGTCGATTCCGAAAACGCCGTCTTCGAACTCGAAAATCGAGAGACGATCCTGTTCGACGATCGGTACGATGGGGAGGACGGTGACGGGCCGTACACGTACCGCTTCGAGATCCCAGCCGGGACATTCGAGCAGCTCGATTCGAATGCGGAAACCGTCACGCTCTACGCGTACGACGAGTTGTCCGACGAGTGGGTCCGTGCAGATACCAGTATCGAGACTGCAGACGGTGTCGTTTCGATGACGACGACCGTCAACGCGACCCACGTCGCGGTCGGCTCCGATCGCGGAATCGCGACGGCTGTCCTTCCGGCAGACGCGGATCGATATCCGGACCTCCTCGAGATCGAACGGTCGACAGGGGAGACCCCACAGGAGCGCCACGTCAAAATCGACGGGGAGATCCGCCTTTTCGACGCCGGGACGGTCCCGGTCGAAAACGATCGGGCGATCAAATCGGGGTTCGATCGCTGGGTTCCTACCCCGGGTACCTACGACCTCTATGCGATCGAACCGGCGGATGGCGACCCGGACCAACTCGAGATCGAATCGGTGACGGCCGATCCAAATCCCGCGACCGTCGGTGAACAAATCACCGTTACGGTGCGACTCAACAACACCGGCCTTGGCGACGTCCGATTCGAATCCGATCCAACCATCGACGGTGAAGCGATCGGCACGAGTGCAGTGACGCTTTCGAGCGAGGATACGAGAGTGCTGACCTACTACGCGACGGTCGACGAACCGGGGACCTACACCGTCTCGATCGGCGACGAAACGACGACGGTTGCGGTCGAATCCACGGAGACGTCCGGTTCGATCGATGAGCTGTTTACGGTGCTAGATCCGGTTTGGGGCGTCCTCGTGGTTTTCGTCCTCGTTTTGTCGATCGTCGTTGGCTTACTGTTCGCACTGGAGGCCACCGCCCCCAAGAATAACCCGTAAGGCGGTGTCCCGTCACGCCGTTCTGCCGATCGCAGTGACGTCGTGACCGATCGATTCGGCAGAAAGGGTCCCTCGAAGATCGATGACGACGGGATCGTCGAAGACTGCCCAATCGATCGACTCGAACGCCGGGCGATCGTCCAGATACAAAATTACGTCCGGAGACACCTCCCCGATAGCGTCCATCGGGATCTGAAAATCCCGAAACGAATCCGACGGCTCGACTGCCGGATCGGTGACGAATACGCCGACGCCCTCGCTGATTAGCGATCGTACCAGTTCGAAGACGTTCGAGGCGTCCATCGACGGTACCTCCGGGTCGATCGGGAGCCCACACAGCAACGCAACCGATCGGTCTGGGTCGAGATCGTTGGCCGCCAGTTCCGCGACGACCACGTCGGAGAGTTTGCTGGGCAACGACTCGCCAGTTCGCACCGCGGCACTCAATCCGTTCGGTTTCGAGGCAGTCGTATCGAGGAGGGATGAAAGAGCCGCCGTCGAGGGAATCGTTACCTCCGGCATCGGCACCGTCCCTCCCGCACGGGCTGTCGCAATGCCCAGGACGGTAGCCATCTCCGTTCCGAATTCCCTCGTGCGAAGCGACAGTTCAGTTGCAAACGTCTCCAGCAGTTCCCGAAACGCCGATTCGACCACGCAGACGGTTTCGACCGTCGTCGGCGAGTCACACCGCATTACGTCAGCAGTCGTGATCGAATCGAGTATCGTCGCCGTCGCTCGCGTTGCAGCAGGATCCGTCCCCGAGACGACGACCGGTTCGGTTCGAATCGCCGAAAACGTACGATCGGGACCGAACCCGCAGATGCCGACGCCGAACTCGTCGGCGTCCAGTCGACTTTCGTCTCGGAGGACCGGGAGGACGACGTCACGGGTGGTTTTC
>JBNJFV010000198.1:0-4354 GCA_051747145.1 Halobacteriota archaeon
CTATTGAACAACGCCGTTCAGCACAACAATTCAGCCGTTCCAGAAGTCACCGTCTCAGTGGCTGACTACGATGATCACCTCGAGGTCAGCGTCGCGGACAATGGGCCCGGCATCTCCGACGAACTGAAAACAGCGATTTTCACCAAAGGAGAAAAAACCCTCGATAGCGAGGGAACCGGCATCGGATTGTATCTGGTATCAACCCTCGTTGAAAACTATGGGGGTGCCGTCTGGGTCGAAGACAACGAACCGGTCGGAGCCGTCTTCGTCGTCTCCCTGCCGAAGGCCGCAGGGGAGTAACGATTCGGTGACGCCGCAACCATCACGCCCAATCGTTACGGCCGGCGTAGCTGCTACCGTCCCTCACGTGTCGGTGTATCTCCGGCTGTCGCGTAGCAATGGCAAGCCAGGACGGGGATTTGAACCCCGGAAGTCTCGATTACAAGTCGAGTGCATGAACCCCCCATGCTCTCCTGGCGCGTCAGTACCTTACACGTGATCGGTGGAGTTGTTATCGGTTTCGAATCGCTTTGCGAACTCGATTCGGTGCGGCGAATAGCCGGCCCGTTCGTAAAATCGCATCGCCTCCGCGTTGTTCGCAAGCACCTCCAGCGTGACCGTATCGACCCCACGATCGCGAAGCCGATCCTCCGCGCGTTCGAGTAGCCGGCGGCCGATCCCTTCGTCTCTGTATTCGGGATGCACGAAGATGTTCGCAATCGTACCTCGCGTGCCGATCTCGGTGTACACGCCATTTCGAACGTGAAACATCACGAAGCCGGCGACGGCATCCTCGGCAGTCCGAGCGACGAGCAACCCCTCGGAAATGACGTGGCGGGCGATCGCTTCTTTGGCGACCGATCGATTCTCCGCGGCGCGAATCGTCGAGCCGTGGCTCAGTTGATCGTCCGCGAGGTCGACCCACGCCTCCGTGAGGGCGTCAATGTCGTTCATTGCCGCAGGTTCGATCTGGATCACGAACAGGTCGACCGTATATTCGCCATCGGGACAGTTATCGATGACGGTGTGAACGACACTGTCTCCGAACTCCGAATCCGCAACGGCGATCGCACACGCGGGGTGGTACTCACAAGTATGAACGAACACTCGTTTGCTGGGAGACCCGCGTTGGAACGAACACTCGTTTGATGGGAGACCCGCGTTGGAACTAACGCTCGTTTGCTGGGAGACGTGCGCTGGGACTGTGAGGCCGAACTCACCCGCAGAATGTGGTCTCGCCCCTCCCAAACCGATCGGAAAGAGCGAAGAGTTATGTATCTTCCAGCAACCCTGATAGCTTGTGAGAAATACGCATGGGAGTCTCTGAGTCACGCGGACTAAACGGACAGGAGATCCGGGAGCATGCACCGCTTTTCATTCTCGGGATATTCGGTGTGATCCTTCTTACCGACCTCCTGTTTCGATTAGCTGGCATCGAAATAGCGCTCACGGCGAACCGATCGTTCGGCGGTGAACTCTCCGTACAGCGATTCGGTGGAATGATCTGGAACGGAATCGTCATCGGGCTGATAATCGGCCTCGCTGGAATCGGGTTGTCGATGACCTACAGCATCCTCAGTTTCGCCAACTTTTCGCACGGCGATCTGTTGACCTCCGGTGCCTTCGCCGGATGGGCGTCGACCTACGTCGTCGCGGGATTCGGCACCGTCGGTGTCGGAAAACTACTTCTGGTACGTGCGGGGGGAGGGTCACCGTTCGCCGAGGAGGTCGGTGCGAGCGTCATTCAGGCCCCGGCGTCGATCCTGCTGGGCATACTCGTCGCTGCGGTATTCACCATCGCGCTTGCGCTTTTGATCGATCGCATCGTCTACAAGCCGATGCGCGATCGAGGTGGCATTAGCCTCCTCATCGCGAGTATCGGGGTCGCTCTCGCGCTTCGATACGTGATCCAGTTCGTGTTCGGATCACCTAACAGAGGCGTGGTGGACACGAGCGACGTCCGGGTCGACGTCGTCGGTCTTTCGGTGAACCTCCACGAAGTGACGCTCGTGATCGCGGCGATCGCGCTCATGATCGGCACCCACCTCGTTCTGCAACGGACGAAACTCGGAAAGGCGATGCGAGCGATGGCGGACAACAAGGATCTCGCGCTTGTGACCGGGATTCCGACCGAACGGATCGTGCAGGCGACGTGGGTGCTCGGCGGCGGGCTCGCCGGCGTCGCAGGCTATCTCGTCGTCCTCGATCGCGGCGTGATCGGATTCAACCTCGGGTGGTTCCTGCTGCTTTTGATCTTCGCCGCGGTGATCCTCGGGGGTATCGGGTCGATCTACGGGGCGATCGCCGGCGGCCTGTTGATCGGGATTACCTATTCGGTCGTGCTCGTGTGGATTCCCTCTGACTTCAACGAGGCCGCAGCCTTCGCGTTGATGATTCTGGTGTTGTTGCTCAGACCTGAAGGCATCTTCAAAGGGGTGACGACCGCATGAGCGACACGGCCGGTGACGGTATGTTCGCCGACCTTTCGAGGCGATCGCAGGACCTACTGCTCGTCTTCGGTGCGTTGATCGGGATCTACGCCCTGTTTGCGGTCGCCGTCCTCGGACAGGGGATCAACAGCGTGGTCGCAAACTTACGCGTGTTGACGTTTTTCATACTCGCATACGGTATGTTGGCACTCGCGTTGAACCTCCACTGGGGGTACACCGGGCTGTTCAACATCGGCGTCGCCGGATTCATGGCCGTCGGCGTTTACACGATGGCAATGTTGTCGGGTGATCCCGGCGGGAGTCCTCCCGGACTCGGGCTTCCGTTACCGATCGGTGTCCTCGGCGGGATGGCAGCAGCAGCGGTTATCGGACTCCTCGTCGCCCTTCCCGCGCTCAAACTCAGAGCGGACTACCTCGCGATCGTCACGCTCGGGTTTTCCGAAATCATCCGGTTGACGTACAACTCCGAGGCGTTCAACCAGTGGGTGATTGGAGCCTCGAGTACGGTGACCTCGTCGGTCGGATTCCTACCGGACAGCGGGTTTGGGACGGGTGCGGGCAGCGGTATTCAGGTGCCATCACCTTCGAGTCCGACTCGAAACCTCCTGTTCGAGGGTGGCAGAGTCGGAAATCCAACGCCCCTTGGCGAAGCGATATTTGCGGTCACCGATCCAATCGGAATACAGCCGAACGTCGTCGTCGAATGGATATACGTGATCGTGCTTGCGGTGATTTTGATCGGCTTTTACGTGTTGCTCTCTCGCATCGGGAACTCTCCGTTCGGCAGGGTTCTAAAATCGATTCGCGAAGACGATCTCGTCGCCAGCTCGCTCGGCAAACACGTCGAAATATTCAAAATCAAGGTCTTCATGGTCGGGTGTGCGCTCATGGGGCTTGCGGGAATCCTCTGGCAGGGCAGTTACGGGTTCGTCAGTCCGAACGACTTCATGCCAGTCGTGACGTTTTACATCTTCGTTGCGGTCATCATCGGCGGTGCCGGTTCGAACACCGGCAGCGTGATCGGATCGATCCTCTTCGTCGGACTACTCTTCGAAGGACCTCGGCGCGCCCTCGGCGCAGTCGGCAACAGGCTCGATTACGGCACGGCCCCAAACAGCTTCGTCGACGCCGTCGGGCCGATACTCTCCGGGGAGTTCGCGCCGTTTTTGGCCTATTCGATCGACAACCGATCGGCGCTCGTGTTCGTTTTGCTGGGTGTCGTGCTCGTCGCGATAATCCAGATCCGTCCGGACGGCGTCCTCGGCGGTCGAAACGAACCGGCGGCGGCGGTCGACCTGTCGCAACGAACGCACCCACGCGAGCCGACAGCGGCGGACGGAGGTGAGCGTCATGAGTGATCGACCGGACGATCCGCCAGCAGACGAGGTGATCGAAACGGCCACCGAGGTTTCAGAACCCGCACAGATGGGCACGACAGAACCCGAATCGCGGGATTCGGCGATCGAACGTGACGCCGCACGCACGCCGCGGACCGTCCCGCTCCGCGTCGAGAACATTCGAAAGACGTTCGGGGGAATCACCGCTGTCGACGACGTCAGCTTCGAGGTGGAATCTGGAATTATCACGGGGCTCATCGGTCCGAACGGCGCCGGCAAGTCGACGACGTTCAACGTGATCTCCGGCGCGTTACAGCCCGATCGCGGGTCGGTGACGTTCCGGGGCGAGGACATTACCGGCCTTCGGCCCGATCAGATCGCAAAACGCGGTATGGTGCGAACCTTTCAGATCGCCCGCGAACTGCCCGAAATGACCGTTCTCGAGAACCTAATGCTCGCTCCGAAAGGCCAGTTGGGCGAATCACTGTGGCGCTCGGTGACGCCGATCGCCCGTGGGTCGGTGGTCGAACAGGAGCGGGAACTCAGAGAACGCGTGTGGGAGACGCT